>NZ_JBJGYO010000002.1:0-380374 GCF_054050035.1 Geodermatophilus sp. SYSU D00815 | reverse complement strand
AGTCCTCGGCCGAGATCGGCAACGTCGTCAAGGTGATCACGAGCATCGCCGAGCAGACCAACCTGCTGGCGCTCAACGCGACCATCGAGGCGGCGCGGGCCGGGGAGGCGGGCAAGGGCTTCGCCGTCGTGGCCAACGAGGTCAAGGAGCTGGCCCAGGAGACCGCCAAGGCCACCGAGGACATCGCCCGCCGCGTGGAGACGATCCAGGGCGACACCACGGCGGCGGTGGCCGCGATCGCCGAGATCAGCGCGATCGTCGCCCAGATCTCCGACCGGCAGACCACCATCGCGTCCGCGGTGGAGGAGCAGACCGCCACGACCAACGAGATGAGCCGCTCGGTGCAGGAGGCCGCCGACGGGACGGGTCAGATCGCCGGCAACATCACCGGCGTCTCCGCCGCCGCCGACTCCACCACGCAGGCGCTCACCCAGACGCGCACCGCGGTGGACGAGCTCTCCCGCATGGCGGCCGACCTGCGCAGCGCCGTCAGCACCTTCACCTACTAGGAGGCGCGGCCGGGGCGCGTGCGCCGCGCGCCCCGGCCGGGTTCACCTCCACATCCCGGCGCCCCCCGCCGATAGAGACAGTCGGAGCGCTGCGCTCCGGAAGCGACCTGAGAGAAGAGAGCAGCAGTGGACGGTCTGGACGACATCGTCGAGGAGTTCCTGGTCGAGAGCCACGAGAACCTCGACCAGCTGGACACGGACCTCGTCGCCCTGGAGCAGGAGCCGAACTCCCGGGAGCGGCTGTCCAGCATCTTCCGGACGATCCACACGATCAAGGGCACCAGCGGCTTCCTGGCGTTCAACCGCCTGGAGGAGGTCACCCACGTCGGGGAGAACATGCTCTCCCGGCTCCGGGACGGCGAGCTGGCCCTCACCCCGCACCGCACCAGCGTGCTGCTGCGGATGGTGGACACCGTCCGGTCGCTGCTGACGTCGATCGAGGCGACCGGCGGCGAGGGCGACGTCGACGTCTCGGGCGTCGTCGCGGAGATCAGCGCGGCGATGGACGACACCGCTCCCACCCCGGCCGCGGCGCCCGTCGAGGCCCCCGCGCCGGAGGCGCCGGCGGCCAAGCCCGCTGCCCGCGCCCGCAAGGCAGCCGCCAAGCCGGCGGCGAAGGCCGCTCCCAAGACCTCCGCCGCCAAGACCCCGGCCGCCAAGGCCCCGGCCGCCAAGGCCCCGGCCGCCAAGACCCCGGCCGCCCCGGCCGAGCCCGTCGCCCCTGCGCACGACCTCGCCCCCGCGCCGGACCCCGCCCCGGAGGCCGCCCTCCCCGAGCTGCCGCAGGAGCCGGCGGTGGAGGCCCCCGCCGCCGACCTCGGCGTGCCGCAGCCCCGGCCGGCCGCCGACGACCACCCCGACCACCCGGAGGGCGCCGGTGAGGGCGCCGGCCAGGCCGGCCGCCGCGGCGTCGCCGACAGCACGATCCGGGTGGACGTCGACCTGCTCGACGAGCTCATGCTGCTGGTCGGGGAGCTGGTGCTCACCCGCAACCAGATCGTCCAGTACGTCGCCCGCCAGACCGACACCGACCTGGTGCGCGCCTCGCAGCGGCTCAACCTCATCGCCAGCGAGCTGCAGGAGGGCGTCATGAAGACGCGCATGCAGCCGATCGACCACATCTGGTCGAAGCTGCCGCGCGTCGTCCGCGACCTCGGCCTGCAGCTGAAGAAGACCATCCGCCTGGAGATGGAGGGCCGTGACACCGAGCTCGACAAGACCCTCCTCGAGGCGGTCAAGGACCCGCTGACCCACCTGGTCCGCAACTCCGTCGACCACGGCATCGAGCCGGCCGACGTCCGCAAGGCCAAGGGCAAGCCCGCCGAGGGCGTGCTCACCCTGCGCGCGAAGCACGAGAGCGGCCAGGTCGTGGTCGAGGTCGCCGACGACGGCGCCGGCATCGACCCGGCGCGGATCGGCGCCAAGGCCGTCGAGCGCGGCCTGATCAGCGCCGACGCGCTGCACCGGATGAGCCCGCAGGACCTGCTCCAGCTGATCTTCCTGCCCGGGTTCTCGACGGCGGCGGCGGTCACCAACGTCTCCGGCCGCGGTGTCGGCATGGACGTCGTCAAGACCAACATCGAGTCCATCGGCGGCACCATCGAGGTCGAGTCGCAGCCCGGTCAGGGCACCTGCATGCGGCTGCGCATCCCGCTGACCCTGGCGATCGTCCCGGCCCTCACCGTCGAGTGCGCCGGCGACCGCTACGCCATCCCGCAGATCAGCCTCCAGGAGCTGGTGGCCCTCGACGCCGAGAAGGCGGCGAGCGCGGTGGAGATGGTCGGCGGCGCGCCGGTCTACCGGCTGCGCGGCGAGCTGCTGCCGCTCGTCCGGCTCACCGACGTCCTCGAGCTGCCGAGCGACCGGCACGACGGCCACGTGGTCATCGCGGTGCTGCGCTCCGAGGGCCGCCGGTTCGGCCTCGTCGTCGACCGGGTCCTCAACACCGAGGAGATCGTGGTCAAGGCCCTCGGCGGCCAGCTGAAGTCCATCGGGCTGTACTCCGGGGCGACCGTCCTCGGCGACGGCGCGATCGCGCTGATCCTCGACGTCCAGGCGCTCTCCCGCCGGGCCCTGCGCACGGAGACCACCGAGCGCCAGGAGTCCCGCGAGGCCGCCGCGGCGGCCGAGCGCACCGACCGGGACCGCCAGCGGATGCTGCTGGCCGCCATCGGTGGTGGCCGGCGCGTGGCGATCCCGCTCGACACCGTCACCCGGCTCGAGCAGGTGCGCATCGAGACGGTGGAGAAGGTCGGGAACCGCGAGGTCGTGCAGTACCGCGGCGCGATCCTGCCGATGGTGCGGCTGGACCGGCACCTCGGCGCCTACGGCGAGACCGACCGCGAGGTGCTCGAGGTCATCGTCTACTCCGACCACGGGCGCAGCGTCGCCATCGTGGTCGAGGAGATCCTCGACATCGTCGACGGCGAGGCCGCCGTCCGCAGCGACATCGACGACCTGGGCCTGCTCGGCTCCGCCGTCCTCGGCGACAAGGTGACCGAGCTGCTCGACGTCCGCGCCGCGATCCTCGCCGCCGACCCGGCCTTCTACTCCGCCCCCGACCACTCGCCGGCGACCGACGGTGTCGCGGCCCCGCTGCTGGAGGTCTGACCGTGCCCGCTCCCACCGCCACGCCCGCGCCCGCGACGAGCGGTCAGCTGGCCACCTTCTGGCTGGACGGCGACCTGTACGGCGTCGAGGTCGAGCACGTGCAGGAGGTGCTGCGCAGCCAGGGCCTGACCCGGGTGCCGCTCGCGCCCCCGGCCGTCGCCGGCCTGATCAACCTGCGCGGCCAGGTCGTCACCGCCATCGAGCTGCGCGAGCGGCTCGGCCGCCCGCCGCGGCCCGAGGGCACCGACGCCGTCGTCATCGTCGTCCGGCTGCACGGGGAGGCCGTCAGCCTGCTCGTCGACTCGATCGCCGACGTCGTCGACGTCGACGCCAAGGACTTCGAGACCCCGCCGGACACCCTCGACGGCCAGGCGCGCGAGCTGATCCGCGGCGCGTACAAGCTGGACGGGCAGCTGCTGCTCGCCCTGGACGTGCAGAAGGCCGTCTCCGCCTGACCGACGGCCCCTGCAGGGCGCCGTCCCAGCACCTCGCCACCCCCGGTCCCGCCCACCCAGGGCGGGGCCGGGGGTGGCGCGCGTCCGGGGGCTGCTGCGGCCCGGCTCGACCCGGACGGCGGTCGACCGGACCGCGCCCCCGCGCCCGGACCCCGTCACGCTGCGCGATCGACCGGAGACCGAAAGCAGCCGGACACGCGGCTGTCCCGCACCGCACCTCCGGCGAACGGGTGACGGCCGCATGGCGTGGACGGCTCCGGACCGTCACAGTGGACGGGCCCACTTCCCGGGAGCCCGCTGGAGGCGTCGCCGTGCCCTACTCGCTGGTCAGTGCCGCGACGCTCGCGTTCGACCTGGTCCGCCTGCCGGCCGGCCGGAACGTCGCCGAGGTGCTGCTCACGGGTCTGAACGCCGACGCCGCGACGCTCGAGCGCCTGGCCTCCGCCCACCCGGGCCGGGAGGCCTCGCCCGAGCAGCGCGGGGTCCTCGCCGTCCGGTCGCGCCGGGCCCGGGAGCTGGCCACCGGCGTGCCGCACGTCAGCGGGGTCGCCGGCCGGGTGGCCGCCGCGGAGGACCGCGCCGCCGTCCTGGTCGAGCAGCTGGAGCGGGGCACGATCGGCAACGCGCCGACCCTCGAGCGGTTGCTGCGCGAGGACGTCCTCGGGCCCGAGCACCCGGCCGTCGTCGACGACGTCGTCCGCGCCGAGGCCGCCGACGTCCTGGCCGACGCCGCGATCGGCTTCTGGGCGCAGGACGTGCTGCCGCCGCTGGTCCACCGCGAGCTCACCGCCGCCTACCACCGCGCGGCCGTCGGCTGGGGCGGCCTGCCCGAGCTCGGTCCGGCGACCGCCGGGCTGGCCGGCCTGCTGGCCGCCGTCGCCGAGCTGGACGCCGCCGGCCGCGGCCGCTGGCGCGCCGCCGTCGACGAGGGGCGGACCGAGCGCCGGCCGTGGGCGAGCGCCATGCACGACGCCTGCTGGGCGGCGCACGTCTCCGGCCGCACCCGCACGCTGGCCGCCGCCCAGCTGCACGCCGTCAGGGCGTTCACCGCCGGCGGCTTCGACGGCCGCGACGGCGCGCACGGCGTCTGGAACGCCGTCGCCGGCTGCGTGCAGGCGGTCGTGATGGCCGACCTCCTCGACGAGCGGTCGCTGGCCGTGCTGCGCGCCCCCTGGCTGCGGGTCACCGGGCAGCGCTGACCGCCGCTCCCGCCCGCGCTTTGTCGACAATGCGGTGACCGCCCTCCCCGCGTCGACATTCCGACAATTTCCGGGAATGGTCGCGGGCGGATAAAGAATGGCGCCGGCGCGGCGTTGCGCGGGCCGGTTACGAGTCCGTCCGGTCACGCTGGTCGGGCCCCAGCCAGTCGCCCCCCACGGATCCGCCGGACCCCCCGGCGGCGGGGGCCCGCCCCGGACGGACCCCCATGCCCCCGCCTCGCCGGCCCTGCGGCCGCTCGTGCTGTCCCGCGACCCGCGGACGGCGACGACGCCGCGGGTGGGCCTCGTCCCCGTGTGCGGGCCGGTCGGCACCGCGGGCGCCAGGACCGGTCCCCGGCGCACCGCGGCGGGCCCCGCGACGCCACCGGCCGGCCGGGCGGGGGGAGATCGGACCGCCGGCCCGCCGGCCGCCGCCCACCGTGACCGCCGCCGCACCCACCACGACCGCCCCGAGCCGCGACGCGCAGGCGGGCCGGCGCGACGCCCCGGACGGCCGGCGGGGCCGACGACCCGGCCGGGGAATTCCGTCCGCGACCCCGGCCACCTGCGCATTCCCGACAATTCTCAGATTTCACGCGCCTCCCGCTCAAGCAGGGGCCGTGGATGCCGATACAGAAATCGACAGCCTGCTGGGCTGGCGCCCAGCAGAAGCAGGAGGACACGCGTGGACCCGATCCGGGTGATGGTCGTCGACGACTCGGTCGTCGTGCGGAAGATCGTGACCGACGTGCTCTCCGAGGACCCGTCCATCGAGGTCGTCGGCACCGCCGTGAACGGCCGGGTGGCTCTCGCCAAGCTCGAGCAGCTCAAGCCCGACCTGGTCACGATGGACATCGAGATGCCGGAGATGAACGGCATCGAGGCGGTCCGCGCGATCCGCGGCGCGCGCAGCCGCGTCCCGATCATCATGTTCAGCACGCTCACGGAGCGGGGCGCGTCGGCCACCCTCGACGCGCTCTCCGCCGGCGCCAACGACTACGTGACCAAGCCGGCCAACGTCGGCAGCGTGGCGCAGTCGATGGAGAGCGTCCGCCAGCAGCTCATCCCCAAGATCAAGGCGCTGCTCGGCCGGCCGGCGACGCCGGGCCCGCGGGCCGCCGCCCCCGCCCCGGTGGCCCCGCCCCCGGTGCCGCGCACCGGCCCGCGCCGCAAGCCCGCCGTCCTCGTGATCGGCTCCTCCACCGGGGGCCCCGAGGCGCTGGCCCGGGTGCTCCCCACGCTGCCGGCGTCGCTGCCGGTGCCCGTGCTGCTCGTGCAGCACATGCCGCCGGTCTTCACCCGCCAGTTCGCCCAGCGCCTCGACCGGCTCAGCGCGCTGCGCGTCGTGGAGGCCGTCGACGGCACGCCGCTGCAGCCCGGGACCGTGCACCTGGCCCCCGGCGACCGGCACCTCGTCGTCCGCACGTCGGGCCGCGGCCCCGTCACCGCGCTGACCCAGGACCCGCCGGAGAACTTCTGCCGCCCCGCCGTGGACCCGCTGTTCCGCTCGGCGGTCGCCGCCTACGACGGCGCCGTCCTCGGCGTGGTGCTCACCGGCATGGGCTCCGACGGCCGCACCGGCGCGGGCGCGATCCGCTCGGCCGGCGGCACGGTGCTCGCTCAGGACCAGGCGACCTCCGTGGTCTGGGGCATGCCGGGCGCGGTCACCCAGGCCGGCTACGCCGACGAGGTCCTTCCCCTTGACCGGGTCGCCGAGGCGATCGGCCGGCACCTGTCCGGTCTGCCCACGAGCGCTCCCACCCCTGCGACGGTCGGAGGCCGGCGATGACACTTGCGACCACGAGCTTCGACTGGGTGCGCCAGCTGGTGCACAGGGAGAGCGCGATCGTCCTGCAGCCGGGCAAGGAGTACCTCGTCGAGGCGCGCCTGCTGCCCGTGGCCCGGGCCATGGGGCTGCCCGACGTCGGCAAGCTCGTCGACTCCGTGCGGACCCGTCCCGACCCGGACGCGACCCGCAGGATCGTCGAGGCGCTGACCACGAACGAGACGTCCTGGTTCCGCGACGGCGACCCGTTCACCGCGCTGACCTCGACGGTGCTGCCGGCGCTGGTGGCGGCCCGCGGGGCGTCGGAGCCGCTGAAGATCTGGTCGGCCGCCTGCTCCAGCGGGCAGGAGCCGTACACGATCGCCATGCTCCTCGAGGACGCGCTGCCGAACGCGGCGTCGCGGGTCTCGATCATGGCCACCGACCTCTCCCGCGAGATGGTCGACCGGACCCGGGCCGGCCGGTTCAGCCAGCTCGAGGTCAACCGCGGCCTGCCCGCGCCGATGCTGGTGCGCCACTTCAGCCGGGTCGGCACCGAGTGGGAGGTGGCGCCGGCGCTCAAGCGGATGGTCACCGCCGCCGAGTGCAACCTCGCCGCCCCGCTGCCGCGGATGGGCCCGTTCGACGTGGTCTACCTGCGCAACGTGCTCATCTACTTCGACCTGCCGACGAAGCAGTCGATCCTCCGCCGGGTGCGCGACCTGATGCGCCCCGACGGCTGGCTGTTCCTGGGCGCCGCGGAGACCACCCTCGGCGTCGATGACAGATGGGAGCGGGTCGTCATCGGCCGCAGCTCCGCCTACCGCCCGCTGAAGGGGGCTTGAGGAATGCGTGCTCTGGTCATCGACGACTCCCGCGCCATGCGCCGGATCGTCACCTCCATCCTGGAGAACCTCGGGTACGAGGTCCGCGACGCCGGCAACGGGCGGGAGGGGTTGGACGTCCTCGACGAGGGCTGGGTCCCCGACCTGGCCACCATCGACTGGAACATGCCGGTGATGGACGGCCTGCAGTTCGTCTCCGCCGTCCGCGCCAACCCGGCCTGGCGCTCGATGACCATGATGATGGTCACCTCCGAGAGCGAGCACACGCAGATCGTGCGCGCGCTGGCCGCCGGCGCCCACGAGTACGTGATCAAGCCGTTCACCGCCGACGCCATCCGCGACAAGCTCGCGCTGCTCGGCCTGCTCCCCCAGGAGGTCGTCCTGTGACGACGTCGTTCGACACCGGCGTGCACGCGCGGCCGGTCATCCCCGAGCTGATGGACGAGGCGACCGTGCACTCCATCGCCGGCGAGGCCTGGATCGCGCTGGTCGGCGAGGAGGAGCTGCTCGTCCCCCTGCCCGGCGAGCTGCCGGCCGAGGTGCTCTCCAGCTGGGTCGACGTCGTCGGCCCGTGGACCGGCAGCGTCGTCCTGACCACCGGGGTGCGGACGGCGGAGGAGCTCACCCGGGCCCTCCTCGGGCCGGCCGCGCCCGAGGTGCTCGAGCACCTCGACGTCGTCGACGCCTTCGGCGAGATCGCCAACGTCGTCGGCGGCAACGTCAAGGCCGCGCTCCCCGGCCCGTCGGCGCTCAGCCTGCCCGAGGTCGGCCAGGCCCCCGCCGTCCGGAACCCCGCCGACGTCGTGCGCATCGACGTCCTCTGGCGGGGCGAGCCGGTCGCCATCTCCGTGCAGGGCGCGCTCCCGGCCCTGCCCGGTTCCCACAACTGATCCGCATCACGGAAGAGGTGTCCCTGTGAAGATCCTCGTCGCCGACGACAGCCGCGTGATGCGGCAGATCGTCATCCGCACCCTGCGCCAGGCCGGTTACGACGACCACGACATCGTCGAGGCCGAGGACGGCGCCGACGCGCTGGCCAAGGTCGGCTCCGAGCAGCCCGACCTGGTGCTGTCGGACTGGAACATGCCGAACATGACCGGCATCGAGTGCCTGCAGGCGCTGCGCTCCTCGGGCTCGACCGTGCCGTTCGGGTTCGTCACCTCGGAGGGCTCGCAGGAGATGCGGGACCGGGCCGCCGACGCCGGCGCGCTGTTCCTCATCGCCAAGCCGTTCAACGAGGAGACGTTCAAGGACGCCCTCGACGGGGTGATCGCGTGACCACCGGCACCGTCCATCTGCCGGCCGCCAAGGACGTCCGCGACATGCTCGCGGGCCTGCTGGGCAAGCCGGTCACCGTCAGCCCGGGCGCGCCGGTCACCCCGACCCCGAAGAGCCCGGTGTCGGTGGCGGTGTACGTCGACCCGCAGATGGCGGTCAACGCCCTGTGCGTCCTCGACCTCGCCGCCTCCGCCTACACCGGCGGCGCGCTGGCCCTGCTTCCCCCCGGCGGCTGCCAGGACGCGGTGGAGGAGGACGGCGAGCTCAGCGGGCTGATGGCCGAGGCGCTGCACGAGGTGGTCAACGTCCTGTCCGCGCTGTTCAACACCCCGGGCGCGCCGCACTCGAAGCTGCACAAGCTGTTCGTCCCGGGCGACGAGATCGACGCCGACATCGCCGGCATGCTGGCGAACTTCAACCGGATCGACCTCGTCGTCGAGGTCCCCGGCTACGGCAAGGGCGGCCTGTCGCTCGTCGTGGCCTGACACCCGACCG
This sequence comes from Geodermatophilus sp. SYSU D00815, assembly GCF_054050035.1. NCBI lineage: Bacteria > Bacillati > Actinomycetota > Actinomycetes > Geodermatophilales > Geodermatophilaceae > Geodermatophilus > Geodermatophilus sp. SYSU D00815. Next base: position 371,218 of record NZ_JBJGYO010000002.1, on the reverse strand, counting down.
CCCGAAGGGCCCCACCCGTCGCGCGGGTGGGGCCCTTCGGGCTTCCCGGGGACCGCCTGTTGCACGTGGAACACCGCTCACACGAGGGCCGCGCTGCGCTCCCGGATCTCGGTGGGCAGGCAGGCCCAGACGTGCTTGCAGCTGCCGTCGACGTACCAGCCGTGCGCGACCGACAGCCGGGCCACCAGGTGCAGCCCGAGGCCGCCCTGCGCGGGGTCGCGGTCGACCGCGGGCACGGGCATCGTCTCCGCGTCGCGGTCGCTGACGTCGAGCAGCCAGCCGCCGCTGCCGGCGACGACCGTGGCCACCACCGGCGTCTCGCCGTGCCGCAGCGCGTTGGAGGCGAGCTCGTCGAAAGCGAGGATGAGCTGCTCGGCGGCGGGGTCGTCGGGGTCTCTCGGGAAGCCGACGTCGTCCAGCCTGCTCCGCAGCACCGACCGTGCCGCGGGCAGCTCACCGACCGCCCCGAGGTGCCAGCGCCAGACCTCCCCGCGACCATCCGGCAACGGCCGTAATGGCCAGGTCATGCGAGCCATGCCTCCTCCGGTCGCCGTCCTTCTTCTGGGACCTCCTCTCGGTGCCCAGGAAGCGGCCCGCCCAACCACGCCCTGCCCCGCGGGGGTGAGGCTCAGGCCCCCGGCCGGACGCGGACCGCGACGAGGGCGACGTCGTCCTGCGGGGTGCCCTCCAGCATCCGGTCGAGCAGCTCGTCGCAGAGCTCGGCGAGCGGCCGGCCGGCCAGCGCCGCCAGCGCGCCCCGCAACCGCTCCAGCCCGGTGTCGAGCGTCCGGCCCCGCCGCTCGATGAGGCCGTCGGTGTAGAGCAGCAGGACCGTGCCGGGGGCCAGGTCGAGCACGTGCTCGGCGCGGTCGGCGGACGGGTCGACGCCCAGCATGAGGTCGCCCAGCGGCCCGCCGAGCACGTCGATCGCGCCGTCGGGCGCGAGGAGGAACGGCGGGGGGTGGCCCGCGCTGGCCCAGCGCACCCGCACCGGGCCGCCGGTCAGCCCGCCGAGCTGCGCGACCGCGGCGGTCGCCAGCGTGCCGGTGTGCATCGCGGCGATGGCCTCGTCCAGGCCGCGCAGCACCTCCCGCGGGCCCGCGCCGCTGTGGTGGGCGATCCCGCGCAGCAGGCCGCGCAGCTGCCCCATGGCGGCGGCCGCGGCGGTGTCGTGGCCGACGACGTCGCCGATGACGACCGCGGCCGTGCCGTCGCGCAGGTGGAAGGCGTCGTACCAGTCCCCGCCGACCCGGGCGGCCTCGGCGGCGGGGACGTAGCGCACGACGACCTCGGTCCCGGGCACCGCCGGGGGATCGGTGAGCAGGCTGCGCTGCAGCGCCTCGGCCAGCTTGGCCTGCTCGCTCTGCCGGTGCACGCGGTCGACGGCCCGCCCGGCCTGGGCGGCGACCTCCCGCGCCGTCTCCAGGTCCTCGTCGTCGAGCACCCGGCCCGGGTCGTGGTAGAGGGTCAGGACGCCGACGGTGCGGTCGGCCGCGGGCAGCGGGAGCACGCTCGCCCGGTCGGGGCCGAGCCGCTCGAGCAAGTCGCGGGCCGGCCCCGGCCGCATGAGCGCGAGCACGTCGGCCACGGGCTCGGTCACCTGCGTGCCCGTCGCCAGCGCCCGGGCCACCGGTGAGTCCGGCGGCAGCGTCTCCATGCGCACCGCCGCGTAGCGGTGCAGGAGCTCGCGCCGGCCCGCGTCGGCGTGCCACGACCCGACGTCGCGGGCGCGGCCGTCGCGGTCGACCACCGTCACGATGCACGCATCGGTGAGGGTGGGGACGACGAGCCGGGCCAGCCGGCCGAGCGCCGAGGTCCCGTCGAGGGCACCGGACACCTCGGCGTTCACGCGGGCCAGCAGCCCCAGCCGGGCCGTCGCGCGGCGGGCGGCCTCCTGCGCCTCGTGCCGGGCGGTGACGTCGAGGAAGTAGACGGCCAGCCCGTCGGGACCGGGCCAGGCCCGCACCTCGTACCAGCCGCTGCGCTCGCCGACGTAGGGCGCCTCGAACGCCACGGGCCGGCCGGTGGCGGCGGCGTCCCGGTAGGCGGTCTCGAACGCGCTGCCGACCATCCGCGGGTAGACGTCCCAGATCGACCGGCCGATCAGCTCCTCCCGCGGGCGGGAGAGCAGCCGGTCCATCTCGGTGTTCACGTAGCGGAACCGCCACTCGCCGTCGAGCAGGAAGAACGCCGCCGGCATCGCCTCGAGCACGTCGGCGAGGGTCGCGTGGGAGATCCGGCCGCCCTCGCCCTGCACCACGCGCAACGGCGGGGCGCTCGCCGCGAGGATCCCGGCCGGGGGCTGCTGCTCGGCCACCCCAGCCTCCAACCGTCGGCGCTTCCCGGCCCCGCTGTTGGAGCACCGCCCGGCCCCTGCGCGGGGCGGGTGGACAGGAGCAGTGTGGCGGGGGTCACGGCCGCTGCCAAGCGGCGGCGGCGTGCGGGCGGGCACGAAACGATCACGGTGCGGCGCCCGCGCGGGCATGGGGCAGAGTGGTGCCATGGACGGGGACGCGGTCGGGAACCCCTCGGGCGACCTGCTGGTGCAGGCGGTCGAGGGCATGGACCGGCCGCTGTTCGTCCTCGACGACGACTGGCGGTTCCGCTACGTCAACCCGGCCGGGGCCCGCGTCCTCGACCGCACCGTCGGCGACCTGCTCGGGCGCGGCATCTGGCACGAGTTCCCCGAGGCGGTCGGCGGCCCGTTCGAGGAGCTCTACACCCGGGTCCGGCGGACGGGCGCGTCCGGCAGCACCGAGGCGTGGTTCGGGCCCCTGGGCAAGTGGTTCCGGGCCGACGCCTTCCTCACCGACGCCGGGCTGGTGGTCACCTACGACGACGTCACCGCCCGCCGCCGCGGCGAGGAGGAGCGCGTGGCGGCGGCCGCGCGGGCCGAGGAGGCCGGGCGGCACATCATGCTGCTGGGCGACATCAACCTGGCGATGACGTCGACCACCGACACCGACGAGGCGGTCGACCGCTTCGCCCACCTGGTGGTCCCGCTGCTGGCCGACTGGTGCCTGGTGAGCGTGATCGAGCCGGACGGGCGGCGGCGCGACGTCGGGCGGGCGCACCGCGACCCGGCCATGGTCGAGGCGATGCACCGGTACGCCGACCTGCGGGTGGCGTCCAACCGGGAGGCGGCACCCGTCCCGCGGTTGATGCGCGAGCTCGAGCCGGTGGTCGTCCAGCAGCTCACCCCCGAGCTCGTCGAGGCGATGGTGGGCGACGAGGAGAGCCGCCGGGCGCTCGCCCCGCTCCGGCCGGCCGCGGCCGCGGCGTTCCCGCTGGTGGCCCGCGGCGAGCTGATCGGCGCGCTCACGCTCGTGAACGGGCCGGAGCGCGGGCCGTTCACCGACGCCGAGCTCCGCACGGCGGAGGTCGCCTCGCGGCGGGCCGGTCTCGCGCTGGACAACGCCCGCCTGGCGGCGGCCAACCAGCAGGTCGCCGAGCGGCTGCAGCGCAGCCTCCTGTCGCCGCCGGTGCAGCCGGACCGCCTGGAGCTGGCCGTCCGCTACCGGCCCGCCACCGAGGGCGTCTCGATCGGCGGGGACTGGTACGACGCGTTCCTCCAGCCCGACGGCGACACGGTGCTGGTCATCGGCGACGTCATGGGCCACGACATCGAGGCCGCCGCCGCCATGGGGCAGGTCAAGACGCTCGTGCGGGGCATCGCGTTCGACCGTCGCGAGGAGCCGGCCGGCGTCCTGCGCCGCGTCGACCACGCCCTGGTGGGCCTCGCGGTGCCCACGCTGGCCACGGCGCTGGTGTGCCGCGTGGAGCAGGACGACGCCGACCGCCGCTCGGGGCTGCGCCGGCTGCGCTGGGCCTCGGCCGGCCACCCGATGCCGATGCTCCTGCTCGACGACGGCACCGTGCACGACCTGGAGTCCCCGGTCGGCCCCCCGCTGGGCATCGGCTGGCGCGGCCCGCGCGCCGACGGGCGGGCGCCGCTCCCCGAGGGCAGCACCCTGCTGCTGTTCACCGACGGCCTGTTCGAGCGCCGCGGGGTGCCGCTGGACGAGGGCCGTGCCCGGGTGCGGCGGCTCCTGGCCGCCGGGGCCGGCACCCCCCTGCCCGAGCTGTGCGACCGCTTGCTCGCCGAGCTGGTCGGCGACCGCGTCGAGGACGACGTCGCCGTCCTGGCGGTGCGGGCGCACCCCCTCGACGGGCCCCGGCCGCCGGAGGCCGGCCCCGAGCGGTTGCCGCCGCTCGTGCCGCCGGCCGGTTAGCGGGCCGCGGCCGCCCGGACCGCGGCGGCGACGGCGGCCACGCCCTCCGCGGCCCAGACGATCGAGTCGTGGTTGGTGTCGGGCACGGGCACCGCGGTCACGCCCTGCCGGTCGGCGCCGAGCCGGGCCAGCCGGTGCTCGTCGTAGAGCCCGGGCGGCGCGTCGGTCGTCCCGCGGGGCGCCCACAGCAGCGTGGCCGGGACCGGCAGGTCGGCGGTGGCCTCCAGCACCCGCTCGTTCGCCAGCAGGTCGGCGCCGTCGACCCGCACGGCCTCCGGGACGACGGCGCTGCGCAGCGCCGGCGGCGAGCCGGTGAGGTCGCGGGCCAGGAAGGCGGCCACCGACGGGACGTCGACCCACGGCCCGACGGTCGGGTGCCGCGCCCAGAAGGCCCGGACGGCGGCCAGGTCGGGGAACGTCGTCGCCAGCCGGTCGAGCGTGCCGCCCAGGAGCGCGGCCAGCATCGCGTCGACGTCCTCCCCCGGGGGCTGGGGGAACGGCAGGCCGCCGTCGACGAGCACGAGGCCGCGCACCCGGTCGCGCACGACGCCGGAGGCGGCCAGCGTGGCGACGAACGCGCCCATGGAGTGGCCGACGAGCACGGCGTCCCCGTCCCGGCGGAGCACGGCGGCGAGGTCGTCGGCGTGCGCGGCCAGCCCGTACGGCGGCGGCAGCGCCGCCGATGCGGCGCGGCCGCGCAGGTCGGGCGCGACGATCTCGAACTCCCCCGCCAGCTCCGCGGCGACCCGCGCCCACACCAGGGCGTTGGAGGTGATGCCGTGCAGCAGCACGGCGACCGGCGCGTGCGGGCGGTCCGCCGCCCACCGCAGGACGGCGAGGTCGCCCCCCGCGACGGGGACCGTGGTGAGCTCGGGGTCGCGCGGCTCGGGCATGACCCGTTCCTACCCCGCCACCTCGATGGCGAAGGCCACCAGGAAGCCGAGGGTGGTGATCACCCCGGTCCACGTGCGGGTGCGCTCGAACGCCTCGGGGATCATCGTGTCGGCCACCATGGTCAGGATCGCCCCCGCGGCGACCGCGGTGATCCACGCGATGACCTGGGGCGAGGCGGCGCCCAGCGCGGCGTAGCCCACCAGCGCCGCGATGCCGCTGACCACGGCGATCGCGCCCCACAGCCCGAACACGTACCGCGCCGAGCGCCCGCTGCGCTTCATGCCCGCGGCGCTGGAGAGCCCCTCGGGCACGTTGGAGATGAACACGGCGGCGAGCACCGACAGGCTCACCCCGCCGCCGCTGAGCAGGCCGATGCCGAGCACGGCCGACTCGGGGACGCCGTCGAGCAGCGCGCCGACGGCGATCGCGGTGCCGCTGCCGGCCTGCTCCTGCTCGCTGGGCTGGTCCTCGTCGGGGTCGCCGCCCGAGCGCTTGCGGTGCCGCGCGCCGCGCCGCGCCAGCAGGGCGTTGGCGCCGACGTAGGCCAGCGAGCCGGCGAGGAAGCCGAACCCGGCGGCGGCCAGCCCGCCGGTCTCCGCCGCCTCCTGCATGAGGTCGAAGGCGACCGCCGAGACGAGCACGCCGGAGCCGAAGGCCATGACCGACGCGATCACCGCCTGCGGGACGCGGACGAACCAGGCGACCAGCGCCCCCAGCACGAGGGCGGCGCCGCCCAGCAGCCCCCACAGCCCCGCTTCCACCCACGTCGGCACGGCTCGCCGGGTGCCCGTCCGAGCGCCGGGTCATGCCGACCCGTCCCGGCGCTCCTAGTCGGGGTGCGTGAGCAGGTAGCGGCCGAAGTGCGGCACGGTGAACGCGATCTGGCCGCGCTCGGCCGAGTAGACCAGCCCCTTCTTGATCAGCGAGTCGCGCGCCGGCGACAGCGAGGCCGGCTTGCGGCCCAGCGACACCGCGACCTCCGAGGTGGCGACGGCGGTGCCCTGCGGGCCGCCGAGCTCGGCCATGGCGTGCATGTACTCCCGCTCGGCCGGCGTCGCGCGGTCGTAGCGGGAGCCGAAGAAGCCCACGGCCAGCTCGGCCTCGGCGACCGGGGCCGCCATGGCGACGTCGTCGGCGGTGATCGGCGAGGCGGCCGCGACGTCCCAGGTGACCTTGCCGTAGGCCTGCACGAAGTACGGGTAGCCGTCGGCGGCCGCGTAGAGGGCGTCGAGCGCCGCCGGCTCGAAGGTGACGTCCTCCCGCTCGGCCGGGGCGAGCAGCGCCCGGTCGGCGGCGGCCCGGTCGAGCCGGTCGATCCGCAGGTAGCGGAACAGCCGCTCCGAGTAGCTCTTGGACGCCGACAGCACCGCCGGCAGGTGCGGCAGGCCGGCGCCGACGACGATCAGCGGCGCCCCCTGCTGGGACAGCTCGTGGCAGGCGGCGCAGATGGCCGAGACGTCGTCGGGCTGCACGTCCTGCATCTCGTCGATGAACAGCGCGATGCCCTTGCCCACGTCGGCGGCGAGCCCGGCGGCGTCGCTGAGCAGCTCCACCAGGTCGATCTCGATGTCGCCGGAGTCGGCCCGGCCGCTCGCCGGCGGCACGTCGATGCCGGGCTGCCACCGGTCGCGCACCTTGGCGTCCGGCTGCTGGCGCAGCGCGAAGGCCTTGACCACGCCGAGGACGGCGTCCATGGAGTCCTGGTCGGGGTGGCGCAGCTCGCGCAGCGCCATGTGCAGCGCCGAGGACACCGGGCGGCGCAGCGACTGGTCGGGACGGGCCTCGATCTTGCCGGTCCCCCAGCCGCGACCGATGGCGGCCGAGCGGAGCTGGTTGAGCAGCACGGTCTTGCCCACCCCGCGCAGGCCGGTGAGCACGAGCGAGCGCTCCGGCCGGCCGTGGGCGATCCGCTCGAGGACGACGTCGAACGCCGAGAGCTCGCCGTCGCGGCCGGCGAGCTCGGGCGGGCGCTGCCCCGCCCCGGGCGCGTAGGGGTTCCGCACGGGGTCCACGTCGAGCACCGTATGGGGCCGTCTAGCGATCGCCGTAGACATCCGTAGAACGGTGTAGCGCGTGTCGTCGGCGGGCAGCCCCCTGCGCATGACGGACGACGACCTGACCCGCGAGCTGCTCGCGCTGGAGCACCGCGGCTGGGAATCCCTGCGCGACGGCAGCGGTGCGGACTTCTACGGCTCCCTGATGACCGACGACGGCGTCATGGTGCTGGCCAACGGCGCCGTGGCCGACCGCGACGCCGTGGTGGAGGCGCTGCGCGGCTCGCCGCCCTGGCAGCGCTTCGAGATCGAGAGCGCGCGGGTGGTGGCTGCCGGGGCGTCTGCCGCGGTGCTCGTCTACACCGGCCGGGCGTGGCGCGACGAGTCCGAGCCCCCGTTCGTCGGCGCGATGACCAGCACCTACGTCCGGTCCGACGACGGCTGGCGGCTGGCGGCGTACACGCAGACCCCGGTCCCCTAGGGCTCCGGGTCGGGGTGGGGGCTCTCGGTGGCCAGCTCGCGGATGCGCTGCGCCCGGTCCTCGGCCGCCGCCGCGGCGCGCCGGTGCTCCCCGGGATCGCCGTCGCCCCGCCGCTCGGCCAGCTCGGCGAGGCGCCGATGGACCGCCGCGATCTCCATCAGCTTCGACGCCGCGTTGTAGACCGCCCCCTCGACGGCCTGCCGCTGCGCGTCGAGCAGCGTCTGCGCCGACCAGGTGTGGCCGACGTGGCAGGTGTAGGTCACGGTGCCGTCGGGGACGGACTCGTACATGCCGCCCTGGCACTCGGGGCAGCCGAGCGCCGCGGGGACGCCGAGGTCGGTCGTCGCGGTGGGGCCGGTGGGCATGGGGAGGCGTCCTTCCTGCACGCGGGGGACCGGGTCGGCGGGGTCCGGCCGGCGCACGAAGTCGTCGACGGCGGGGCCGAGCTCCGCCGACGGGAGGGCGCGGGCCCGCCGCACCGCGCGCAGGGCGGCCCGCGGCATGCTGCTCACCCGGGCCTCCGACGGCTCCTGCACCAGCACGGTGCCGTCGTTGGCGGCGACGACGGCGGCGCCGACCGCCCCGTCGTCCAGCGCCCCGGAGAGGACCACCGCCACGACGCCCGGCCCGTACGCGGTGGCCGCGCTGCGGAACAGCGCGTCCACCGCCGGTCGCTGGCGGTTCTGCCGGGGCCCCGACGAGAGGTGCACGCGGGAGTCGCGCACCACCATGTGGCGGTCCGGCGGGGCGACGAGGATCTCCCCCGCCTCCAGCCGGTCCCCCTCGCGGGGATGGCGGGCGGGGAGCGCGCCGACGCGGGACAGCACCCGCGGCAGCACGCTCTCCGAGCTCGGCTGCACGTGCACCACCACGAGGACGGCGGCCGGCAGGTCCGCCGGCAGCGCGGCCACGACCTGCTGCAGGGCCTCGATGCCGCCGGCGGAGGCGCCGATCACGACCACGCGCTCGGCCAGGGGGACCGCCTCCTCCCGCCGGGTCCGGCCGGCTCCCCGACCGGTCCCCCATCGTGGCACCGCGGCCGTCGTCTGCGCTCGTCTAGCGACGACGCTAGAGAGCGGTAGAGCGCGTCAGATGCGGGAAGCGGAGGGATGGCGGCGCTAGCGTGACCCGGTGATCAAGTTCGCGCTGAAGGTCGTGATCCTCGCGGCGGCCTTCTACGGGATGGCCTACTTCCACATCCCGGAGGGGCTGGGGGTGACCCCCAACCCCGACGGACCGCTCGGCGAGTTCGGAACCTACCTGTGGATCGGCCTGGTCTTCGGCGTCGTCAACGCGATCGTGGGACCGATCCTGCGGCTGCTCTCGCTGCCGTTCGTCATCCTCACCCTCGGCCTGTTCCTGCTGGTCATCAACGCCGCGCTGCTCGCCATCACGGCGGGGGTCACCGACCGGCTGACCGTCGACGGGTTCGGCACCGCGATCCTCGGCGGGCTCATCCTGGCCGTCGTCGGCTGGGTGGCCGACCAGGTGCTCGACCGCTAGACCCCCTTCGGGGACCCGCCGCGAGCTCGCGAGCGGTGGGGGGAAGGGGGGCCTTCGGCTAGCGTGGGCCTCCATGGCGAGCACCACCGACGTTGCTCCGGCCACCCCGGGGAACGCGCGCGGGGGCGGTGCGGCGGCTCCCACCGAGCTCGCCGCGCTGGAGGCCGAGCGGACCGAGAAGCGCGAGCTGCTGGCCCGGGCGGCCGAGACCGCCGCCGGGTCTGCGCCGCTGCCGCCCGGCTGCTCCCCCGGGGACGTCCCCGCCCTGCTGCAGCGCTACTACTGGAGCGAGCCCGCGGCCGAGGTGCTCGGCCACGACCCCGAGGAGCTCGCCGCGCTGGCGCTCGGCCACCTCCGGCTGGCCGAGGTGCGCCCGCAGGGTTCGGCGACGGTGGACGTGCAACGGACCCCCGACGCGGCCGGGACGGGCGGGCCGGCCGCGGTCGTCCGGATCGTCACCGACGACATGCCCTTCCTGGTGGACTCGGTCACCGCCGAGGTGGTCCGGCAGGGCATCGGGCTGGCGCACGTGGTGCACCCGGTCGTCGTCGTCCGCCGGGACCTGACCGGCCGCATCCGCGAGTTCTGCGACACCGCCTCCCCCGAGGGCCTGGGCCCGGACGCCCTGCCCGAGTCGTGGATGGCCGTCGTCCTCGACGGGCCGCTGGACGACGAGGCCGCCGACGACCTCGTGGCCGGGCTGCGCGCGGTGCTCGCCGACGTCCGGGCGGTCGACGAGGACGCCGGCAAGCTGCGCACCCGGGCGCTGGAGCTGGCCGGCCGCCTGGAGGCGCTGGCCGGCGAGCGCCGCGAGGCGGCGGACCCGGCCGACGACCCGGCCGAGGCGGCGGCGCTGCTGCGCTGGCTGGCCGACGGCAACTTCGTCTTCCTCGGCGCCCGCGACGTCGAGCCGGCGCCCTCGCGGGGCAAGAGCGCGGTGCGCGCCGTCCCCGGGACGGGGCTGGGCGTGCTGCGCAGCGACACCGACATGAGCGCCGCCGTCCTGGCCGCGCCGGAGGCCCGGCGCTCGACCGGGCCGCAGCTGCTGGCCGTGACCAAGGCCGACGCCCGCTCGCCGGTGCACCGCCGGGCGTGGATGGACCTCGTCGTCGTCACCCTGCCCGACGCCGACGGCAACCCCCGCCAGCACCGCCTGGTCGGCCTGTTCCCCACCGCCGCGTACACGACCAGCGTGCTCGACGTGCCGCTGGTGCGGCGCCGGGTGGCCGAGGTGATCGCCCGCTCCGGCGTGCCCGCCGACAGCCACACCGGCAAGGCGCTCCTCGACGTCCTGGAGACCTACCCGCGCGACGAGCTGCTGCAGATCGGCACCGACGAGCTGCTGCCCGTCGCGATGGCGGTGCTGTACCTGCAGGAGCGCCGGCAGACACGGCTGTTCCTGCGCCGCGACCCGGCCGGGCGGTTCTGGTCGGCGCTGGTCTACCTGCCCCGCGACCGCTACACCACCGAGGTCCGCACCCGGATGCAGCAGGTGCTGCTCGAGCGGCTGGGCGGCACGTCGATCGAGTACACCGCCTGGTCCACCGAGTCGGTGCTCACCCGGCTCCACTTCGTCGTCCGGGTGCCCCAGGGCCGGCGCGGCGCGCCGCGGCCACCGGAGGTCGACGTCGACGCGCTGCAGGCGGAGCTCGCCGCCGTCGCCCGCAGCTGGACCGACGAGCTGGCCGAGGCGCTGCACGCGGCGCACGAGCCGGCCGAGGCCGACCGGCTCCTGGCCCGGGTGGCCGACGCCTTCCCGGCCGCCTACCAGGAGGACTTCCCGGCCACCCGGGCCGTGGAGGACCTGGCGCGGCTGGAGGCGCTGCAGCCCGGCGGGATGGCCCTGCGGCTGTGGACCCCGCAGGGCGCCGACCCGGCCGAGCGCCGGCTGACGATCTACCGGGTCGGCCAGCGGCTGCTGCTCTCCGACGTGCTGCCGGTGCTGCAGCACATGGGCGTCGGCGTCGTGGACGAGCGGCCGTACGAGATCGACCGGATCGGCGCGCCGCTGGCCTGGATCTACGACTTCGGGCTGACCACGTCGGTGGCCGACCTGCCGCTGCTGCGCTCCCTCCCCGAGCGGTTCACCGAGGCGGTCAGCGCCGTGTGGCGCGGCGACGCCGAGGACGACGGGCTGGGCGCGCTGGTGCTGCTGGCCGGGCTGAACTGGCGGCAGGTCACCGTGGTGCGCGCCTACGTGCAGTGGCTGCGGCAGACCGGGCTGCCCTTCGGCCAGGGCTACGTCGAGGCGACCCTGGCCGCGCACCCGGAGATCGTCGGCCGGCTCGTCGCGCTGTTCGAGACCCGCTTCTCCCCCGGCCGGGATGCCGGCCGCGCGGCGCGGCAGGAGGAGCTCGTCGCGGCGCTGCGCCGGTCGATCGGCGAGGTGGCCTCGCTGGACGCCGACCGGGTGCTCTCCGCTCTGCTCGCCGCCGTCACCGCCACCCAGCGCACCACCTACTACGCCGGCGGTCCCCTCGCCCTGAAGATCGACCCCGCGCAGGTGCCCGACCTGCCCGAGCCCCGGCCGTGGCGCGAGGTGTGGGTGAGCTCGCCGCGGGTGATGGGCGTCCACCTGCGGTTCGGGGCGGTCGCGCGCGGCGGGCTGCGCTGGTCCGACCGCCGCGAGGACCTGCGCACCGAGGTGCTCGGCCTGGTCAAGGCGCAGATGGTCAAGAACACCGTCATCGTGCCCACCGGCGCCAAGGGCGGCTTCGTGGTCAAGCGGCCGCCGGGTGAGGGCGCCTCCCGCGACGAGGTCCTGGCCGAGGGCATCGCCTGCTACCGGCTGTTCATCGGGGCCCTGCTGTCGCTCACCGACAACCTGGTGGAGGGCCGCGTCGTCCCGCCCGAGCGGGTGGTGCGGCACGACGGGGACGACACCTACCTCGTCGTCGCGGCCGACAAGGGCACGGCCACCTTCTCCGACCTCGCCAACGAGGTGGCGCTCGAGCGGGGCTTCTGGCTCGGCGACGCCTTCGCCTCGGGCGGCTCGGTGGGCTACGACCACAAGGCCATGGGCATCACCGCCCGCGGCGCCTGGGAGTCGGTCACCCGGCACTTCCGCGAGCTCGGCGTCGACGTGCAGACCGAGGACTTCACCGTCGTCGGCATCGGCGACATGTCCGGCGACGTGTTCGGCAACGGGATGCTGCTGTCCGAGCACATCCGGCTGGTCGGCGCCTTCGACCACCGGCACGTCTTCGTCGACCCCTCCCCCGACGCGGCGACGTCGTTCGCCGAGCGCCGGCGGCTGTTCGCGCTGCCCCGCTCGTCGTGGGCCGACTACGACCCGGCGCTGATCAGCCCCGGCGGTGGCGTCTGGCCGCGGACGGCGAAGTCGGTGCCGGTGTCGCCGCAGATGCGGGCGGCGCTGGGCCTCGAGGACGACGTCGACTCGCTGACCCCGACCGAGCTGATCCGCGCGGTCCTGCTGGCGCCGGCCGACCTGCTGTTCAACGGCGGCATCGGCACCTACGTCAAGGCGCGCGACGAGAGCGACCTGGAGGTCGGCGACAAGGCCAACGACGCCGTGCGGGTGGACGGCGAGCAGCTGCGGGTGCGCGTGGTGGCCGAGGGCGGCAACCTGGGCCTCACCCAGCGCGGCCGGGTCGAGTACGCGCTCGCGGGCGGTCGGATCAACACCGACGCGATCGACAACTCCGCCGGCGTCGACACCTCCGACCACGAGGTGAACATCAAGATCGCGCTGAATCGCGTGGTCGACGACGGGGCGCTCGACGCCGCCGGGCGGGCGGCGCTGCTGGGCGAGATGAGCGACGAGGTGGCCGCGCAGGTCCTCTCCGACAACCACGCGCAGAACGCCGCGCTGGCCACCGAGGTCACCTCGGCCCGCTCGCTCCTCGACGCCCACGAGCGGTTCATCCGGGCGCTGGAGCGGTCGGGGCGGCTGGTGCGCAGCGTCGAGGCGCTGCCCGACGAGCGGGGGCTCGCCGAGCGGCGGCGGGACGGGCAGGCGCTCACCGGCCCGGAGCTGTCGGTGCTGCTGGCCTACGCCAAGCTCGAGGCCGGCGACGCCGTCCTCTCCTCGGCGCTGCCCGACGACCCGGCGCTGGAGGAGCTGCTCGTCGGCTACTTCCCCACCGCGCTGCGGGCGCGCTTCCCGGGCGCGCTGACCACCCACCCCCTGCGGCGGGAGATCGTCGCGACCGCGGTGACCAACCGGGCGGTGAACGTCGCCGGCGTCACCGGGCTGTTCCGGCTGGCCGAGGAGACCGGCGTGCCGCTGGCGGCCGTGGTCCGGGCGCACGCGGTGGCGCTGGACGTCTTCGGCGTCGACCGGCTGTGGTCGGCCGTCCGGCCGCTGGACAACCGGGTGCCCGCGGCGGCGCAGGTGGAGCTGCGCACCGAGGCCACCCGGCTGGCCGAGCGGGCGGCGCGGTGGCTGCTGCGGCTGCCCGACCTCACCGGCGAGCAGCCGGTGGCGCTGGCCGACGTGACGGAGCGGTTCGGTCCGCCGGTGGCCGCCGTCCGGGCCGGGCTGCCGCACTGGCTGCTCGGTGCCGAGGCGCACGCCTACGCGGAACGGGCGGCCCGGCTGGAGGCGGCCGGCGTGCCGGCCGGGCTGGCCGCGGAGGCGGCGGCCGCTCCCCTGCTGCCCGCGGCGCTGGACCTGTCCGTCGTCGCTGAGCGCACCGGCGCCCCCATCGAGCAGGCCGGCCAGGTCATGCAGCGGCTGGCCGACCGGCTGGCGCTGGTGCCGCTGCGCGAGCTGATCATCGGGCTGCCCCGCGACCGGCGGTGGAACTCGATGGCGCGGGCCACCCTGCGCGACGACCTCGCCGCCGAGCAGGCCGCGCTCACCGCCGACGTGCTCGCGCTGCGCGCCGGCGACGGCGACAGCCCCGCCGAGCTGGTCGAGACGTGGGCGGCGGGCTGGGACGCCGGGCAGCGGCGGGCCGCGGCGCAGCTGACCGACATCGCGGCCGGGGACCGCCAGGAGCTGGCCGAGCTGCTGGTCGCCGTCCGCACGCTGCGCGGCCTGCGCCGCCGCTGACGGGGGCGCGCGGCCGCGATCAGCCGGGCTGATCGCGACGGGTCCTCCCCCGCGGTGCGGCGCGGGGGAGGACCCGTCGCGGTGGGGGAGGACGCCGCCGCGCCCCTCGCCGGGTGGGTCGGAGGGGGTTGAGCCGGAGCCGGGACGGGCAGGGGGCGGTGGACCTGCCCCCCGTTCGAGGACGTCGCCGTGCCGCACCCCCCGCAGACCCGCTCCCTCGTCGTGCTCGGTGGCACCGGCGACCTCACCGGCCGGCTGCTGCTGCCCGGCCTCGCCGAGCTGGTGGCGGCCGGCGGCGCCGACGAGCTCGAGGAGGTCGTCGCCGTCGGTCGGGGCGACCGCAGCGACGAGGACTTCCGCGGGTGGGCGAGGGAGCGGCTGGCCGAGCACGCCCCCTCGGTGCCGGAGGAGGCGCGGGACCGGGTGGTCGGCGGGCTGCGCTACCGGGGCGGGGACGTCACCTCCGCCGACGACCTGCGCGCCGTGCTCGGCGGGACGGCGGGCGCGCCGGTGGTCTACCTGGCCCTGCCCAACACCGTGTTCCTGCCGACCCTGCTCGCGCTGGAGGAGGCGGGCCTGCCCGAGGGCGCGATCGTGGCGGTGGAGAAGCCCTTCGGCCGGGACCGCGACGACGCCCGCGAGCTCAACCGGGTGCTGCACCGGATGCTGCCCGAGGAGGCGGTCTTCCGGATCGACCACTTCATGGCCATGCAGACCGTGCTCAACGTGCTCGGGCTGCGCTTCGCCAACCGCCTGTTCGAGCCGGTCTGGAACGCCGGGCACGTCGAGCGGGTCGACATCGTGTTCGACGAGAGCCTCGCCCTGGAGGGGCGGGCCGGCTACTACGACACGGCCGGCGCGCTGCGCGACATGCTGCAGAACCACCTGCTGCAGCAGCTCGCCATCGTGGCGATGGAACCGCCGCACGCCATCGACGCCGCCACGCTGTCGGCGCGCAAGGCCGACGTCCTGCGCGCCGTCCGCCCACCGGCCGACATGGCGCGGGACACGGCCCGGGGCCGGTACACGGCCGGCCGCGTCGACGGGCGGGAGATCCCCGACTACGCAGCCGAGGAGGGGGTCGACCCGCAGCGGCGGACCGAGACCTACGCCGAGTTCACGGTCACCGTCGACAACTGGCGCTGGTCGGGCGTGCCGTTCCGGCTGCGCACCGGCAAGGCCCTGGGCTCCGACCGGCAGGAGATCGCGATCCGCTTCAAGCCGGTGCCGCACCTGGCGTTCGCCGAGGAGCAGCCCGAGCCCGTCGTCCTGCGGCTGGGCTTCGACCCCGACGGGATCGCGCTCGAGATCAACCTCAACGGCAGCGGCGACCCCTTCGACCTGGAGCGGCGGGCTCTCGACATCGCCCTGCCGCCGCCGCGCCTGTCGGCCTACGGCCTGCTGCTGCAGCAGATGCTCGCGGGGTCGGCGACCCTGTCGATCAGCGACGTCGAGGCCGAGGAGTCGTGGCGGATCGTCGAGCCGGTCCTCGCCGCCTGGGCGGCCGACGAGGTGCCGCTGCGGGAGTACCCGGCGGGGTCCGACGGCCCGGCGGCTGGTTGACTCCCCGGCCGTGACGCCGTCCTGGTTCCCCGGTCCGGACGGCGACCCGTTCCTCACCGCGCTGCGGGCCGAGGTCGCGCGCACGGGCCTGCGCGACGTGGAGCCGGCCGCCACCCACGTGCACACCGGCGGCGACGGCCTGGCGGTGTGCGCGGTCGTGCCGGGGGTCTCCGACGCCGACGCCGACGTCGCCCTGCGGCTGGACCGCGTCGACGGCTCCCTGGCCGGCCGGTGGACCGACGAGTGCCACGACCCCGACGCCGGCGCCGCGCTCCGGGAGATCGCCGCCGAGCGGTCCCCCGAGGACGCCGCCCGGCGGGCGGTCCCGTGGCTGCTCGAGCAGCTCGCCCGGCCGGTGGAGCGGCTGGAGTGGACGGCGCGCGGCCGGCCGCAGGTGCAGTGGCGGTTCGCCGACACCGGCGAGCGGCTGTGGGGCCACGACCTGCGGGGGCGGTTCGGCCGCACGATCGAGCCCGAGCGCGTCGTCCGGCTCCGCTAGGCGCGTCTCGCCCTCTCTAGCGCCACCGCTAGAGAGGTGTAGAACGGCTCAGAGGGGCGGACGGCGGTCGCCGAAGCGGGTGGCCTGCTCGAAGGCGTGGCCCACCTCGAGCACCCGCCGGTCGGCCCGCGGCGCCCCCACGACCTGCAGCCCCACGGGCAGCCCGTCGGTGGTGAACCCGCCGGGCACCGACAGCGCCGGGCAGCCGGTGGGCGAGAGGAGCGTGCAGGAGCGCATCCACTCCAGGTAGTTCTCCTGCGCCACCCCGCCGATCTCGGTGGGGTACTCCAGCTCCACGGGGAAGGGCAGCACCTGCGTCGTCGGCGCCAGCAGGACGTCGTAGCGCTCGAAGAACGCCACCACCCGCTCGTGCAGCTGCGTGTGCGCCACCTCGGCCCGGGCGACGTCGGCGCCCGTGAGCTTGGCGCCCATCTCCGCGTTCCAGCGGATGCTCTCCTTGACCAGCTCCGGGTGCCTGCGCGACTTCTCCAGGTGCGCCTGCTCGAACAGCCACGCCCGCAGCGTGCCGAACACCTCGTCGGCGCCGGAGAGGTCGGGGCAGTCCTCCTCGACGGCGGCCCCGAGGTCGGCGAAGACCTGGACGGCGCCGGCCAGCACCGCGGGGATCGCCGGGTCGACGGTCACCCGCCCGCCGAGGTCGGGCGCCCACGCCACCCGCAGCCCGCGCAGGTCGCCGTGCAGCGGCGGGGCGAAGTCCTGGCCCGGCGCCTCCAGCGAGATCGGCACCCGCGGGTCCGGCCCGGCGATCGCCGAGAGCTGCAGCGCGACGTCGGCGACCGTGCGCCCCATCGGTCCCTGCACCGACAGCGTCGACCAGCCGAGCGGGGACGGCCAGGTCGGCACCCGCCCCGGCGTCGGCCGCAGCCCGACCACGTTGCAGAACGCCGCGGGGTTGCGCAGCGAGCCGCCCATGTCCGAGCCCTCGGCCAGCGGCACCAGGCCCGCCGCCAGCGCGGCCGCCGCTCCCCCGCTCGACCCGCCGGCCGACAGCCCGTGCCGGTACGGGTTGTGCGTCACCCCGAAGACCGGGTTGAAGGTGTGCGAACCGGCGGCGAACTCCGGCACGTTGGTCTTGCCGACCCGCACCGCGCCGGCCACCCGCAGCCGCTCGACCACCAGCTCGTCGCGGGCCGGCACCGTCCTGGAGAACAGCGGCGAGCCCCACGTCGTCCGCATCCCGCCGGTGGCGTGGGTGTCCTTGTGCGCGACCGGCAGGCCGTGCAGCGGGCCCACCTCCTCCCCCGCCGCCAGCGCCGCGTCGGCGGCGTCGGCCGCCGCCCGCGCGCCCTCGACGTCGAGGGTCACGATCGCGTTGACGCCGGGGTCGACCCGCTCGATGCGGTCCAGGTGCGCCTCGAGCAGCTCCCGCGCCGAGATCGCCCGGCCGCGCACGAGCGCGGCCAGCTCCGTCGCCGGCCGGAAGCAGAGGTCCGTGTCGGGGTGGCTGCTCACCCGGCGAGGTTCCCACGCTGGGCGCGGCCGGTGACCACCTGGTCGGCCGGGACGACGAGGGTCAGCCCCGAGGCGCCGTCGGGCTCCACCGTCCACCCGTTGCGCCGCAGCAGCGCCCGCAGCCGGCCGGCGTCGGCGGGCTCGGCGGTCGTCGTCGCGAGGAACCGCGCCAGCCGGCCCTTGTGCGCCTTGTTGAAGTGGCTGACGACCGCCCGCGCGCCGTCGGGCCGCTCGCTGAGCACGGTCACCGTGACCGCCCCCGGCACCGGCGCCAGCTGGGCGTACGAGCCGCTGCGCAGGTCCACCACCAGGTCCTGCACCCCGGCGAGCACCGGCCCCAGCGCCGGCTTCCACAGCGCGCGCAGCGTGGGCAGGCCCGGCAGCTGCGAGCCGGCCGACAGCCGGTACGGCGGGATCCGGTCGCCGTCGCGCACCAGGCCGAACAGCGCCGAGCCGACCGCCAGGCGCGCCGCGGCCCGCGACCGCTGCGCCTTCGTCATCGACCGGACGTCGAGCGCGTCGTAGAGGACGCCGGTGTAGCGCTCCAGCGCCGGCGCGGTGGGGGACGAGAGCAGCGCGGCGTTGCGGGCGATCTCGCCGTCCTGCTGCGCCGACAGCCCCAGCGCCGCCCGTGAGGCCGGGACGTCGTCGGCCAGCGCCACCAGCGCCTCGACCAGCTGGGCCCGCACGGGCGTGAGCGACGGCGAGGAGAGGGAGGCGAGGTCGAGGGGGGCGCCGGCACCGCCGGGCGACTTGGTCTCGGACGGGGGGAGCAGCACGAGCACGGAGCGCCAGGCTACGTGGCCGGCGCCGACCGGTCCCGCGCCGCGCCTCGGACGGGGGCCGGGACGCCGCCCCGCCGCACCATCAGGCCGAGGAAGTCCATGGTGGTCCAGCGCTCCACCACCTGGTCGCCGCGGAACCGCATGAACGTGATGCCGGGCAGCGCGTGCATCCGTCCCGTCGCGGGCACCCCGAGGAACTCGCCGCGGTGCTCGCCGGTCACCGTGGTGCGGGCGCCGAGCAGGTCGCCGTCGACGAGCACCTCGTGGAACACGAGCTGCGGGTCGGGACGCTCCGGTGACCCGAGCGCCGACCAGAACGCCCGGTAGAACTCCGCCGCGGAGGGCTCGTCCATGGGTTCCGGCGAGGCCCCGTGGGACCTCAGGTCGTCGGCGCGGAGCTCGAGGTAGCCGGGCAGGTCGCCGGCGTTCCAGCGGCGGCGGGCGTCCTCGTGCCGTGCGGCGGGAGCCGCCATGGTCCCTCCCGGGTGCCCGGCCGCGGGAACGCTGGCACCGCGTCCGCGAGCGCGCCAGGGAACTCCCGCCCGTCAGCCGGCCAGTTCCACCACCACCGGCGCGTGGTCGCTGGCGCCCTTGCCCTTGCGCTCCTCCCGGTCGATGAGCGCCCCGGTCACCCGCCCGGCCAGCGCCGGGGAGCCGAGCACGAAGTCGATGCGCATGCCCTCGCGGCGGGGGAAGCGCAGCTGGGTGTAGTCCCAGTAGGTGTAGACCCCGGGCCCGGGGGCGTGCGGGCGGACGACGTCGGCGTACCCGGCGTCGACGATCGCCCGGAAGGCGTCCCGCTCCGGCGGCGTGACGTGCGTGGAGTTCGCGAAGACCCGCATGTCCCAGACGTCGTCGTCCTGGGGAGCGATGTTCCAGTCCCCCACCAGCGCCACCTGGGCGCCGGGATCGGCGGTGAGCCAGCCGGCGGCCGTCGACCGCAGCGCCGCGAGCCAGTCGAGCTTGTAGGTGTAGTGCGGGTCGGTCGGGGTCCGGCCGTTGGGCACGTACAGGCTCCAGACCCGCACGCCGCCGCAGGTGGCGCCGAGCGCCCGCGCCTCGGTCTCTGCCTTCTCGCCCCAGCACGGCTGCCCGGGGAACCCGATCTCCACGTCGTCGATGCCGATGCGGGACAGGATCGCCACGCCGTTCCACTGCGAGTAGCCCACGTGCGCGACCTCGTAGCCGAGCGCGCTGAACACCATCTCGGGGAACTGGTCGTCGCGGCACTTGGTCTCCTGCAGGGCCAGGACGTCGACGTCCCGCCGCTGCAGCCAGGCCGCGACCCGGTCGGCCCGGGTCCGGATGGAGTTCACGTTCCAGGTCGCCAGCCGCACGGGACCGACCATACGGAGTGCCAGGGACGCGATCTCCGCGCCGTGGCACTCCGCTCAGGCCCGCCGCTCAGGCCCTCGCCGCGGCTCGTGCTCGCTGGCGCTCGCGGTTCTCCACGAACCGGGTGGCCTGCGCGTCGAGGCCCTCCAGGAAGGCGGCCAGCTCCTCGCGGGCCTTCTCGCCGGCCGGGCCGAGGTCGGTGCGCTCGAACACCTTCCAGGCGCGCAGCACCGGGCTGACGACCTCGTCGTGGTGCAGCCGCAGGTCGTAGATGCCGGCCTTGGCGATCAGCATCGAGTTGCGGCGGAAGCCGGCCATCGTCGCGCCGGGCATCTCGAAGCCGACGACCTCCTTGGTCACCGCCTGCATCGCCAGGTCGGGGTCGACGTCGAAGGCCGCGCCCATGAGGTTGCGGTAGAAGACCATGTGCAGGTTCTCGTCCGTGGCGATCCGGGCGAGCAGCTTGTCGGCGATCGGGTCGCCGGTGGCCCGGCCGGTGTTGCGGTGCGAGACCCGGGTGGCCAGCTCCTGGAACGAGACGTACGCGATCGCCTCGAGGGGGGACTTGTCCCCGGAGTCGTAGCCGGTGGTCATGTAGTCCATCCGCGCCCGCTCGAGTTCCACGGGGTCCACGCCCCGGGTGACGACGAGGTAGTCGCGCAGCGCGATCCCGTGCCGGTTCTCCTCCGCCGTCCAGCGGCCGACCCACTGCCCCCAGGCGCCGTCCTTGCCGAACCGGGTGGCGATCTCCCGGTGGTAGCTCGGCAGGTTGTCCTCGGTGAGCAGGTTGGTGATCATCGCCGCCTTGGCGGTCTCGTCCAGGCGCGACTGCTCGGGCGACCAGTCCTCCCCGCCGAGGAACGCGAAGTTCCGGCCCTCGTCCCAGGGGATGTAGTCGTGCGGGTGCCACTCCTTGGCCAGCGACAGGTGCCGGTCGAGGTTCTGCGCCACCACCGGTTCCAGCTCGATCAGCACCGCGCTCTGCGGCGACGTGCTCGACATGACCACCTCCGGGTTCCCTACGACTGCGTAACCTACGCTGGCGTAGCCGACGGACTCCGATCAACTCCCAGTGCCCAGGTGAGGCTCACCTCACGCACGAGCACGTCCGGTTCCCCACGACGGCCACCCGGGACGCCATTCGGTGCGATCATCGTCTGGTGACCAGCGATTCCGAGCGGTGGAGCGCGCGTGCGCGCTGATCCCGACGCCCCCTCGGCCACCGGCCCGGAGGAGGAGCGGCCGCCGCGCCACCGGCACCGTCGCCGGCCGGCCCGCAGCTTCGCCGCCGCGCTGGGCCTGACCGCCCTCGGCGCACTGGTCCCCGGCACCGCGTTCCTCGTCGCCGGCCGCCGCCGGCTCGGGGCGGTCACCCTCGCGCTCTTCCTGGTGCTGGTCGCCGGCGGGGTGTACCTGGCCACCGGCGGGCGGCGCGCCGCCGTCCGGCTCGCCGTCGACAGCAGCTCGCTGCTGTGGCTGATCGGCGGCCTGGCCCTCGTCGGGCTGCTCTGGGTCGCCGTCGTCGTCGCGGGGTACCGCATGCTCGTCCCGGCCCGCACGCGGCCGCTGCAGCACGTCGTCGGGGCGGTGCTCGTCGTGCTGCTCGCCGCGGGGGTGGCGCTGCCGGCCTTCTGGGGGGTGCGGCTGGTCGACGCCCAGCGCGGGCTCCTCGACGGCGTCTTCGCCGAGGACCGCGAGTCGGCCACGGTCGAGGAGACCGCCGACCCCTTCGGCGAGCAGGAGCGGGTGAACGTGCTCCTCCTCGGCGGCGACGCGGGTCCCGGCCGGGAGGGCGTGCGCACCGACACGGTGATCGTGGCCAGCATCGACACCGAGACCGGGGACACGGTCCTGTTCAGCCTGCCGCGCAACCTCGAGGACCTGCCGTTCCCGGCCGACAGCCCGCTGGCCGCGGTGTACCCCGACGGCTTCGACGCCGGCAGCGAGAGCGAGAGCCTGCTCAACGCGGTCTACCGCAACGGCCCGGCGATGTACCCCGACATCCTGGGGCCCACCGACGACCCCGGCGCCGACTTCCTCAAGCTGGGCGTCGGCGAGGCGCTGGGCCTGGACATCGACTACTTCGTGCTGGTCAACCTCGAGGGTTTCAGCCAGCTGATCGACGCCCTGGGCGGGATCACCGTCAACATCAACTACTGGGTGCCGATCAACGGCGACCCGGGCACCGGCGAGCTCCCCGACGACTACCTCGCCCCCGGCGCGAACCAGCGCCTCGACGGGTTCCAGGCGCTGCAGTTCGCCCGCGGCCGCTTCGGCCTCACCGACTACGACCGGATGGCCCGCCAGCGGTGCACGATCGACGCGATCATCGACGCCGCCGATCCCGTGACCCTGCTCCGCCAGTACCAGGACATCGCCCGCACCACCCAGGACATCGTCAGCACCGACATCCCGCAGTCGGTCCTCGGCGACTTCGTCGACCTGGGCTTCCTGGTCAAGGACGCCGAGGTGCGCAGCGTGGTCTTCGACAACACGCTGATCCACCCGGCGTACCCGGACTACGCGCTCATGCGGCAGATCGTGCAGGACGCGATCGAGCCGCCGGCGCCGCCGGCCACGAGCAGCAGCGCACCGCCGTCCGCGACCACGCCGCCGGCGACCCCGACGGCCGGCGAGGCCCCGCCGCCGTCCTCGGCGCCGGTCGCCGACGTCAGCGACGCGTGCGCGTACAACGCGCAGCAGGCGCAGGAGCAGCTGGCCGCGGGCAAGCCGCCGTCCCGCGCCGGCTGAGGCCCGGCGGGAGGGCCCTGCCCTACCCCGCCAGGACGACGACGAGCGTGCGCGGGCCGTGCACGCCCTCGACGCGGGACAGCTCGATGTCGCTGGTCGCCGACGGGCCGCTGATCATCGTCAGCGGCGCGACCGGGTCCAGGCGGGCCAGGCCCTCCGGGACGCCGCCGACGACCCGGTCGGCGGTGACGACGCAGACCAGGCAGTCGGGCAGCAGGGACAGCGCCCGCCGGCCGGTGGCCGGCGTGCCGTCGAGCACCAGCGTGCCGGTCTCGGCGATCGCCACCGCGGTCCCGGTCACCGTCGCCGCGAAGGCGGCCAGCTCGACCGCCGGCCGGCCGTCGTCCTCCGTCACGCCGTCGGGTCGCCAACCGGTCGGCAGGCCGGGGGCGACGACGACGTCGGCCGGCCGCCACCCCTCCCCGAGCCCGGCGGTGAGCGCCGCCGCGACGGTCGCGGCGATCTCGTCCGGCGCGCAGCGCAGCACCTGCGCCTTGTAGTCCACGAGCCGGTCGACCAGGACCTCCCGCAGCACCTCGGGCGCGCGCCCGTCGGTGGTGCGGTAGCCGCGGGCGACCTCGGCCGCGGGCGGGCGGGTCGCGCCCAGCGCCGTCCGGATGCGGCCGAGCACCTCGTCGCGGGCGCTCACCGCCCGTGCTCCTCGGTCCACTGCTGCACGAAGGTCTTCGCCGGCGGCGCGGGCAGGTCGCGGGTGCGGGTCCACCTCGACGCCGGCGGCGGCAGGGTGGCCGGCAGGACGGGCCTGCCCCGGGCGAGGAAGCGCCCCAGCCCGGCCGCGCGCTGGGCGGCGTGCCACAGCCGCGGCGACGACATCGCCCGCGCCAGCCACCGGAAGCCCAGGCCCTCGACCGTCGTCCGCCGCTGGGCCTCGACGTGCTCGGCGCGCAGGTGCACGAGGATCGACGGGATGTCGATCGCCACCGGGCAGACGTCGTAGCAGGCCCCGCACAGCGAGCTCGCGTAGGGCAGCGACGCGTTGTCCTCGACCCCGGTCAACTGGGGGGACAGGACGGCGCCGATCGGCCCGGGGTACACCGAGCCGTAGGCGTGGCCGCCGGTGCGCTCGTAGACCGGGCAGACGTTGAGGCAGGCCGAGCAGCGGATGCAGTGCAGCGCCTCGCGGCCCACCTCGTCGGCCAGCGTCGCGGTCCGCCCGTTGTCCAGCAGCACGAGGTGGAACTCCTGCGGCCCGTCGCCGGGCGTCACCCCGGCCCACAGGGAGGTGTACGGGTTCATCCGCTCGCCGGTGGAGCTGCGCGGCAGCAGCTGCAGGAAGACCTCGAGGTCGCGCCAGGTGGGCACGAGCTTCTCGATCCCCATGACCGTGATCAGCGTCTGCGGCAGGGTCAGGCACATCCGCCCGTTGCCCTCGCTCTCCACGACCGCCAGCGTGCCGGTCTCGGCGACGGCGAAGTTGGCCCCGCTGATCGCCACCCGCGCCCGCAGGAACCGCTCCCGCAGGTGCGCGCGGGCGGCCATGGCCAGGCGGCGCGGCTCGTCGGTGAGGTCCGGGTCCACCCCCGGCATGGTCCGCAGGAAGATCTCGCGGATCTCGGCCCGGTTCTTGTGGATGGCCGGCACGAGGATGTGCGACGGCTTGTCCTCCCCCAGCTGCACGATCAGCTCGGCGAGGTCGGTCTCGTGCGCGGCGATGCCGGCGGCCTCGAGCGCCTCGTTGAGCCCGATCTCCTGGGTGGCCATCGACTTGACCTTGACCACCTCGTCGGCGCCGGTGGCGCGCACCAGCTCCAGCACGATCGCGTTGGCCTCGTTCGCGTCGCGGGCCCAGTGCACCGTGCCGCCCCGGGCGGTGACCTGGCGCTCGAGCTCCTCCAGGTGCTCGTCGAGCCGCGCCATGGTGGCGGCCTTGATCGCCCGGCCGGCCTCGCGCAGCTGCGCCCAGTCGGGCACCTCGCCGACCACCGCGGCCCGCTTGCCCCGGATCGTCGTCGTGGCGTGGCCCAGGTTGGCCCGCAGCTGGCCGTCGCGCAGCGCCTCGCGGGCGGCGTCGGGGAAGGGCTTGTCCCCGCGCAGGTTGCCGACGTGCCGGGGGGCGGTGGGCAGGCCGAGGAAGGTCTGGCTCACGCGGTCACCGCCGGCCGGGTGGACTGGCGCGGGGAGACCTCGTCCTCCGTGGAGGCGAGGATCTCGGCCAGGTGGACGGTGCGGGTGCCCGAGCGCAGACGCGACAGCCCGCCGCCGATGTGCGTCAGGCAGCTGGCGTCACCGGCCGTGCACACCTCGGCGTGGGTGGACAGCACGTTCGCCATCTTGTCGGTGAGCATCGCCGTGGAGGTGTCGGCGTTCTTGACGGCGAACGTGCCGCCGAAGCCGCAGCACTGCTCGGCGGCGGGCAGCTCGACCAGCTCCAGCCCGCGGACGGCGCGCAGCAGCCGCAGCGGCCGGTCGCCCACCCGCAGCATGCGCAGCGAGTGGCAGGTCGGGTGGTAGGTGACCCGGTGCGGGTAGTAGGCGCCGACGTCGGTGACCCCGAGGACGTCGACGAGGAACTGGGAGAGCTCGTAGGTGCGCTCCGCCAGCGCGGCGGCCTCGTCGGCCAGCGCCGCCTCCCCCGCCCGGCGCAGCACCATCGCCTGCTGGTGGTGGATCGAGGCCACGCACGAGCCGGACGGCGCCACCACCGCCTCGACCCCCGACGCCAGGGCGTCGCGGAAGGCGCGGACGTGGTTGGTCACGACCGGGACGGCGTCGCGCCGGTAGCCGGTGTTGACGTGCATCTGGCCGCAGCAGGCCTGGCCCGGCGGGACGACGACCTCGTGCCCGAGCCGCTCCAGCAGCCGTGCGGTCGCCATCGCCACCTGCGGCGCCACCGTGTCGACCAGGCAGGTCGCGAACAGCGCGACTCTCATGCGGTTCCTCTCGTCGCCGCCCTGCGGCGGACCATGCTCGACTCCCGGACGATGAGCACCGGCTCGAACACCGGCTGCTCGTGGCGGTGCCCCTCCCCGCGGGCCTCGTCCATGAGCAGCTCGGCGGCCCGCCGGCCCAGCTCGCGGCGGGGCTTGCGGACCGAGGACAGCGGCACCGCGGCAGCCGCGGCGAAATCGATGTCGTCGTAGCCGACGATGGCGAAGTCGTCGGGCACCGCGATGCCGTGCCGGACCATCTCCTGAAGCATGCCAAGTGCCAGCAGGTCGTTCGCGCACACCGCCGCCGTGGGGCGCCGCGAGGCGGGCAGGCCGATGATCCGCTCGGCCGCCTCCCGACCGCCCGCCACGGTCAGCGCCTCGGGGGACAGCACGAGCAGGGCGTCGTCGGAGCCGGCCACGTCGCGCACCGCCGTCTCCACCCCGGCGTGCCGCTCCTGCACCTGCGACAGCCCCGACGACCCGCCGACGAAGGCGATCCGCCGGTGGCCGCGCTCGAGCAGGTGCTCGGCGGCGAGCCGCCCGCCGAGCACGTCGTCGACCGCGACCGCGCACTGCGCGGCGTCGGGCGCGCGGCGGTCGAGCAGCACGACCGGGACGCCGCGCTGCCGCAGGGCGTCGAGCCGGGGCGAGAGCTCGGCGGTCGGCGTGACGAGGACGCCCTGCACCCGCTGCTCGGCCAGCACGTCGAGGTAGGCCGACTCCTTCTCGGGGCGGTCGTCGGAGTTGCACAGGATGACGGCCAGGCCCGCGGCGTTCGCGACGTCCTCGACGCCGCGGGCGACGTCGGTGAAGAACGGGTTGGCGATGTCGAGGACGACGAGCCCGATCGTGCGGCTGCGCCCGGCCCGCAGGTGGCGGGCCGACTCGTTGCGGACGAAGCCCAGCCGCTCGATCGCCTCGAGGACCCGGTCGCGCGTCGTCTCGCTGACCGCCTGCGGGCGGTTGAGGACGTTGCTGACCGTCCCGACCGAGACGCCGGCGAGGCTCGCCACGTCCCGGATGCTGGCGTTCAGCTGCGCCTCCTCGGATGCGTTGAACCGTCTCAAACCCGGCCGGTCGACCTCGCCGAGCAGGCCAGGGACCCGGGGGCGCCATGGCGCTTGACACATTCCTAGCACGGGCCCTACTGTCGGCGCCATCACATCCTGAAACGTTTCACGCGACCGCACGGTCCCGGTGCGCAGCCGGCGGCCGTCGCCCAGGAGGCGCTCGTGACCACCGATCCCCGTGCCCGCGCGCTGGACGCGCTGGCCGCCCAGACCATCGAGCTGCCCTCGTGGGCGTTCGGCAACTCGGGCACCCGCTTCAAGGTCTTCGGCCAGCCCGGCGTCGCCCGCGACCCCTTCGAGAAGCTCGAGGACGCCGCCCAGGTGCACCGGTACACCGGCGCGGCGCCGCGGGTGTCGCTGCACATCCCGTGGGACCTGGTCGACGACTTCGGCAAGCTCGCCGCGCACGCCGCCGACCTGGGCGTCCGGATCGGCGCGATCAACTCGAACCTGTTCCAGGACGACGAGTACCGGCTCGGCTCGCTGACCCACCCCGACAAGGCGGTGCGCGACAGGGCGATCGCCCACCACGCCCGCTGCGTGGAGGTCATGCGGCAGACCGGCTCGACCGACCTGAAGCTGTGGCTGCCCGACGGCACCAACTACGCCGGCCAGGACGACCTGCGCGCCCGCCAGGACCGGCTGGCCGACTCGCTGCAGCAGATCTACGCCCTGCTCGACCCGGGCATGCGCCTGCTGCTGGAGTACAAGTTCTACGAGCCGTACTTCTACGCGATGGACATCCCCGACTGGGGCACCTCGCTGGTGCACTGCATGGCCCTCGGCGAGCAGGCGACCGTCGTGCTCGACACCGGACACCACGCGCCGGGGACGAACATCGAGTTCATCGTCATGCAGCTGCTGCGGGTCGGGAAGCTGGGCGCCTTCGACTTCAACTCCCGCTACTACGGCGACGACGACCTGATCGTGGGCTCGGCCGACCCGTTCCAGCTGTTCCGGATCATGAACGAGATCGTCGAGGCCGACGCCCTGCGGCCGGAGTCGCGGGTCAACTTCATGCTCGACCAGTGCCACAACATCGAGCCGAAGATCCCCGGCCAGATCCGCTCGGTGATGAACGTGCAGGAGGCGACCGCCAAGGCGCTGCTGGTCGACCGGGAGGCGCTGCACGAGGCGCAGCGCTCGGGCGACGTCCTCGCCGCCCACGGCGCGCTGATGGACGCCTACAGCACCGACGTCCGCCCCCTGCTGGCGGAGCTGCGCGAGTCGAAGGGCCTCGACCCCGACCCGTACGCCGCCTACGCCCGCTCCGGCCACCAGGAGCGGATCGCCCGCGAGCGCGTCGGCGGCCAGCAGGCCGGCTGGGGCGCCTGACGCAGGGCCGCCACCCCCCCGGCGAGATCGGCGATCTCGCACACCTTCGACCCTCCATCCGTGCGAGACCGGCGATCTCGCCGGTCGAGACCCAGGAGCACACACGATGACCAACCCCGTGGTCAGTGAGCTGATCGGCCGGTCCAACCGGCTCGGCGCCGACCCGCGCAACACCAACTACGCCGGCGGCAACACCTCCGCCAAGGGCACCGAGACCGACCCGGTCACCGGGCAGCCGGTCGAGCTGCTCTGGGTGAAGGGCTCGGGCGGCGACCTCGGCACGCTGACGGAGAGCGGCCTCGCCGTCCTCCGCCTGGACCGGCTCCGCTCGCTGGTCGACGTCTACCCGGGCGTCGAGCGCGAGGACGAGATGGTCGCCGCCTTCGACTTCTGCCTGCACGGCCGCGGCGGGGCCGCGCCGTCCATCGACACGGCGATGCACGGCCTGGTGGCCGCCCCGCACGTCGACCACCTGCACCCCGACTCGGGCATCGCGCTGGCGACCGCGGCCGACGGCGAGGCGCTGACCCGCGAGTGCTTCGGCGACCGCGTCGTCTGGGTGCCGTGGCGCCGCCCCGGCTTCCAGCTCGGCCTGGACATCGCCGAGATCAGGGAGAAGAACCCGCAGGCGATCGGCTGCATCCTCGGCGGTCACGGCATCACGGCCTGGGGCGCCACCAGCGAGGAGTGCGAGGCCAACAGCCTCGACATCATCCGGACGGCGGAGCGGTTCCTCGCCGAGCGCGGCCGGCCGCAGCCGTTCGGCGAGCCGCTGCCCGGCTACGAGGCGCTGCCCGACGGCGAGCGCCGGCACCGCGCCGCCGCGCTGGCGCCGGTGGTCCGCGGCCTGGCGTCGACCGACCGACCGCAGGTCGGCCACTTCACCGACGCCGACGTCGTCCTCGACTTCCTGGCCGGCTCCGAGCACCCGCGGCTGGCCGCCCTGGGCACCTCCTGCCCCGACCACTTCCTGCGCACCAAGGTGCGCCCGCTGGTGGTCGACCTGCCGGCCACCGCGCCGCTGGCCGACGTCGTCGCGCGGCTGAAGGAGCTGCACGAGGAGTACCGCGCCGAGTACGCCGCCTACTACCAGCGGCACGCCACCCCCGACTCCCCCGCGATGCGCGGCGCCGACCCGGCCATCGTGCTGGTGCCCGGCGTGGGCATGTTCAGCTTCGGCAAGGACAAGCAGACCGCCCGCGTGGCCGGCGAGTTCTACGTCAACGCGATCAACGTCATGCGCGGCGCCGAGGCGGTCTCCACCTACGCGCCGATCGACGAGAGCGAGAAGTTCCGCATCGAGTACTGGGCGCTGGAGGAGGCCAAGCTCCAGCGGATGCCGAAGCCGAAGCCGCTGGCCACCCGGGTCGCCCTGGTCACCGGTGCGGCGAGCGGCATCGGCAAGGCCATCGCGCACCGGCTGGCCCGCGAGGGTGCCTGCGTCGTCGTCGCCGACCTCGACGAGGACAAGGCCCGGGCGGCGGCCGAGGAGATCGGCAGCCCCGACGTCGCGGTCGGCGTGGCCGCCGACGTGAGCGACGCCGAGGCCGTGGCCGAGGCGTTCCGCACGGCGGTGCTCGCCTTCGGCGGCGTCGACCTGGTCGTCAACAACGCCGGCCTGTCGATCTCCAAGCCGCTGCTGGAGACCACCGAGCAGGACTGGGACCTGCAGCACGACGTGATGGCCAAGGGCAGCTTCCTGGTCTCCCGCGAGGCGGCCCGGATCATGATCGAGCAGGGGATGGGCGGCGACCTCGTCTACATCTCCAGCAAGAACTCGCTGTTCGCCGGCCCGAACAACGTCGCCTACGGCGCCACCAAGGCCGACCAGGCGCACCAGGTCCGGCTGCTGGCCGCCGAGCTGGGCGAGCACCAGATCCGGGTCAACGGCATCAACCCCGACGGCGTCGTCCGCGGGTCGGGGATCTTCGCCGGCGGCTGGGGCGCCTCGCGCGCCGCGGTCTACGGGGTGCCGGAGGAGAAGCTCGGCGAGTTCTACGCCCAGCGCACCCTGCTCAAGCGCGAGGTGCTGCCCGAGCACGTGGCCGACGCCGTCTTCGCGCTCACCGGCGGCGACCTCACCCGGACGACCGGCCTGCACGTCCCGGTGGACAGCGGCGTGGCGGCGGCGTTCCTCCGGTGACGCAACGGGAGCTGACCCTCGCGGCCGTCGACCTGGGCGCGTCCAGCGGCCGGGTGATGGCCGCGCGGGTCGGCCCCGGCCGGCTCGACCTGCGCGAGGTCAACCGCTTCGCCAACCGCCCGGTGCGGATCGGCGGCACGCTGCACTGGGACGTGCTCGCCCTCCACGGCGGCATCCTCGACGGGCTGCGGGCGGCCGGGCGCGAGTCCGGCGGTGGGCTCGACGGCGTGGGCATCGACAGCTGGGCCGTCGACTTCGGCCTGCTCGACGCCGACGGCGCGCTGCTCGGCAACCCCGTCCACTACCGCGACGCCCGGCACGAGACGGCGGTGCCCGCGGTGCACGCCGCCGTCGACCCGGCCGCGCTCTACCGGGTCAACGGGCTGCAGCACCTGCCGTTCAACACCGTCTTCCAGCTGGTCGCGGCCCGGCGGACCGCCCAGTTCGCCGCGGCGCGGCGGATGCTGCTGGTCCCCGACCTGCTGGCGTACTGGCTCACCGGCGAGGTCGGCGCCGAGGTCACCAACGCCTCGACCACCGGGCTGCTCGACGCCACCACCCGCGAGTGGGCCGACGACCTCGTCCTGCGCCTGGGGCTCCCCCGCGAGCTCCTGCCGCCGCTGTGGCGGCCGGGGGAGCGCATCGGGCAGCTGCTGCCGGAGGTCCTGACCGAGACCGGGCTGGCCGGCCCGGTGCCGGTGACCGCCGTGGGCTCGCACGACACCGCCTCGGCCGTCGTCGGGGTCCCCGCCGGGGGCGACCGGTTCGCCTACGTCTCCTGCGGCACGTGGTCGCTGGTGGGCGTGGAGCTGGAGAAGCCGGTGCTCACCGAGGCCGGCCGCGCGGCCGGGTTCACCAACGAGCTCGGGGTGGACGGCACGGTCCGCCACCTGCGCAACGTCATGGGCCTGTGGCTGCTCCAGGAGTCGCTGCGCACCTGGGCCGCCGCCGGGCTGCCGGCCGACCTGCCGGAGCTGCTGCACGCCGCGGCCCGGGTGCCGGCGTTCACCGCCCTCGTCGACCCCGACGACCCGCGCTTCCTGCCGCCGGGCGACATGCCCGCGCGGATCGCGGCGTTCTGCGCCGAGACCGGGCAGACCCCGCCGCAGAGCCAGGCCGAGACGGTCCGCTGCATCCTCGACAGCCTGGCGCTGGCCTACCGCCGGGTGGTCCGCACCGCCGCCGAGCTGTCGGGGCGGGATGTCGAGGTGGTGCACCTGGTCGGCGGGGGGGTGCGCAACGCCCTGCTGTGCCAGCTCACCGCCGACGCGTGCGGGCTGCCGGTCGTCGCCGGCCCGGTGGAGGCCGCGGCGCTGGGCAACGCGCTGGTGCAGGCGCGGGCCGGGGGAGCGGTCGCCGGCGGGCTCGCCGAGCTGCGCGCGCTGCTGCGGGCCACCCAGGAGGTGCGCACGTACGCGCCGACCCCGGGCGCGGAGGCCGGCTGGGCCGCTGCCGAGGAGCGCGTCAAGCCCTAGGGTCGGCGCATGATCGGGCGGGCGCCGTTCGGCGCGACCGGGCACCAGTCCAGCCGGGTGGTCTTCGGCGCCGCGGCGCTGGCCCGCGGGCCGAAGGCCGACGCCGACCGCGCCCTCGACGTCCTGCTCGCGCACGGCGTCAACCACATCGACGTCGCGGCCAGCTACGGCGACGCCGAGCTGCGGATCGCGCCGTGGCTCAAGCGCAACCCGGGCACCTTCTTCCTGGCCACGAAGACCGAGAAGAGGGGCTACCGCGAGGCGCGGGAGTCGATCCACCGCTCGCTGGACCGGCTCGGCGTCGACTCGGTCGACGTGATCCAGCTGCACAACCTGGTCGACGTCATCGAGTGGGAGGTCGCCCTGGGGGCCGGAGGGGCGCTCGAGGCGGCCGTCGAGGCGCGCGAGGAGGGGCTGGTGCGCTTCATCGGCGTCACCGGGCACGGCCTGTCGGTGCCCGAGATGCACCGCCGCAGCCTCGACCGCTTCCCGTTCGACTCGGTCCTCTGCCCCTACAACTGGGTGCAGATGCAGGACGAGCGCTACGCCGACCGCTTCGAGGCGCTCGCCGCCGTCTGC
The DNA here is from genome assembly GCF_054050035.1 of Geodermatophilus sp. SYSU D00815. NCBI lineage: Bacteria > Bacillati > Actinomycetota > Actinomycetes > Geodermatophilales > Geodermatophilaceae > Geodermatophilus > Geodermatophilus sp. SYSU D00815. The sequence continues at coordinate 339,198 of NZ_JBJGYO010000002.1, read as the reverse complement.
GCCGAGCGGGGCGTCGCGCTGCAGACGATCAAGAGCCTGGCGCGGCGGCGGTGGGACGGCCGGGCGGCCACCGCCGCCACCTGGTACGAGCCGCTGCGCGCGCAGGCCGACGTCGACCTCGCCGTGCACTGGGTGCTCGGCCGGCCGGAGGCCTTCCTGCTCACCACGGGCGACGTCGAGCTCCTGCCGCGGCTGCTCGACGCCGCCGAGCGGTTCGAGCGCCGTCCCGGGGACGACGAGATGGCCGCGCTGGCGTCCCGGACCGAGGCGGCGCCGCTGTTCGTCTGACCGGCGTCCCCACCGCTCAGCCGAGCCAGCCGCGCCGGCGCAGCTCCCCGGTCAGCCGCCGGTAGCCCTCGTCCAGCGGACCGGTCTGCCGGGGGTCGGGGTCGACCACGGCCGCCGGGACCACCAGCCGGTCGGCCGCGGCGGCGACCGGCTCCCCGGCCCGCGCGGCGGCGGCCAGGACGGCGGCGCCGAAGGCACTGGAGGGCTGCGCCGGCACGGTGACCGGGCGGGCGAGGGCGCTGGCGCGGATCGTCGTCCAGACGGCGGAGCGGGTGCCGCCGCCGGCGACGCGGTGGTCGGTGGAGGCGACGCCCAGCGCGGCCAGGCGCTCCAGCCCGAGCCGCTCGACGAGGGCCACGGCGTCGAGCAGGGCGCGGTGCCGCTCGGCCGGCGCGGGCGTGCCCGGGCCGGTGAGGAAGCCGGTGGCGTCCGGCCGGGCGAAGGGGAAGCGCTCGCCGGTGCCGGGCAGCGGGTAGGCCGTCCACGGCGACGGGCCGAGCCGGGCGGCGGCGGCGTCGGCGGCTGCCAGGTCGACGTCGGCGCCGAGCACCCCGGCGCCGGTGTTCGAGGCGCCGCCGGGCCACCAGGCGCCGTCCGGGGCCAGGTGCGAGTAGACCGCGCCGCCGAAGCCCGTGACCTCGTGGTCCGCGACCCCCTTGAGCACCAGCGTCGTGCCCAGCACCCCGGTCGTCCGGCCCGGGACGACGGCGCCGGTGGCCAGCTGCGCCGTGCAGCCGTCGGTCATGCCGGCGACCACCCGCACCCCGGCGGGCAGCCCCACGTCGGCCGCGGCGGCGGCGCGGACCTCGCCGACGTCGGTGCCGGGGCGGACCAGTTCGGGCAGCGCGCCGGCGGGGATCCCGGCCGCGGCCAGGAGGTCGAGCGGCCAGCGGGCGGCGACCGGGTCGATGCCGGCCTTGAGCGCGTGCGACGTGTCGGTGACCAGCCGCCCGGTCAGGTCGGCGACGACGAGGTCGGGCACGTGCAGGTAGCGGGCGCCGGGGCGCTCGGCGGCCAGCCAGGCCAGCCGGTGCAGGGTCGGGGCGCCCGGAGCCGGGAGCAGCCCGGCGCCGCGCCGGTCGGCGTAGAGCAGCACCGGCCCGGCCGGCGCCCCGTCGGCGCCGGCCGGGACGACGCTGCCCGAGGTGGCCGTGACGGCGAGCGCGCCGACGTCCGCGGCCCGGCGGCCCAGCGCGGTGGTGACCGCCCGCAGGACGGCCCGGGCGACCGCCGCGTGCACCGGCGGCTGCTCCTGCTGCCCCGGGCCGGGCACCGACGGGGCGGGCAGCGGCGCGGCGGCGCGGCCGACGACCGCGCCCGTGCCCGCGTCGACCGCCAGCACGCGCACGTCGGCCGTGGCGAGGTCGACGCCGAGGACGAGGCTCTGGTCGCTCACGGGTGCCCGCTCACGGGCGCGCGGCCAGCGGCAGCAGGACGTCGGCCAGCCCGATGAGGTCGCGCACCGCCAGGTCGGGCTCGGCCAGCTGCGCGGGCGTGGGCTCGTCGGGCGCCTCGCCGCGCAGCACCCACACGGTGCCCAGGCCCAGGGCGGCCGCCGGGCGCACGTCGGTGTCCAGCCGGTTGCCGACGTGCACCGCCTCCCCCGGGGCGCAGCCGGCCTGCGCCAGGCACCACCGGAACAGCTCCGGGCTCGGCTTCTCGTGGCCGACCAGGGCCGAGACCCCCCACACGTCGACGAACGGCGCGACGCCGTCGCGGGTGAGCGCGTCGACCACACCGGCCTCCTGGTTGGCCAGCACGCCCACCACCACCCGCCCGGCCAGCGCCCGCAGCAGCGGCAGCACGTCGGGCTGGAGCGTGCCGGGCGGGTGCACCCAGTGCTGCCGCGTGCGCTCGTGCAGCGCGCCGCGCAGGCCGGCGTCGCCGAGCAGCTCGGTGGCGAGCGCCGTGCGCAGCGACCCACCCTGCCGGGCCCGCACCGCGTCGTACACGCGCCGGACCACGACGCGGTCCGCCGGGCCGCGGCCCTGCTCGGCGCGCAGCTCGTCGAGCGCCCGCAGCACCGCGGTGAGGTAGTTCCCGTCGTCGTACACCGGGCCGCCGACGTCGAGGAACACCGCCCGCAGCGTCCGCGGCAGGGTCACGCCGGGCTGCCGCTGAGCCGGGCCCGCCGCTCGACGACGTCCTCCCGGGTGAAGAACTCGTCCACCTTCGCGGTGTCCAGGGGCACCACCCCGCCCACCGAGTACGCGGCCACCCGCACCTGCGCGCCCTTGACCGCCATCTCCGAGGCGGCCTCGACGCCCGCCGGCGTCGGGGCGTTGACCACGATGCCGTGGTTGCCCAGCAGCACCAGCGTCGGCAGCTCGCCGTGCTCGCCGACGTGGCGCTCCAGCGCCCGCAGGTAGAGCCGGCCCAGGTCGATCCCGGGAGTGGCGTACGGCACGTACAGCGGCCGGCCGATGACCACGGCCTCGTCGGAGTACACGTGCCGGTCCCAGGCGGTGGGCCCGTGCACGCTGGCCAGCAGCCCCACCACCGCGGTCGGGTGCGTGTGCCCGACGAACGCGGTGGGGGCGAACGCCTGCGCGGCCACGTGCACCAGCGTCTCGATCGAGGCCCGCCGCCGCCGGCCCCCCTGCTCCCCGGCGTCGAGGGCCGCGGTGAGGTCGGCCTGCGTGGCGGTCGGCGAGCGCATCAGCTCCACCAGCGGGTCGACGTCGACGACGACGAAGTCCTCGGCCGTCGCCCCGCGCATCCCCGACCCGGAGGCCTTGACCACCACCCGGCCGTCGGGCAGGAGGGCGGAGGTGTTGCCCTCGGCGAGGATCACGAGGTCGCGCTCCCGCTCGCCGAGCGAGCGGGTGAGCGCGACCAGGTCGTCCGAGACGACCGAGGGGTCCCAGACGGCGGTCATCCGGTGCTGCCGTACCGGCGCTGGGTCAGCCCGTTGAGCAGCGCGGCGAAGATGAGGACGACGCCGAGAGCGAACAGCTGGAGCTGCGAGCCGGCGTTGCCCGGCACCGCGAGCAGGATCCCCGCGTTGAGCCACACCACCAGCAGCGTGGCCAGGACGACGCCCGCGACCCGGCCGATGCCGCCGGTGATGGCGACGCCGCCGAGGACGGCGATGGTGATCGCGGGCAGCGCCATGCCGCTGCCGGCGACGCCGGCGTCGGGCCGGGCGGAGGCGAACTGGGCCACCGTGACCACCGCGACCAGGCCCGAGATCAGCCCGGCGGTGGCGTAGGCGGTGAAGCGCGTGCGCCGGACGTCGATGCCCGACCACTCCGCGGCGACGTCGTTGGTGCCGATGGCGTAGAGCCGCCGGCCGTACGTCGTGCGGTTGAGCAGCAGCCAGATGACCACCGCGGTGGGCAGCAGGAAGGTGAGCGTGCCCAGCGGCACCTGCAGCGGGTCGTCGCCGCCGCCGACGGGGATGGAGCGGGCGGCGGAGAAGAAGTCCTGGATCGGCTGCGTGCTGATCGGCTGCTGGTCGTTGATGACGATCGCGATCGACGAGAAGGCGTAGTAGGTCGCCAGCGTGGTGATCAGCGCCGGGTAGCCGATGTAGGCGACCAGGAAGCCGTTGACCGCGCCGCAGAGCCACCCGAACGCCGCCGCGAGGAGGATCGAGGCCCACAGCGGCCAGCCCCACTCCCCGTAGGCGAAGCCGAACACCATGCTGGTGAGCGAGACGATCGCGCCGACCGACAGGTCGATGCCGCCCCGGCCGGAGGTGATGACCAGCAGCTCGGCCAGGCCCAGCATGACCAGCGGCACGGCGCTGATGAGGCTGCTGGACATGTAGCCGGCGTCGTAGGGCGCGGTGAGGTAGTTGCGCTGGGACAGCGTCACGAAGGTGACGACCACCGCCACGATGAGCACCAGCAGCAGCACGATGCGCTGGGTGAGCAGCGCCCGCAGCGCCGCGGCGCCGATCTGGCGGATCCGCGACGGGGGCGCGCCGCCGTCCTCCGTCGCGGGTGCCGGGGGAGGGGGGGAGACCGCGGTGCTCATGTGGTCCTCCTCGCGCGCCGCTCCCGGAGCAGGTCCGCTCCGACGGCGATCAGGATCAGGATGCCGACGAACAGGCTGGACAGCTGCGACCGCCAGCCCAGCTGGGTCACCCCGGAGGTGACCGTCTGCACGAGCAGGGCGCCGAGCACGGTGCCGAGCACCGAGCCTCGGCCGCCCATGATCGAGGTGCCGCCGATGACGACCGCCGCGATCGCGGCGAGCTCCATCCCGGCGCCCACGTTCGGCGCCAGGGTGGAGGTGCCGCGGGCGATCACGAAGCAGGCGGCCAGGCCGGTGAGCAGTCCGGTGAGGACGTAGGCCGAGAGGACCCGTCGCTGCACCTTCACGCCGGCGAGGCGGGCGGCGTCGGCGTCGCCGCCGATGGCGTACAGGTGGCGCCCGCCGGCCGTGTGCCGCAGGTAGTACCAGGCGAGCGCCGCGATGAGCAGCATGATCACGAAGCTGTGCGGCACGCCCAGCGTGCGCCCGGCCTCGCCGCGCCCGAAGAAGGCCAGCGTGCCGGGGATGTTGTCGACCGTCGTGCCGCCGAACAGCTGCAGCCCGAGCCACCGGAACAGGTTGGCGGTGCCGAAGGTGATGATGATCGCGTGCACCCGCCCGTAGGCGATGAGCACGCCGTTGACCAGCCCCAGCACGCCGCCCAGCACCACCGACAACAGGACGGCGACCAGGAGCGGGACGCCCGAGTCGACCATCGCCTTGGCCACGACGACGGCGCAGACCATCACGATGCCGGCCACCGAGACGTCGATGCCGCCGGTGATGATGATGACCGTCATGCCGATGCCGATCAGCGCGACCGGCGCCATGGCGACCAGCAGCGGGACGATCGAGCCCTCGGTGAGGAACGCCGGCGTCGAGAACGCCAGCGCCACCCACAGCAGCGCGATCACGACGATCAGCACGATCTCCTGACCGGTGATCGGGAACGGCAGCACCCGCCCGCGCTCCTTGGCGGTGTGCGCCTCGGCCCCGCCGGGCGGCGCCCCGCCGGGCGGGGTGAGGGTCGGTGTGCTCATGCCGCCTCCTCCTGCTCGACCGCGCCCGCGGCGGCGGCCAGGACGTCGGCCTGGCTCGCCCCGGGGCCGAACTCGACCGTCGTGGTCCCCGCCCGCACGACCTGCAGCCGGTCGGACACCCGGATGGCCTCCGGCAGGTCGGAGGTGACGATGAGGACGGCGGTCCCCTCGTCGGCCAGCGATCGGACGATCTTGTGGATCTCCTCCTTGGCGCCGACGTCGACGCCCTGCGTGGGCTCGGCCAGCACCAGCACCTTGGGCCGCTCCACCAGCTGCCGGGCGAGCACGACCTTCTGGGCGTTGCCGCCGGACATCGCCGACACCGGCTGGCGCTCCGACGGCGTCTTGACCGACAGCCGCTGGATGAAGTCGCGGGCCACCTGGCGCTCGCGCCGGCGGTCCATCCACAGCCGCAGCTTCGACAGCAGCGGCAGGTGGCCGGCCGAGATGTTGAAGGCGATGGACTGGAAGCTGAACAGGCCCTGCAGCTTGCGGTTGGCCGGCAGCAGCGCGATCCCGAGCCGCTTGGCCGCCCGCGGGGACGACGGCGCCACCGGCCGGCCGTCGAGGAGGATCCGGCCGGTGTCGGCCCGGCGCATCCCGTACACGGTCTCGGCGATCTCGGCCGCTCCGCAGCCGACCAGGCCGTAGAGCGTCACGATCTCGCCCGGCCGGACGGCGACGTCGACGTCGGCGTACTCCCCTTCCAGGCCCAGCCCCTCCAGCACCAGGCGGGGCGGGGCGTCGGGCACGGTGTGCTGGGGCGGGGTGTCCTCGAGGATGCCGCCGACCATGAGCTCGACGACCTTGCGGACGGAGAGCTCTCCGATCGGCCAGGTGCCGAGCGTCTGCCCGTCGCGCATGACGGTGACCTCGTCGGCGATGACGAACAGCTCGTCGAGCCGGTGGGAGATGTAGATGATCGCGACGCCGGCGGCGGCCAGTCGCCGGACGACGCCGAAGAGCACCTCGATCTCGGCGTCGGTGAGGATCGCCGAGGGCTCGTCGAGGATGAGCACCTTCGCGTCGCCGACGAGGGCCTTGGCGATCGAGACCTGCTGCTGCTCGGCGATCGACAGGTCGCTGACCGGGACCGTCGCGTACCGGCGGGGGAGGCCGATGAGCTCGAGCAGCTCGACGACCTTGGCGTTCTGCGCCGCCCAGTCGACCTTGCCGCGGCGGGTGATCTCGCGGCCGGTGAAGACGTTCTCGGCGACGGTGAGGTCGGGGAAGAGCTGGGGCTCCTGGTAGACGGTGGCGATGCCGAGGCGGATCGCGTCGGCCGTGCCGGAGATGGTCACCGGCGCGCCGTCGAAGGTGATCTCGCCGGTGTCGGCGGTCGCCGCCCCGGAGAGGATCTTGATCAGGGTGGACTTGCCGGCGCCGTTCTCACCCACCAGCGCGTGGACGCTGCCGGCGCGGACGGTCATGTCGGCGTTGCGGATGGCGCGGACGGCGCCGTAGCGCTTCGACACGCCGCGGACGGCGAGCCGCTCGGCTCCGGGCCCGGCCGGCCGGTCGGCCGCGGCGGCCCCGGCACCGGGCGTCTGGGTCTCGCTCATGGTCTCCTCGCTGCGGCCGGTGGCCGGGGACCCGGGGAGGGCCGGCGGCGGGCCGGCCCTCCCCGGGGCCGCGGGTCAGTAGTCGTAGTCGCCAGCGTTCTCCGCCGTGATGCGCAGCGGCGGGCCGAGGAGCAGCGTCTTCGTCTCCTCGTCGTACTCGACCTCGGGCAGGTCGGCGCTGACCTCGTTGGTCGCGGCGAACTCCTCGCCGTTGGCGAGCTGCACCCCGGCCCAGGCGGTCAGGTAGCCCAGCGCCTCGACGTCCCACAGGATGCTCGCGCTGGACGAGCCGTCCTCCAGGTACGGCAGCATCGACTGCGGCGTGCCGAGGCCGACGGTGAAGACCTGGCCGATCTTGCCGGCGTCGCGGACGGCCTGGGCCACGCCGGGCGCCGAGGAGGTGCACTCACCGACCAGCCCGGTGAGGTCCGGGTGGGCGTTCATGAGGTCGGTGGCCATCTGGGTGGCCATCGCCTGGTCCTCGCCGGCGTAGACGATGTCGACGATCTCGGCCTCCGGGTACTTCTCGGCGGTGTAGGCCTGCTGCACCTCGATCCAGGAGTTGAGGTTCTCGGCGGTCTGGCCGCAGGAGACGATGGCGTACCTGCCGCTGCCGCCCATGGCCTCGAGCAGCGCGTCGGTCAGGGCCTGGCCGATGCCCTCGGTGGACGCCTGGTTGACGAACACCTCGCGGACCGAGTCGGGGGCGTCGGTGTCGGAGGTGGCCACCGAGATGCCGGCGTCGGCGGCCTGCTGCAGCAGCGGGGCCATCGAGTCGGGGTCGTTCGGCGCCACGATGAGCGCGTCGACGCCCTGCTGGATGTAGGACCGCACGATGTCGGCCTGGGCGGCCGGGTCGGCCTCCACGGGGCCCTGGTAGAGCCAGGTGCAGCCGAGCTCCTCGCAGGCCTGCTGGCCGCCGGTGTTCATCGCCTCGAAGTACGGGATGCCCTGCAGCTTGGGCACGAAGGCGACGGTGACGTCGCCGCCGCCGCCCTCCGAGCCGCCGCCGCCGTCGTCCCCGCCCGCCGAGCCGCCGCTGCCCTCACCGCAGGCGGTCAGGATCAGCGCGGCCGACAGGCCCAGGGCGCCGGCCATCCGCGTGGTGCGTGTCTTCCTCATCGGTCACCTCTCGGGCTGGGGGGTGGGTTCCCCCGTGGTGCCACCGGGCTCGGCGAGCCGGTGCAGTTCGGGTGGTGCGCGCGGGTCAGATGGGGAGCAACCCCCGCTGCCGGTCGTCGTCGCGGGCCATCTCCCGCAGCCGGGCCGCGGCCTGCGCCCAGCGCTCGTCGGGGCGCGGGACGAAGGTCCGGACGTCGGCGGCCCGCGCCACGACGGCGCGGACGTCCGCCGGCCCGCCCAGCTCGCCGAGCGCCGCGAGCTGGGCGGCCGCGTTGCCGAGCGAGGTGGCCTCCACCGGGCCGCAGTGCACCGGCAGCCCGGTGGCGTCGGCGGTGGCCTGGGCGAGCAGCTCGTTGCGGGCGCCGCCGCCGGTCACCGAGACGGCGGGCGGCGGCGTGCCCGTGACGGCGGCGATGTCCTCGGCGGCCACCCGGTAGCTGAGGGCCAGCGAGTCCACCACGCAGCGGGTGATCGCGGCGGGCGTGCCGGGCACCGCCTGACCGGTGCGGCGGCAGTAGTCCCGCACCCGGGCGGGCATGTCGCCGCGGCCGAGGAACTGGCGGGCGTTGGGGTTGACCACGCTGCGCAGGGCGGGCTCCCGGCCGGCGAGCGCGGTCAGGTCGGCGTAGGTGAGCGCGAGCCCGGCCTCCGCCCAGGCCCGCCGGCACTCCTGGAGCAGCCACAGCCCCATCACGTTGCGCAGCAGCCGGGTCGTGCCGGCGTACCCGCCCTCGTTGGTCAGGTTGAGGTGCAGCGACGCGTCGGTGACCACGGGGGCGGGCAGCTCCACGCCGACCAGCGACCACGTGCCCGAGGAGACGAACAGCGAGCCGGGCTCGGCGAAGGGCGTGGCCAGGACGGCGCTGGCGGTGTCGTGCCCGGCCGGCGCGACGACCCGGGTGCCGGCCAGCGGCCCGTCGCCGAGCGGGCCGAGGACCCGGCCCAGGTCGGTCCCGGCCGGCACCACCTCCGGGAACAGCCGGGACGGGATGCCGAGCTCCTCGGCCAGCTCGCGGACCCAGCGGCCGGTGGCGACGTCGTAGAGGCCGCTGGTCGAGGCGGCGGTCACCTCGGTGACCCGGCTGCCCGCGAGCAGGTGGTGCACGACGTCGGGGAGCATCAGCAGGGTGGCCGCGCGGTCCAGGCGGTGGGTGGTCCGGGCGTCGGAGAGCAGCGCGAACACCGTGTTGATCTCGTTGAGCTGGACGCCCGTGGCGCGGTAGAGGCGCTCCCGGCCCACCAGGGCCAGCGCCTCCTCCATGGCCGGCACCTGCCGCGGGTCGCGGTAGCAGGTGGGCCGGTCCACCAGGGCGCCGTCGGCGTCGAGCAGGCCGTAGTCGACGCCCCAGGCGTCCACCCCGACCGAGGCCACGGGACCGTCCGCGCCCAGCGCGGCCAGCCCGCCGGTGATCTCCCGGACCAGCAGGTCCAGGTCCCACCGCAGGATCCCGTCCACGGCGTCCGGGGCGTGCGGGAACCGGGCGACCTCCCGGACGTCGATGCGCGCGCCGTCGAAGTCGGCCCGCACCACCCGGCCGCTCTCGGCGCCCAGGTCGACCGCGGCCACGGTGCGCACCGCGGTCACCGCCGGTCCTCCGGGACGTCGACGAGGTGGACCCGGGTGCCGGCCTGCTCGAGCGCCGCGACGACGGCGGGGTCGGCCCCGCGGTCGGTGTAGAGGCCGGTCAGCTCCGGCGGCGGCACCACCGGGTGCAGCGAGAAGGCGCCGAACTTGCCCGACTCGACCAGGGCGTACAGCTCGCGCGCGTGGGCGGCGAAGTACTGCTTGGCCTGCGCCTCCTCCAGCGCCATGTCGAGCAGGCCGCGCTCGGCCGAGACGGCGTGCGCGCCGATGAAGGCCTTGTCGATGCGGCCCCGGCCGGCCAGCACGTCGCCGAGCATGCCGACCATCGAGCGGGCCGACCGCCGCACGATGCCGCCGGGCACCAGCACGGTGGCCTCGGAGCGCTCGGAGAAGAGCGTCGCCGTCGGCATGCTGTTGGTGATCACGACCAGGGAGCGGCGGTCGAGCAGCTCCTGGGCCAGGTAGTGGCAGCTGGTGGAGGAGTCCAGCGCGATGACGTCGCCGTCGCCGACCAGCGGCGCGACCGCCTGGGCGACGGCCACCTTCTGGGCCCGCCGCACGCGCAGCCGCGTCTCGAACGACCCCTCGTCGACGACCGGCGCGGCGACGGCCCCGCCGCGGACCCGGCGCAGCACCGCCCGCTGCTCGAGGGCGTCGAGGTCCTTGCGGATCGTGACCGTGGAGACCTCGAGGCGCTGCGCGAGCTCGTTGACCTCCACCCGGCCGGTGGCGCCCAGCGCGGAGAGGATCGCCTCCGACCGCGCGTGCTCGTCGAGCGAGGGCAGCGGGACCACCCCCTCCGTCGACGGGCCTGTGACCGGAGCCACATGCGCGAGCGAACGTAAGGCCCGCGAAAGCGGGGGTCAAGGCTGCGCAGAGAAGTGAAAGCGCTCGGATTCCGATCGGGAGGTGGTGGCTTTCGGAGGCCCCCGGCGGACCGGTCCGTCCTCGGGGGGCGTCAGTGCGCGAACGCGGGCGCGGAGGACTCCTGCGGCTCGGCCAGCTGCCACGGCCGGACGACGACCACGAGCACGGCGACCGCCAGCAGCAGCGCCGCGACGATCACCTCGCCCATCGCCAGCGCGTCGTTGCCCAGCAGGCCGACCAGAGGGGAGACGGCGGCCCCGACGCCGAACTGCACGGCGCCGAGCAGCGCGGCCGCCGAGCCGGCCGCGTCGCCGTAGCGCGACAGCGCCAGGGCGGGCGCGTTGGGCAGGCCCAGACCCGCGGCGAAGAGGATCGCCCACAGGGGCGCCACGACCGCCGGCAGCCCGCCGGCGCCGGTGGCGGAGAGCACGAGCAGGGCGGCGCCGCCGAGCGCCCCGGCCACGGTCGCGGTGAGCAGGACCTGCGCGGGCGACCAGCGGCGCAGCAGCAGCGGGTTCAGCTGCGTGGCGGCGATCAGCCACACGGCGCCCGCGCCGAAGAGGAGGCCGAACTCCTGCTCGTCGAGGCCGAACTGCCGCTGGTAGACGAACGAGGAGCCGGAGACGTAGGTGAACAGCGCCGCCATGGTGAGGCCGGCGACCACCACGAGCCCCACGTACGCCCGGTCGCGCAGCAGGACCCCGTAGGTCCGCACGGTCCCCGCGACGCCGCCGCTGCGGCGGCGGGCCGGCGGCAGCGTCTCGGGCAGGGCGAGGGCGCCGACGACCAGCAGGACCACGCCGTAGAGGGCCAGGACGGCGAACACCCCGCGCCACGAGGTGAACCGGAGCACCTCGCCGCCGAGGGTGGGCGCCAGCACCGGGGCGACGCCCATGACGAGGAACAGGCGGGAGAGCATCGTGGCCGCCCGCCGCCCGTCGAAGAGGTCGCGGACGACGGCCAGGGCGACCACGCCGGCGGCCGCGGTGCCGACCCCCTGGAGCACCCGCAGCACGGCGAGCGTGGCGAGGTCCGGGGCGACCAGCACCAGCAGCGACGCCACCACGTGCAGGGCGACGCCGGCCAGCAGCGGCTTGCGCCGGCCGAGGGCGTCGGACCACGGCCCGACGACGAGCTGGCCCACCGCCAGACCGACCAGCGTGCCGGTGAGGGTGAGCTGGACGCCCGCCGACGTCGTCCCCAGGTCGGACCGCAGCGCCGGCAGCGCGGGCAGGTACATGTCGATGGTGAGCGGGCCGACGGCCACGAACGCGCCCAGGACCAGCGCGAGCCGGGCGGTGCCGAGGGGGCGGGGAGCGGGGGTGGTCTGCGCGGGGCTCACGCGAGGGCCAAGTCGAGCCGGCGGCGGTTCATTCCGGATCGTTGCGCGGGCCATCGACCCGGCCCCCGCGCGGGCGTCACACGGCGGCGATCTGGATGAGGTTGCCGCAGGTGTCGTCGAAGATCGCCGTCGTCACCGGGCCCATCCGGGTGGGCTCCTGGGTGAAGGTGACGCCGAGGCCCTTGAGCCGGTCGAACTCGGCGTGCACGTCGGCCACCGCGAAGGAGGTGAACGGGATGCCGTCGGCCACCAGGGCCGCCTTGTACGGCCCGACCGCCGGGTGGTCGCTGGGCTCCAGCACCAGCTCGACGCCGTCCGGCTCCTCGGGGGACACCACGGTGATCCACCGGTGCTCCCCGAGCGGGACGTCGTTCTTCTTCACGAAGCCGAGCACGTCGGTGTAGAAGGCCAGCGCCTTTGCCTGGTCGTCCACGTGGATACCGCTCAGGTTGATCCGCACAGGAGTTCCTCTCACTCGATGCGCCACCGCTCGACGATGGCCTTCAGGGGTGAGGTGTCCAGGTCGTGGAACTTGTAGCGCCCCTCGCGCCGCGACCGGACCAGGCCCGCCGCCTCGAGGACCTCCAGGTGCTGGGACACGGCCTGGCGCGTCGAGCTCAACCCGTGCCGGGAGATCAGCCGGTTGATCAGCTCGAACAGCGTCTGACCGCTGCGGTCCTGGAGCTCGTCGAGGATGGCGCGCCGGGTCGGGTCCGCGAGGGCCTTGAACACGTCACCCACGACGGAACGATAGGCAAGTGCACGCTTGCCTGACAAGACCCCGCCGCGAAGCCGCGGCCCCGCCCTCAGGGGTGGCGGTGGGAGGGGTCGCTCTCGGCCGGCGGCGGCACCAGGCCGTCCTCGACCGCGCGCACGTACAGGTCGCGCCGGGTCGGCGCGGGCCGACCCACCTCGGCGTACTTCGCCCGGATCCGGCGCAGGTGCGTCTTGAGCGTCTCGCGGTCCATGCCCAGCTCGCGGGCGACGGTCGGCAGCAGGTCGCTGCCCGACACGTAGGCGACCAGCACCTCCCGCTGCCGCGGGGCCAGACGGGGACGGCGCAGCAGGCCCCCGCGACCGACCTGCAGCTCGCTGCGCAGCACCTCCACCGGGTCGGCGCCCCGCGGCAGGACGACCAGCGAGATGCCCCGCTGGCGCAGCCGGGCCGCCCACGCCTCCGCCGGTGCCGCGGCGAAGACGCAGGCGTCCACCCGGCTGCCCAGGACGAGGAGGACCTCGGCGTCCTCCGCCCAGGCGACCACCTCGGCGCCGGGCACCCGGCGCAGCGACGCGGTCAGGCAGCGCCGGTCGGCGGCGTCGTCGGCCACCACCGCGACCCGGCTCGGTGCGGCGCCCCCGTGCTCCACCACCGTGCTCCTCTCGCCCGATCCCGGTACGGTCTCACCCGTTTCGGGAAGCCGCAGGTGGACGGCGAGTTCCGATACCGCGGGGGCCGGGAGGACGGGTGGCGGGAGGCGCGCCGGCGCACCGGACGGTGTCGCTGCACGAGTGGCACAGCGTCGGGCCCGACGGCCTGCCGGTCCGGCACCGCACCGTGCACGTGCTGCGGGCGCTGCGGTCGGGCGTGACGCGCTACACCTACCGCTTCGACAGCCGGGAGGCGCGCGTCCGGGCGCTCCGCGGGGCGCGGGCCGGCCGGCCGCGCCCGGACGCCGACGGGCTGGTGGCCGTCGACCTCGAGTTCCCCCGCCCGCTGGCCGCGGGGGAGACCGCGTCCTTCGAGTACGAGACGCTCTTCGACTGGCGCTCGGTGCCCGCGCCGGAGGTCCGCCGGGCCATGCGCCAGCGGGTGGAGCGGCTCGACATGCGGGTGGAGTTCTCCCCCGAGCGGCTGCCCGCCCTCCTGGAGTGGGCGGTCTGGGACGGCTTCGGCGCCGGCGCCCGCATCCGGGCCGCGGAGGTGGTGACCCTGGACGGCGAGCACGCCGCCCACCGGTTCGTCGACTCGGCCGAGGGGGTGACGGTCGGCTTCACCTGGACCTGGCCGCCCGGGCGGGAGCCGGTTCCGCCCATCGGGTGACGCGGCTCACGTGGAAGACGTCTGGGACGACTGGCATCGTGTCGGCATGGCAGTGCCGCTCGCCACCGCGCTCACCGAGCGCGGCCGGGGACCGTCTGCCCTCCTCGGGCGCGCCAGCGTCGTCGCGCCCGAGGCCTTCCCCCCGCACCGCTGCCCCCGCCACCGGTTTCGGCCGGGGCGCGCGGGGAAGCACCAGGTCGGACGGCGCCCAGCGCGGTGCGCCGGATGGGGAGGTGCCCGCGTGAAGATCGCCAGGGACGAGCTCGTGCGCATCCTGCGCACCGAGGGGGACAACGACACCGCCGACAGGGCGGAGAGCGCGCTGCCCGACGAGGTGGACACCGACGGGGACGCCGGCGCCCTCGAGTCCATCGGCCTGGACCGCTCCACGCTGCAGGCCAAGCTGGCCGGCGGCGCCCTCGGGGGCACGCTGGCGCCCTGACGCCGCGCTCCGCCCGCCCTCAGCGGCGCGGGCCCAGGCCGACGGCGAGGTCGACCAGCTCGAGCACCACCTCGCCGTCGACGCCGTCGCCCGGGCCGAACTCCAGGTACCGCACGGTGCGCAGCCCCGCGCCGCGCAGCCTGCCCTGCGGGTCGGGCAGCTCCGCGCCGCGCTCGAGCACCAGCCGAACGCGGTCGGCGAGGGGGAACAGGCCGGCCACGTAGCCGGCGGAGGGGTGCCGGTAGTTGAGGCTGTGCCAGCCGTGCCGGACGCGCTCGACCAGGTCCGGTCGGCCCTCGAGCAGGACCTGCCGGAGCTCGAGCGCGGTCCGGGCGACGTCGTCGGTGTGCTCGTCGAGCAGCCGCTGCACCTCGGGAGGGACGGTCACCGGGGGAGTGTGACCGGCCCTCCCGACAGGTTCACCCGCTCCAGGGGCGCTCGCGCGCCAGCTCCTCGCGCGCCACGGAGCGGATGTGCACGGCGTCGGGCCCGTCGACGATGCGCAGCGTGCGGGCGCTGGCCCACATCCGCGCCAGGCGCGTGTCGTCGCTGACGCCGGCCCCGCCGTGGACCTGGATGGCCCGGTCGATCACGTCGAGGCAGACCCGCGGCGCCGCCACCTTGATCGCGGCGATCTCGGTGCGGGCGCCCTTGGCGCCGAACTTGTCGATCAGGTCGGCGGTCTTGAGCACCAGCAGCCGGGCCTGGTCGATCTCGATGCGCGAGAGCGCGATCTGCTCGCGGACGGTGCCCTGCTCGGCCAGCGGCCGGCCGAAGGCGACCCGGTCCTTGGCCCGCTCCACCATCAGCGCGAGCGCGCGCTCGGCCATGCCGATGGCCCGCATGCAGTGGTGGATGCGGCCCGGGCCGAGGCGGGCCTGCGCGATCATGAACCCGTCGCCCTCGCCGGCCAGGATGTTCGACACCGGCACCCGGACGTCGGTGAACCGCAGCTCCGAGTGGCCGTGCTGGTCCTGGTAGCCGAAGACCGGCAAGTGCCGCACGATCTCCAGGCCGGGGGTGTCGCGGGGGACCAGCACCATCGACTGCTGCCGGTGCGCGGGGCCGTCCGGGTCGGTCTTGCCCATGACGATGAAGATCTGGCAGCGCTCGTCGGCGGCGCCCGTCGTCCACCACTTGCGGCCGTTGATGACGTACTCGTCGCCGTCGCGGACGATCGAGGTCTGGATGTTGCGCGCGTCGGAGGACGCGACGTCGGGCTCGGTCATCGCGAAGCCCGAGCGGATCTCGCCCTCGAGCAGCGGGTTCAGCCAGCGCTCCTTCTGCTCGGGCGTGCCGAACAGCATGAGCGTCTCCATGTTGCCGGTGTCGGGCGCCCCGCAGTTGGTGGCCTCGGGCGCGATCACCGGCGACCACCCCATGATCTCGGCGACCGAGGCGTACTCCAGGTTGGACAGCCCCCCGAGCTCGTGGTGGAAGAGGTTCCACAGGCCGCGCTTGCGCGCCTCGGCCTTGAGGTCCTCCAGGACCGGCGGGTGGTCGTGGTTGTCGTGGCCGCGCGCGGCGCGCCACTCGTCGTAGACGGGTTCGGCGGGGAAGACGCTCTCCCGCATGAAGTCCCACATGCGGCCGCAGACGTCCTCGGCGCGTGCCGACAGGGCGAAGTCCATGCCCGGAACGTATCCGCCCCCACCAGGGGTGTCGCGGTGGGGTGGAGGCGGTCAGCGGGGGTCGGGCGGGCCCTCCGGCGGGCGCAGCCGGTCGACGCAGTCGGTGCAGCGGCAGACCGCGATCGGCGCGGCGACGAGCAGGACCACCGCGACGGCGCCGATGACCACGGGGCCGAGCGCCACCGCGGCGAGGAGGACCAGCACCGCGGCGAGCACCCCCGCCGCCATCAGCGCCGGGCCGTGCCGCGGAGCGCCGCGCATCCGCGCCGCCAGACGCGGGTCGTCGTGCTCCAGCGCCTCGTCCAGCGCCCGCAGGACGGGATCGTCGTCCATGGCCGCCGCCCCTCGCCGGGCCGGGACGGGCCGCGTGCTGGCCCGTCGTCGCGTGCGGTTCCCCGTCGTCGGTCGTCCCACACGGCCGGCCCCCGGCGTGTCGCCGGGGACCGGCCGGCCCGTGGGGTCAGGCGCCGACCCGGTGGCCGCCGCCCACCGCGCTGCGCACGGGGCCGAGTGCGATCGCGGCGCCGAGCAGCGCGGTGACCAGGTGGAGGATGTTGTCGGCCCAGTTCAGGGCGAGGAAGTCCCAGGTCTCGCCGACGGCGAACAGGCCGTAGACGAACGCCGCCCCGTAGCCCACGACCAGGACCCAGCCGTAGGTGCGGGCGCCGGAGAGCGACCGGGACAGCACCAGCCCGGCGATGCCGACGACCAGGTGCACGATGTTGTGGAGCGGGTTGACCATGAAGCCGAGGAGCGACTCGCCGGTGTCGGCGGCGAAGTCGTCGAAGCCGGTCACGAAGAACCCGATGATGCCGATGAGCGTGTAGATCGCGCCGATCACGAGCGAGGCCAGCTGCGGCCAGGTCATGCCTCGGGCGGTGGTGCGGTCGGTGGACATCCGTGTCCTCCAGGGGATGCGGTCTGCGCGGTGTTCCCCGCGTCCCCAACGGTCCGCGCCGTGGCCGCGCCGTCAAGGGCTTGCGGAACGACGCGATCCGGTCGTGACCCACACCGACACGCGGCGAGGCCGGGCCCCCGACGGGACCCGGCCTCGCGGCGTGCGGCGGTCAGGCGCTGCGGTTGCCCACCGCGGTCCGCACGGGGCCCAGCGCGATGACGAGGCCCACCACGGCCGTGGCGATGTGCAGCACGTTGTCGGCGGCGTTGATGTTGAGGAAGTCCCAGTCCTCGCCGGCGGCGATCAGGCCGTAGACGAAGACGGCGCCGTAGCCGACGGCCAGCAGCCAGCCGTACGTGCGCGCGCCGGAGAGGGTCCGGGCGAGCAGCAGGCCGGCGAGGCCGATGACGATGTGGACGATGTTGTGCAGCGGGTTGATCATGAACCCGAGCAGGGTCTCGTGCTCCGCGTTGCCCGCGAAGTTGTCGAACCCGGTGACGAAGAAGCCGACGATGCCGACCAGCAGGTAGACCGCGCCGAAGACCAGCGCGAGCAGCTGCGGCCAGGTGCGGGCGCCGGCGTCGGTGTTGCCCGCCGAAGCGGCCATGGGTGTCCTCCAGGAGGTGTGCGTCCTCCGCCGGTGGCTCGACGGATCCGGACCGTGCGTTACCCGTCGGGTGACCTGCGGAAACAGATGTCACCCGACCGGGTGGGGCACGACCTGCCGGGTCGTCAGCGCGGGGTGGGCCGGGGCCGGCGGACGACGAACGGGCCGATGGCCAGCAGGTCGACCGGCGCCGAGCCGAAGCACTCCAGGGCGTCGCGCGGGTCGTCGACCATGGGCCGCCCCGCGGTGTTGAGGCTGGTGTTGACGACGACGGGCAGCCCGGTGCGCCGCTCGAAGGCGGAGATCATCCGGTGCACCAGCGGCTCGGTCCGCGGGTCGATGGTCTGGATGCGCGCCGTCCCGTCGACGTGGGTGACCGTGGGGATGCGGTCCTTCCACTCGGGCGCGACGTCGTGCACGAACAGCATGTACGGGGAGGGGATGGGGCCGCGGCTGAAGATCTCCGGGGCCTTCTCGAGCAGCACCATCGGGGCCACCGGGCGGAACTGCTCGCGGCCCTTGACGTCGTTCATCCGCTCGAGGTTGGTCTCGAAGCCGGGGTGGGCCAGCAGGGAGCGGTGGCCCAGGGCCCGCGGGCCGTACTCGCTGCGGCCCTGGAACCAGGCGACGATGCCGTTGTCGGCGAGCACCTCCGCGACGGCCTCGGCGACGTCGTCGGGCCGCTCGTAGTCGATCGCCGCCGTCTGCAGCCACTTCTCGATCTGCTCGTCGGTCCAGCCGCGGCCGAGCGCGGCGCCGGGCATCGGCTCGGTGCGCTCGCCCAGCTCGTGCGCCACGTGCAGGGCGCTGCCCAGCGCGGTGCCGGCGTCGCCGGCGGCCGGCTGCACCCAGACCTCCTCGAACGGGCTCTCGGCGAGGATGCGGGTGTTGGCGACGCAGTTGAGCGCGGTGCCGCCGGCCATGGTCAGGACCTTGTCGCCGGTCTGCTCGTGCACCCAGCGGGCCAGCTCGACCAGCACCTCCTCCAGCCGGGTCTGCACGCTGGCGGCGAGGTCGGCGTGGTCCTCGGTCCACTGCTCGTCCTTGCCGAGGCGCGGGGCGAACTCGGAGAAGTCGATCTTCTCGGTGACGAAGCCGCCGTCGCCGGTGGCCCGGATCAGCTCCGACAGCTCGCCGAGGAAGCGCGGCTTGCCGTACGAGGCCATCGCCATGACCTTGAACTCGTCGGAGCTGCGCAGGAAGCCGAGGTGGTCGGTGAGCTCCTCGTACATGAGGCCGAGGGAGTGGGGGAGCGCCTGGCCGGCGAGGATCTCCAGCTGCCCGTCGACGTAGCGGCCGGCGAGGTGGCTGTGGGCCTCGCCGCGGCCGTCGAGCACGAGGACGGCGTTGTCCCGCTGCGGCGCGGCGAGCCCGGCGGACGCGGCGTGCGCCACGTGGTGCTTGACGAAGCGGACCTTGGCGGGGTCGAGGCCGGGCAGGGCGTGGGCGAGGAAGTCGGGCGCCATCTCGGCGTACTTCTTGCGCATGGTGTCGCCGTCGTCGAACAGCCCGGTCTCCTCGGGCGTGACCATCAGCGCGGGGTCGAACGAGTAGGCGACGGCGTCGAGCTCGTCGGGCCGGATGCCGGCCTCCTCGAGGCACCAGGCGGCGGACAGCTCGGGCAGCTCCCAGGCGCTCCACGGCAGCGGGCGCTTGCCGTGCTTGCGACGGCTGAAGCGCTCCTCCTCCGCCGCCGCCACGACCTTGCCGTCGACGACCAGGGCCGCCGCCGGGTCGTGGTAGATGGCGTTGATGCCCAGGACCTTCACGCGGGGACTCCTTCCGGCCGGGCGCCGCGCCCGGTTCCAGTGCTGATGATCAAGCCTTCGCGATCACCCCGCAGGGTGAGGGCCCGAACGAGTGACCCGGTCAGGCGGTGCGGGTCCTGAGCAGGCCGTGCTCGGTGACCGCGGCGAGGGCGAGGGTCTTGTAGCCGACCTCGTCGAAGAGGACGACGAGGCGGTCGTCCTCCACCCGCATGACGACGCCGGCGCCCCACTCCGGGTGCTCCACCGGGGTCTCGACCGGGAAGGGGGTCTCGTCGTCCTCGGGCTGCTGCTGGGAGAGGCCGGCGGAGCAGTTGTCGCAGTTGCCGCAGGGCTCCTCCAGCTGCTCGCCGAAGTAGCCGAGCAGGAACTGGCGGCGGCACTCGGTGGTCTCGGCGTAGCCGCGCATCATCTCCACGCGGCTCTGGTCGACCCGCTCGTGGTGCTCGGCCAGCTCGCGCGCGGCCGCGGCGGCGTCGCCGGGGGACGGCGCCCCCTCGGCCGGGTGGGCGGCGCCCTCCTCGTCGAGCACGACGGCGGAGACCTGCTCGAGGAGGTTGAGGTCGCGCGCGAGCGGGGTGGCGCCGCGGCCGGTCTCGTCGCGCAGCGCCGCGACGTCGACGCCGTCCTCGATGCCGGCGGCCTCCGCGGCCGCGACCAGCCCGGCGACCTGCTGCAGCTCCTCCTCGGGCGGGATCCCGGCGGCGAAGAACTTGCGCAGGCCGAGGTCCTCCTGCCGGTAGACGAGCACGGCGAGGGCGGGCTGCCCGTCGCGGCCGGCGCGGCCGATCTCCTGGTAGTAGCTGTCGACGGAGTCGGCGGGCTCGGCGTGGACGACGAAGCGGACGCCGGGCTTGTCGATGCCCATGCCGAAGGCGGTGGTGGCGACGACGACGTCGAGCCCGTCGGTCATGAACGCCTCCTGGGTGTCCTCGCGCTCGGCCTTGCGCAGGCCGGCGTGGTAGGCGCGGGCCCGCAGGCCGCGCTCGGCGAGGGCCTCGGCCAGCTCCTCGGTGCCCTTGCGGGTGGCGCTGTAGACGATGCCGGGCAGCTGCCCGTCGCCGACCTGCTGCAGGACGCGGTCGAGGACCGCCGCACGCTTGCCGTGGGCGTCGGCGTGCTGGTCGACCTCGAGGCGGATCTCGGGGCGGTCGAAGCCGGCGACGACGACGTCGGGCTCGCGCATCTCGAGGCGCTCGACGATCTCGGCGCGGACCGGGGGAGCGGCGGTGGCGGTGAGCGCGAGGACCGTGGGGTGCCCGAGCTGCTCGATCACCCCGCCGAGGCGGAGGTAGTCGGGGCGGAAGTCGTGGCCCCAGGCGCTGACGCAGTGGGCCTCGTCGACGACGAACAGCGCCGGCGCCGCGTCGCGGATCGCGTCGACCACCTCGGGCTTGGTGAGCTGCTCGGGGGCGAGGAGGACGAAGCGGACCGTTCCGTCCCCCAGGCCCTCCAGGACGTCGCGGTGCTCGCCCGCGGGCAGGCTGCTGTTGAGCTGGGCGGCGCGGCCGACGCGGTCCGGCCCCAGCTCCTCGAGCCGCTCGACCTGGTCGCGCTGCAGGGCGATGAGCGGGGAGACGACCACGACCGGTCCGTCGAGCAGCTGGCCGGCCACCTGGTAGATCGCCGACTTGCCGGCGCCGGAGGGGAGCACGGCGAGGGTGTCGCGGAGGGCGGCCACGCTCTGCATGGCCCGCTCCTGGCCGGGGCGGAAGTCGTCGTAGCCGAGGACGTCGCGGGCGATCTCCCGGATGCGCCGGGTCCGCACCGACGCGGAGTTGCCGGCGGGGTTGTCCTGGTCGTCGTTGCGTCCGCGTGGTGGCACCGGCTCAGGCTGCCCGACCGCCCGGAGCGGCAAACCGCGCCGGACGTCACAGGCTGACCGCGACCGTGGCCGCGAGCTCGCGCACCTCCTCCAGGTCGTCCCGGCCCGGCGCCCCGGTGAGGCCCAGCGGCGCGGCGACCTCCTTCCACCGCAGGGCGCCGGTGATCTTCCGGATGGCGGACAGCGCGCCGGCAGTGTCGTCGTTGCCGTGCACGTAGACGCCGTAGGGCAGCCCGACGGTGGCGTCGAGGCAGGGGTAGTAGACGGTGTCGAAGAAGTGCTTGAGGGCACCGGACATGTAGCCGATGTTCGCCGGCGTCCCGAGGAGGACGCCGTCGCTGGCCAGCACGTCGGCCGCACCGGCCGACAGCGCCGGCCGCAGGGTCAGCTCCACCTCCTCCACCATCGCCGCGCCCTCCTTCACCGCCTCGAGGACGGCCTGCATGGCTGGTGAGGGCGTGTGGTGGACGACGAGCAGGCGGGGCACGCGCGCATCATCGCCCGCATTCCCGTGTTCCCGCGTTCCCGCGTTCCCGCGTTCCCGCGGGAACGCCGGTCGGCCGATCAGCGGGGCGCCGGCCTCGACGAGCGTCAGCGGAGGGACGACCGCCGGGTGCCGACGTCGGCGCGGTCGGCGGCGGCCCGGCCGGCGTACCAGCCGCCGCCGTCGACCGAGGCCCGGCTGCGGCTGGTGCGCACGCGCGGGAAGAGCTCGGTGAACGCCGACTCGACCGCGGCCTGCCGGCTGCGCAGCACCGGCCGCAGGTCGACGCCCTTCTCCGCGGCCGCCTCCGCGGTGGCCTGCTGCCGCGCGGTGGTCAGCCGCTCCCCGATCCGGTGCGCGTACCCGAGGAGGAACGACCGCCGGAACGACCGGGACGCCGACCGGTGCCCCGCCCGCCGCTCGGCGACGGCGAGCGCCTGCGCCACCTGCAGCAGCAGCGACGTGAACAGCAGCTCGACCGCGTCCAGGTCGGCCGGCATGCCGACCAGGTTGGCGATGCCGAGGCTCCGGTACCAGACCAGGCGCACGCCGTTGGCGTCGGAGACCGCCCCGAGCAGCTGCATCTTCGCCCGCACGTACGGGTCGTCGACGTGCACCCGCCGGGTGCCCACACCGGCCGGCGCCGGACCGTCGGCGGCGGCGCCCAGCAGCGCCGCGTCGACCGCGTGCCGGGCCATCAGCTCCTGCGCCTTGGCGGTGAGCGACTCGGCCTCCTCCGGGAACTCCGTCGACTCGGCCTTGGCCAGCAGCCCGCGGATGCGGCGCAGCACGCGGGCGTCGTCCGGGGCGGCCGTGCGGGTGGCCGGCCGGGCGGCCGGCCGGGCGGCCGGCCAGCGGGACGGCGGCGGGACCAGCTGGTCGATGCGCGCGGCGGTGCGCAGCAGCCCGGCGAGCCGCAGCACGGTGCGCCACGCCTCGGCCGGCGGCCGGCGGTGCGCCCGGTGCCAGGCGGCGACGACCTCGGGGGCCCCGGGCGGGAGGGCGCCGAGGTCGTGCAGCTGCGCCAGCCACGCGTCCGGCGCCCGGCGCTCGGCGTCGCTGCGCCGCGCGTGCTCGCCGATCAGCGCCACCGCCAGCGGCACGGAGGCCGAGGTCGCCTCGCGGCGGGCCGCGTGCACCAGGTCGGCCGGCTGCCAGCCGCGCTCCCACGCCTCGTCGAGGGCGTCCTGCAGCGCCCGCGTCGCGATCCCCCCGCCGTCGACCGTGGGGTGGTGCACGGCCAGCGTGGCGGCCAGCTCCTGCGCCACCCCGGCGTCGGTGAGCAGGCCGCTGCGGTGCCGGAGGAGGTCGGTGAGCCAGGCGTCGTCGAACACCCCGGCCATGCTGCCCGGCCCGGCCGCCGACCGGAGCACGAGCTGTGGACGGCGCGGCGTCGTCCACAGGCCGTTGTGCCGAGCGTGGCACGGCGCGACCATGGGCGCCCCCGTCCCCGGGATCGGAGCCCCCATGAGCGAGACGACCAGCCTGCGGCGCCTGAGCGGTCTGCCGGAGACCCCGGCGTCGTGGCGGGACCAGACCCTCGTGCTGGTCGACTGCCAGAACACCTACACCCGCGGGGTGCTCGAGCTCGACGGCGTGCAGCAGGCGCTCGACCAGGTCGAGGAGCTCCTCGACCGGGCGCGCAGCGCCGGGGTCCCCGTGATCCACATCCAGCACGACGCCGGTCCGGGATCGCCCTACGACGTGCGGGCGGAGAGCGGCGCCATCGTCGACCGGGTGGCACCGCGGGGCGACGAGCCCGTGGTCGTGAAGGACCGCCCGAACGCCTTCGTCGGCACCGACCTGGAGGCCCGGTGCGCGGCCTCGGGCCGGGACGTCCTGCTCGCCGGGTTCATGACGCACATGTGCATCAACTCCACCGCGCGCGGCGCCTTCAACCTGGGGTACCGGCCGACGGTCGTGGCGTCGGCGACCGCCACGCGGGACCTGCCCGGGCCCGAGGGCACCGTCCCGGCCGCCGCGGTGCAGACGGTGAGCCTGGCCGCGATCGCCGACCTGTTCGGGCTGGTCGTGCCCGACGGCCGGGCCATCCCGGACTGAGGACGGGAGCGGCCGGGCTCGCCGTCTAGGGTCTGGCCGTGGCCGCCTCCTACCGCATCGCCGAGGCCGCGGAGCTGCTCGGCGTCAGCGACGACACGGTGCGGCGCTGGATCGACAGCAACCGGCTCCCGGTGCGCCGGGAGGGCGGCGGGCCGGCCCGCGTCGACGGCGCCGACCTCGCCCGGGTGGCCGCCCAGCTGCACGAGCCGCCCGACCCCGGCACCACGCGGTCCTCCTCCGCCCGCAACCGGCTGACCGGCATCGTCACCCGCGTCGTCCGGGACACCGTGATGGCCCAGGTCGAGATCCAGGCCGGGCCGTTCCGCCTGGTGTCGCTGATGTCCCGCGAGGCCGCCGACGAGCTGGGCCTCGAGGTGGGGGTCCGCGCCGTCGCGACGGTCAAGGCAACGCAGGTGAGCGTCGACATCCCGTAGCGGCTTGCGCAACTGCGGCGCCATCTGTTCCCCTTCTCCGCAGTCGCGGAAGAAGGGGGCCTGGGTGAGGCGTTCGGCACTGCTCCTCGCGGCCCTGCTCGCCCTCGCCGCCTGCGGCTCGACCGCCGCCGACCCCGGCACCGGCACCGGGCAGGGCACCGGGGCGGACGGCGGCGGGCTCACCGGCACCCTCACCGTCTTCGCCGCCGCGTCGCTCACCGACGTCTTCACCGCCCTGGGCGACCGGCTCGCGGGGGACAACCCGGAGCTGGACGTCCGGTTCAACTTCGCCGGCAGCTCGGCCCTGGCAACCCAGATCACCGAGGGCGCGCCGGCCGACGTGTTCGCGTCGGCCGACGAGGCCCGGATGGCGGTCGTCACCGGCGCCGGCCTGCAGGGCGAGGACCCGACGGTCTTCACGGAGAACCTCCTGGAGATCGCCGTGCCGCCGGGCAACCCCGCCGGCATCACGGGGCTGGCCGACTTCGCCGACGCCGACCTGGCGCTGGCGGTGTGCGCCCCCGAGGTGCCCTGCGGGGCGGCCGCCGAGCAGGTCTTCGAGACGGCCGGGGTCACCGCCCGGCCAGACACGTTGGAGGAGGACGTCCGCGCGGCCCTCACCAAGGTGGAGCTCGGCGAGGTCGACGCCGCCCTCGTGTACGCCACCGACGTCCGCTCCGCCGGCGACGCCGTCGAGGGCATCCCGTTCCCCGAGGCCGAGCAGGCCGTCAACCGCTACCCGATCTGCACCCTGGCCGGCGCGCCGAACCCCGAAGCGGCGCAGGCGTTCGTGGACCTCGTGCTCTCCGACGAGGGGCAGCAGGCCCTCGAGGACGCCGGCTTCCGCGCTCCGTGAGGACGTCCGCCCGGCGGGACGGCCGCGTCCCGCTCCCGCTCCTCGTGCCGGCGGCCGTCGGCATCGCCTTCCTCGTCCTCCCGCTGCTCGGGCTGGTCGTGCGCGCCCCGTGGTCGGAGCTCGGCGCGCGCCTGGCCGAGCCCGAGGTCGGCGAGGCGCTGCGGCTCAGCCTGGTCTCGGCGACCCTGGCCACCGCCGTGTCGCTCGTGCTCGGCGTCCCGCTCGCCTGGGTGCTGGCCCGGACGCGCGTCCGCGGGCGGGCCGTCCTCCGCGCCCTGGTCACCGTCCCGCTGGTGCTGCCACCGGTGGTCGGCGGGGTGGCGCTGTTCCTCGTCCTCGGCCGGCAGGGCCTGGTCGGGCAGTGGCTGCACGAGACGACCGGCGTGACCATCCCGTTCACCACCGCCGCCGTGGTCATCGCCGAGACGTTCGTCGCCATGCCGTTCCTCGTCATCAGCGTCGAGGGCGCGCTGCGCGCCGCCGACGCCCGGTTCGAGGAGGCCGCGGCGACCCTCGGCGCCGACCGGTGGACCACCTTCCGCCGCGTCACCCTCCCGCTCGTCGCCCCCGGGATCGCGGCCGGCGCGGTGCTGTGCTGGGCGCGGGCGCTGGGCGAGTTCGGCGCGACGATCACCTTCGCCGGCAACTTCCCGGGGACGACGCAGACGATGCCGCTCTCGGTCTACCTCGCCCTGCAGAGCGAGCCCGAGGCGGCCATCGTGCTCTCGCTGCTGCTGCTCCTCGTCTCGCTGGCCACCCTGCTCCTCCTCCGCGACCGCTGGCTCGGCCGGGCCGCCGCCGGATGACGCTGCACGCCTCGATCGGCGTCCGCCGCGGCCGGCTGCGGGTCGACATCGACCTCGACGTCGCCGACGGCGAGGTGCTCGCCGTCCTCGGACCCAACGGCGCCGGCAAGTCCACGGTGCTGCGGGTGCTCGCCGGCCTCCTCCCGCCGGACACCGGCCGGGTGGTCGTCGACGGCCGGACGTGGGACGACGACGGCGTGCACCTGGCCCCGCACGAGCGGGCGCTGGGCATGGTCTTCCAGGACCACCTGCTCTTCCCGCACCTGTCGGCGGCGGACAACGTCGCCTTCGGCCTGCGCACCCGAGGCGTTCCGCGGACCGAGGCCCGCCGGCGCGCGGGGGAGTGGCTGGCCCGGGTGGGGCTGGGCGGGCTGGCCGACCACCGGCCGGGCCAGCTGTCCGGCGGTCAGGCGCAGCGGACGGCCCTGGCCCGCGCGCTCGCCCCCGAGCCGGCGCTGCTGCTGCTCGACGAGCCGCTCTCGGCGCTCGACGCCCGCACCCGCCTCGCCGTGCGCGCCGAGCTGCACCGGCACCTGGCCGAGTTCCCCGGCAGCACCGTGCTGGTCACCCACGACCCGGTCGACGCGATGGCGCTGGCCGACCGCGTGCTCGTGCTCGAGGAGGGCCGGGTGGTGCAGAGCGGGGCCCCGGTCGAGGTCGCCCGCCGCCCGCGGACCGACTACGTCGCCCGGCTCGTCGGCCTGTCCCTGCTGCCCGGCACGGGGGAGGGGACGACGGTGCGCCTGGACGGCGGCGGCGTGGTCGCGGTCGCCGAGGAGGCGGCCGGCCCGGTCTTCGTCGCCGTCCGCCCCGAGTCGGTGGCCCTCTACCCGGTCCGGCCCGAGGGGAGCCCGCGCAACGTGTGGCCGGCGCGCCTGGTCGGCGCCACCCCGCACGGCGCGACGGTGCGCTGCGAGCTCGACGGCGAGGTGCCGCTGGTCGCCGACGTCACGGAGCGGGCCTTCGTCGAGCTGGGCCTCGCGCCCGGCGCGGCCGTCTGGGCGGCGGTCAAGGCCTCCGAGGTCGCGGTCTACACCCGCTGAGGGACCGCGGACCGATCGGCCGTCGGCTGCGGCCGCGGCCACACCGTGTAGCTCATCGACACGACCAGATCGACGAGCAGCACGACCGTCCACACGGCGGCCACCTGCCAGAGCGCCGCGGTGCGCTCGAGGCCACCGCCGACGACCACCCCGGCGCCGAGCAGCGCGACCCCGACACCCCAGGCCAGCAGGTGGTGCAGCCACATCCGCCGCTCGTGGCGGGCGTGCGCCGGGCCGGCCTCGGGCGGCCGCACCGGCCGGGGGCCGCCGCCGAACCGGTGCGCCACCCGCTCGTCGGCCCAGCGGACCATCCGGTGCCCGAAGCCGACCGAGACGCCCAGGTAGACCGCGGCCAGCGCGTGCGGGAGCGAGGCGGTCCCGCCGGAGCGCACGTCGAGCGCGGCCGCTCCGAGCAGCACGAGGTCGACGAGGGGCACGCAGACGAGGACCACCGCGCCCGCGCGCGGCCGGCGCGCCGCGTAGCGCAGCAGCAGGCCGCCCAGGAGCAGGACCCAGAAGGCGATCTCGCACGCCACGATCAGGCCGATGAGCACGTCGTCCCCTCGTTCCAGCACAGGTGTACCGCAACGGTAGCAGTACACCTGTGCTACAACGGCCGGGTGCCCCGCCACGTGGACCGCGACCGGCGCCGCGACGAGCTCGGGGACGCGGTGTGGCGGGTGGTCCGCCGCGACGGGCTGGCCGGCGCGACGGTGCGCGCGGTGGCGGCCGAGGCCGGCACCAGCGTCGGCGCGCTGCGGCACTGGTTCACCACGCAGTCCGAGCTGCTGACCTTCGCCATGGCCCGGGTCGGCGACCAGGTGCGGGCCCGCATCGGGGCGCTCGACCTCTCCGGCGACCGCTGGTCCGCCGTCCTGCGCCTGCTCGCCGAGCTCGTCCCCGTGGACGCGCAGCGGCGGGCGGAGAGCGAGGTGTGGCTGGCGTTCGTCGCCCAGTCCCAGGTCGACCCCGCGCTGCACGCGCTGCGCGACCGCACGCACGAGGAGCTCGGGCTGGCCTGCCGCGCGGTGCTCGGCGGGCTGGCCGACGGCGGGCTCCTGCGGGCGGACCT
This sequence comes from Geodermatophilus sp. SYSU D00815, assembly GCF_054050035.1. Taxonomy (NCBI): domain Bacteria; kingdom Bacillati; phylum Actinomycetota; class Actinomycetes; order Geodermatophilales; family Geodermatophilaceae; genus Geodermatophilus; species Geodermatophilus sp. SYSU D00815. Next base: position 311,445 of record NZ_JBJGYO010000002.1, on the reverse strand, counting down.
CGACCTCGACCTCGAGGCGCGGCGCCTGCACGCGCTGCTCGACGGCGTGGTCCTGCACACCCTGCTCTCGCCCGGACACCTCCCACCCGCGGAGGGCCTGGACCTGCTGGAGCGGCACCTCCGCGGGCTGGCGCCTGAGAGGGTGTCCCGGTGAGCGTCGCCGCCGTCGTCCTCGCCGCCGGGGGCGGCCGCCGCTACGGCATGCCCAAGGCGCTCGTGGAGGTCGACGGCGAGCTGCTCGTCGAGCGCGCCGTGCGCGTCGCGCAGGCCGTCTGCGACCCGGTGCTCGTCGTCCTGGGCGCGCAGGCGGTCGACGTCTGGCGGTCGGCGCGGCTGGAGGACGTGATCGTGCTGGCCAACCGCGACTGGGAGACCGGCATGGCCTCCTCGCTGCGCACCGGGCTCGACGGCCTGCGCGGCCTGCCGGGCGGGGCGGCCGTGGACGCCGCCGTCGTGCTCCTCGTCGACATGCCCGGCATGACCTCCGCGGCGGTGCGCCGCCTGGCCGACCACGCCGCCCCCGACGCCCTCGCCGTCGCCACCTACGACGGCGTCCGCGGCCACCCGGTGCTGCTGGGCCGCGAGCACTGGGCCGGGGTGGCCGCGACGGCCACCGGCGACGAGGGCGCCCGCCGCTACCTCGCCGCCCGCGAGGTCACCGAGGTCGACTGCACGGGTCTGGCCGACCCCACCGATCTCGACGTCCCGCCGTCGCCGTAGGCGCGGGTACCGTGCGCGGCGTGAGTCAGGCGCAGATCGCCCGGGTCGTCGACGAGCCGCTGTCGGTCGCCGAGCACGAGGACGCCGTGGCCGACAAGGCCGCCGGCGCCGTCGTCTCCTTCGCCGGCGTCGTCCGCGACCACGACGGCGGCCGGTCGGTGACCGAGCTCGAGTACGTGGGCCACCCGACCGCGCCCGAGGTGCTCGCCGGGATCGCCGCCGAGTTCGCCGCCCGGCCGGGCCTGCACGCCGTCGCCGTCTCGCACCGGATCGGGCTGCTGGGCATCGGGGACGTCGCCCTGGCCTGCGCGGTCAGCGCCTCGCACCGCGGCGAGGCCTTCGCCGCCTGCGCCGAGCTCGTCGACGTGGTGAAGGAGCGGCTGCCGATCTGGAAGCGGCAGGTCTTCACCGACGGCGAGGAGGAGTGGGTCGCCTGCCCCTGAGGCTCTCCCTCACCCGCGCCGGGTGAGGTGGTCCCCGCCCGCCCGCGACCACGATCGCGGTCGACCTGGCAGAGGGGCGGAGAGATGACGGAGATCAGCATCGGCCGGCGCCGCACCGGGTGGGACGTCGTCATGGGCGTCCTGGCCGTGCTCGCCGGCCTCGTCGTGTTCGGCAACGTGGTCCTGGCCACGACCGTGTCGGTGCTCTTCATCGGGTGGTTCGCTGTCATCGGCGGCCTCGCCACCCTCGTGGGGGCCTTCCTCCGGATCGGCAAGGGAGGTTTCTGGCCGATCGCGATCGGCGGCGGCCTGCTGCTCGTGCTCGGGTTGATGTTCGTCCGGCGGCCGGGCGTCGGCGCGCTGGCGCTGACCCTGCTGGCCGGCGCGCTGTTCCTGGCCGGCGGCATCACCCGGCTCGTCGGTGCCGCGCAGGTCCCCGCCGCCCGGGTGCCGCTGCTGTTCAGCGGCGCGGTGTCGACGATCCTCGGGCTGATCATCTTCTTCGACATCTGGGACGCGACGCTCACGCTGCTGGGCATCCTGCTGGGCGTCGAGCTCCTCACCGAGGGCATCACCCTGCTGCTGTTCGGCCGGCTGCACCTCGACGTGCGGTCGGAGGACCGGCCGCCCGTGTCGGCCTGAGCGCGGCGGCTCAGGAGTCGGGGGTGGCCGCGCGGGGTGCGGGCAGCGGCCCCTCCGGCTCGACCGCCAGCAGCGTGCTGAGCATCCGGGCGGCGAACTCGACGGTCGGCAGGCCGAGCGCGGCCCGCCGCGGCTGCGCCCGGAAGGACAGCGCGCACAGCGTGCCGTAGAGCTCGCCACCGCGGGTCACCAGCGGGACGCCGAGGTAGGCCGCCACGTCGGCGGCCAGGCCCACCGAGCAGCGGGCGTACTCGGGCACGGCGGCGGTCACCGTGGCCACCCGCGGCGCCCGGCCGGTGACCATCTGCCGGCAGAAGGACGCGTCCCACGACAACGCGGTGCCCGGCGGGACGGCGCCGGGCGGGGAGGCGCGCACGACCACCTGGGCCGCGCCCTCGACCCGGGTCACCGCCCACACGTCCCAGCCGAACTGCTCGTGCAGGAACGCCAGGGCGCCCTCGGCCGCGGCCAACCAGTCGGGCCACGGCCTGACGTCGGCGATCCCGCTCTGCCCGGGGATCCCCATAGGTCGTTGTTTCCCCGATCCGGCCGGAACGACACGTTCCGGTCCCTGTCGGACCCGGGCGGGATCAGCCGGCGAACTCGCGCACCGGCCGGCCCGTCACACCCACGTCGGCGGCGAAGAGCGAGCCGGCCAGCGGGTCGTCGTCGGGGGCCAGGTCCTCCCGCGACGTGGTGATGAACAGCCGGTCGAGCGCCGCGCCGCCGAACGCGCACGCCGTGACCTGGCGGGCCGGCACCTCCACGACGCCGTCCAGGCGCCCGTCGGGGGTGTAGCGCCGGACCACGCCGGCGCCGAACAGCGCCACCCAGACCGCGCCCTCGGCGTCGACGGTCAGGCCGTCGGGGTTCTCGTCGTCCCCCAGCTGCACGAACGTCCGCCGCCCGGTCAGCCCGCCCTCCGGGGACCAGTCGAGGACGGCGATCCGGTGGGTGGGCGTGTCGTCGTAGTAGGCCAGCGAGCCGTCGGGGCTCCAGTCCAGACCGTTGGAGATCGTGACCCCGGAGAGCACCACGGTGGCCGCGCCCCCGGGGTCGAGGCGGTACAGGCTGCCGGCGCCCGGGCGGTGGTCGTAGGCCATCGACCCGCAGTAGAACGCGCCGGCCGGGTCGCAGCCGCCCTCGTTCATGCGCAGCTGCGGGTCGGTCCACAGCGGCGGCAGCGTGGTCAGCGCGCCGTCGGCGGCCTCGAGCGCGAAGCCGCGCTCCACGCCGATCACCGCGCCGCCGGCCCGCCGGGGCCGCAGCGCCGCGGCGACGTCGCCCACGTGCCGGCGCGACACCGCGCCGTCAGCGCCGAGCGCGAGCACGTCGCCGGCGAGCATGTCCACCCAGCGCAGCCCGCCCCAGCGGGCCGACCAGACCGGTCCCTCCCCGTGGTAGGTGACCGGGTCGGTCACCTGCTCGGCGCGCACCCGGTCAGCGGACGCCGGCCAGCCCGTCGTCCCCGGGATCGCGCCTGCCCTCGCGCTCGGCCTCCTCGCGCGCGGCGGCCTCCTCCTCGGCCTCGCCCTCGAGGCGGCGCGCCTCGCCGCCGACGGTGGCCGCGGCGTCGCCGTGCGACTCCCCGTAGAGCTCCTCGGCGCGACCCAGCAGCTCGTCCCACTTCGCCTTCGCCTTGCCCACGATGCCCATGCGCAGATCCTCCCGCAGGTCAGCCGCCGGCGAACGGGGGCAGGACGTCCACCACCGCGCCCGGCGCCAGCGCCAACGAGCGGTCGCGGATCGTGGTTCCGTCGACGAGGAACGAGCACGCCGTGAGCACCCGCTCCAGGCGTTCGCCGTGGTCGCCGACGATCTGGCCGACCAGCTCGTCGAGGGTGGCGGCCTCGCGGGTCTCGGTGTCGACGCCGGCGGCCGCCCGGGCCCCGGCGAAGTAGCGGACGGTGATCATCCGCCGATCGCCGACATCGGTCGCGCCGGCTGCAGGAAGCTGGGGTCGTCGATGCCGTGCCCGGGGAGCTTGCCCAGCGTGGCGATCCGCCAGCGGTCGGCCAGCTCCTCGTCGGTGGCGCCCTCGCGCATCGGCGTGCGCAGGTCGGACTCCTCGCGGGCGAACAGGCAGTTGCGCACCTGGCCGTCGGCGGTCAGCCGGGTGCGGTCGCAGGCGCCGCAGAAGGAGCGGGTGACCGAGGCGATGATCCCGACCGTCGCCGGGCCGCCGTCGACCAGCCACCGCTCGGCCGGGGCGGAGCCGCGCTCCTCGGAGTCGGGGGTGAGCCGGTGCGCCGCCGACAGCTTCTCGAGGATGTCCTCGGCGGTGACCATGCGGCCGCGGGTCCACGCGTGGTGCGCGTCGAGCGGCATCTGCTCGATGAACCGCAGCTGGTAGCCGTGCTCGAGGCAGAAGTCGAGCAGCGGGAGCGCGTCCTGCTCGTTGATGCCGTGCAGCAGGACGGCGTTGACCTTGACCGGCGTGAGCCCGGCGTCCTGCGCCGCCGCCAGCCCGGCCAGGACGTCGTCGAGCCGGTCGCGGTGGGTGAGCTGCCTGAACCGCTCCCTGTCGAGGGTGTCGAGGCTGACGTTGATCCGGTCCAGCCCGGCCCCGGCGAGCGCCGGCGCCACCCGGGCCAGGCCGATCGCGTTGGTGGTGAGGCTGACCTCGGGGCGCGGGCTCAGCGCCGTCGCGGCCTGCACCAGCCCGACCAGCCCGGGGCGCAGCAGCGGCTCGCCGCCGGTGAAGCGCACCTCGCGGATGCCCAGCTGCTCCACGCCGATCCGGATCAGCCGGTTGATCTCGTCGTCGGTGAGCACCTCCTGCTTGGGCAGCCACGCCAGGCCCTCGGGCGGCATGCAGTAGGTGCAGCGCAGGTTGCAGCGGTCGGTCAGCGAGACCCGCAGGTCGGTGGCGACCCGGCCGTGCCGGTCGACCAGCCCGCCGCTGCCCGGCACGCCGTCGGGCGGGCGCACCCAGGGGGTCGGCAGATCGGTCGCGCTCACGTCCGCGAATGTAATCGCGGGGACGGACGGCGTCGCCGGGCGCGAGACCCGCCTTCCGGTCGAGGCCGCATCCGCGGAGGCCGGCGCGCCGATCCACCGCACCTGCGGACCGGTGCGCTGCAGGGACGTTGCCCCACCGGGAGCGCTCCCGCCCGTGCGGGTGCGCGCCGCGAAAACCGGCGGCGTCCCGTCGGCCCCCGTTGCTACCGTCGCGGTGCCACCCGAGGGACCGGCGGGGCAGTCCCCGCACTCGCCTGTGGCCAGGAAGCGCGAGAGAACCGTGTCGCCCCGCACCTTGTTCCAGCCCTACGCGCGGCTGTTCGCCGTCCCCGGCGCGGTCGCCTTCTCCCTCGCCGGCTGGCTCGCCCGGCTCCCGATGCCGATGGTCGGCCTCGGCACCGTGCTGCTCGTGGCCGGCGAGACCGGCAGCTACGGCCTCGCCGGCGCGCTGTCCGGCACGCTGGCGCTGGCCTTCTCGGTGGCCAACCCGCAGTGGTCGCGGCTGATGGACCGCCACGGCCAGGGCCGGGTGCTGCGCTGGGTCGTCGCGGCCTACCTGCTGTTCGGGGTCGCGTTCGTGGTCTCGGTCGTCGCCGACGGACCGCACTGGCTCTGGTACGGCCTCGCGGCGCTGACCGGCGCGACCGAGCCCAACATCGGCGCGCTGGTCCGCGCCCGGTGGGCGCACGCCCTCGACGACGCCGGCCGGCAGACGGCGTTCGCCTTCGAGTCGGTGGTCGACGAGGTCGTCTTCGTCGTCGGCCCGCCGCTGGTCACCCTGCTCGCCACGGCGATCGCCCCGCCGGTCGGCTTCCTCGCCGGCCTGCTCTTCGGCGTCGTCGGCGGGCTCTGGCTGGCCCGGCTGCGCGCCACCGAGCCGCCGCCGCAGGTGGTGGAACCGGGGGACCGGTCGCGCCGGGCGGCGCTGCTGAGCCCGACCGTGCTCGTCGTGGGCCTGGTGTACCTGGCCGTCGGCACGGTCTTCGGCGCGGTGGACGTCGTCGTGGTCGGCTTCGCGGAGGAGCAGGGCGCCTCGGTCATGGCCGGGGCGGCGCTCGCCGTCTTCGCCCTCGGCAGCCTGGTCGCCGGCTTCGCCTACGGCGTCGTCCGGCTGCCCGGCACGCTCGTCACCCGCTACATCGCCTGCGCGCTGTTCTTCGCGGTCTCGGTGCAGCTGCTGCTGCTCGTCGGGTCGCTCGCGGTGCTCGTCCCGGTCGCGTTCGTCTCCGGCCTGTCCATCGCGCCGGTGCTCGTCTCGGGCACGTCGCTGGTCGAGTCCCGGGTGCCGCGGGCGGCGCTGACCGAGGCGCTGTCGTGGACGACGACGGGTCTGACCCTCGGCGTGACCGCGGGCTCCGCCGTCGCCGGTGCGGCGGTGGACGCCTGGGGCGCCGAGCCCGCCTTCGCCGTCCCGGCGCTCGCCGCCGGGGTGGCCGGGGTCCTCGCGCTGGCCGGGGCGCCGCTGCTGCTGCGCCCGCGCCGGAGGCGGCCGGTGGTGGGGCCCCTTCCGGCGCCGACGACCGCCGGGGAATGCTGACGCGGGTGAGCACCCGACGCACGCACGGCCGCGCCAGCGCCCCGGCGGGGACGGCCGCCGCCGACCCCGGCCCGGCGGAGCCGATCCTCGAGTTCGCCGAGGCCACGCCCTACGAGCAGTACGTCGGCGTCCGCCAGCTGCAGGCGCTGGTGCGCACGGTCACCGACCACCCCGCCGAGCCGTCGTTCCTCGTCGTCACCCAGGTCATGGAGCTGTGGTTCACGCTGCTGCGCCGCGAGTGGGAGCTGGCCCAGCGGCGGCTGCGGGTCGACGACCTCGACGGCGCGCTGGCCGCGATCCGGCGCTCGGTGCACCACCTGCGCTCGCTGAACGCATCCTGGGGCTCGCTGCTGTGGCTCACCCCCGGCGAGTTCAACGGCTTCCGCGACCGGCTCGGCGAGGCGTCGGGCTTCCAGTCCTACGAGTACCGGCACGTCGAGTTCCTGCTGGGGCTCAAGGCCGAGTCCGTCGTCCGCCCGCACAAGGGCCTGCCGGCCGTGCACGCCGACCTGCAGCGGGCGCTGGCCGCGCCGTCGCTGGAGGACGACGTCCTGGCCTTCCTGGCCCGTCGCGGCCTGCCCGTGCCCGACGAGGTGCTCGACCGCGACCGGACCGTGACCCACCCCGCGCACCCCGCCGTCACCGCCCTCTGGGTCGACGTCTACCGCGACCCGCGCCCGACCAGCGAGCTGTTCGCGCTCGGGGAGGCGCTCACCGACGTGGCCGAGGAGTTCCTGACCTGGCGGCAGCGGCACGTCGTCGCCGTCCGCCGGTCGATGGGCGCCAAGCCTGGGACCGGTGGGTCCGCCGGGCTGGCCTGGCTCGAGCGCAGCGCCGCGCGGGTGGTCTTCCCCGACCTGTGGGAGGCGCGCACCGAACTGTGACCGGTTGAGCCGCCGGTCATCGGGTAGGCGGTCCCACCGGGGCAGAGCGTCTCGCGCCGGCAGAGCGGCCGGCCTCCCGCCGCCCCGTCCGACGACGAGAGGAACACCTGTGGCACCCGTGCCCGCCATCGCGCTCAACAACGGCGTCGAGATCCCGCAGCTGGGGTTCGGCGTCTTCCAGATCAAGCCGGAGGAGACCGCCGAGGCGACCGCCGCGGCCCTGGAGATCGGCTACCGGCACATCGACACGGCGGAGATGTACCGCAACGAGAAGGGCGTGGGGGAGGCCGTGCGCAGCTCCGGCATCCCGCGCGAGGAGATCTTCGTGACCTCCAAGCTCAGCAACGCGTTCCACCGCCGCGACGAGGCGTTGCGCGCCTTCGACGACACCCTCGAGGCGCTCGGCTTCGACTACCTCGACCTCTTCCTCGTCCACTGGCCGCTGCCGGGCATCGACGTCGACTACATCGAGACCTGGAAGGCCATGGAGGAGATCTACGCGGGCGGCAAGTGCCGCGCGATCGGTGTCTCCAACTTCAAGGAGCACCACCTGCGCCGGCTGTTCGGCGACTCCCAGGTCCGCCCCGCGGTCAACCAGATCGAGGTGCACCCCTACCTGGCGCAGGACGACCTGCGGGCCTTCAACGCCGACCACGAGATCGTGACCGAGGCCTGGTCCCCGATCGCGCAGGGCAAGGTGCTCGACGACCCGGCCATCGTGGCGATCGCCGAGAAGCTCGGCCGCACCCCGGCGCAGGTCGTGCTGCGCTGGCACGTCCAGCGCGGCGACGTGGTGTTCCCGAAGTCGGTCAACCGGGAGCGGATGGCGGAGAACTTCGCGCTGTTCGACTTCGAGCTCTCCGACGGCGACATGGCCGCGCTGACCGGCCTCGACCGCGGCGAGCGCACCGGGGCCGACCCCGACACGTTCAACTGGATCCCTTCGTGACGCTCCGCGTCACAGCGCGACCGGGTGCCGTCCCCCTGCGCCGCTGAGCCCTACCGCGCCCCGCGGCGGGGACCCTCCGGGTCCCGCGTCGCGGGGCGCGCTCACTCTCCCGTCACGAAGTCGATCAGCTCCTCCACCCGGCCGATGAGGGCCGGCTCGAGGTCGGTCCACGTCCGCACGCGCGCGAGGACGCGCTGGCTCCACACGTAGCCGGTGTCGTCCTCCCAGCCGAGCCGGCGGCAGACGCCGTCCTTCCACGACTCGCCCTTGGGCACCGCCGGCCAATCCCGGATGCCGACGACGGACGGCTTGACCGCCTGCCAGATGTCGATGAACGGGTGGCCGACGACGAGCGCGTGCTCGCCGGTCACCTGCTCGGCGATGCGCGACTCCTTCGACCCGCGCACCAGGTGGTCGACCAGCACCCCGAGCCGCCGCCCGGCGCCGGGGCGGAAGTCGCGGACGATCGCCGGCAGGTCGTCGACGCCGTGCAGCGGCTCGACCACGACCCCCTCGACGCGCAGGTCGTGACCCCAGACCTTCTCCACCAGCTCGGCGTCGTGCTTGCCCTCGACGTAGATGCGGCCCTCGCGCGCCACGCGGGCCCTGGCGCCGGCGACGTAGGTGGAACCCGACGCGCTGCGCGCCGGGGCCTTGGGCGCGGCGACCCGGGGCCGGACGAGGACGACCGGCCGCCCGTCCACCCAGAAACCGGGCCCCAGGGGGTAGCCGCGCACCCTTCCGAAGCGGTCCTCGAGGTGGACGACGTCCTTCTCGCACCGGACGACGGCGCCGACGAACCCGCTGCTCGGGTCCTCCACGACCAGGTCCTTCTCGGCCTCCACCTGCGGCACCGGCTTCTTCACGGTGCGCGGGTGGACCAGGTTGTCGTACGGCGAGCGGGGAGGCACCCGTCCATGCTGAGCAGCCGCCGGCCGGATCCCGGGGCGACGCGCCGGGCGGAGCGCGACACGCCCGGGACGATCCCGTCACCTGATGCCCTCAACCCACCGGCCCCGGGGTCGGCGGCCACGAGCCGTGCCGCCGAACGCGCCTCTGACCAGGCCCCATGCGGCTCGGCACCGGGGGCCGGCGGCGACGGCGCGGCCGCGGAGGGCGCGCCCGGGGGCGGGGGAACTTCGGGACCGGGCCGTTTCGGCCCGCCAGGTCCGGTCACCCATCTGTGCGACCGACGAACGAGTGCTCAGATGGGAGCGACCACGACCATGATCGGCACCGAGACCATCAGCCGTGTGATCGGCAGCGACGTCTACGACGAGTCCGGCCAGAAGATCGGCTCGGCCTCCGAGGTCTACCTCGACGACGAGAGCGGCCAGCCGGAGTGGGTGACGGTGCGGACCGGCCTGTTCGGCACCAAGGAGTCCTTCGTCCCGATCCGCAACGCCGACCTGACCGACGACGGCGTACGCGTGTCCGTGAGCAAGGACAAGGTGAAGGACGCCCCCAAGATCGACACCGACGGGCACCTCTCCCCGCAGGAGGAGCAGGAGCTCTACCGCTACTACGGCATGGACGTCGGCAGCGGGGGCTACGAGACCGGCCGGACCGACACCACCGTCGGCCGCGTCGACCGCCCGGAGACGACCACGACCACCGAGTCGACGACCGGCATGGCCGGCACCGGGACCGCCGGGATGACCGCCGGCGGCATGACCGCGGGCGGCACGACCGGCACCGACGCGACCGGCACCGTCGGCCACGACACCTCCGGCCCGACGACGGACAACGCCATGACCCGGTCCGAGGAGCGCCTCAACGTGGGCACCCGCTCCGAGGAGATCGGCCGGGCGCGGCTGCGCAAGTACGTCGTCAGCGAGAACGTCACCGAGACCGTGCCGGTCTCCCGCGAGGAGATCCGCGTCGAGCGCGAGCCGATCACCGACGCCAACGTCGGCAACGCCCTCGACGGGCCGGCGATCAGCGAGGAGGAGCACGAGGTCACCCTCCGCGCCGAGCGCCCGGTGGTGGAGAAGGAGGCCGTCCCGGTCGAGCGGGTCCGCCTGGACAAGGAGACGGTCACCGACACCGAGACCGTCTCGGCCGACCTCCGCAAGGAGGAGATCGAGGTGGACGGCGCCCGCGACACCGACCGGCGCCTCTGAGCGCCCAGCCCTGAACCAGGGCCGCTGACGACGGTGGCCGGCCGAGGACCAGACTCGGCCGGCCACCGTTCCCATGCCCGGCCCCGGACCAGGCGGGGTGGGATGCTCGGGACGTGACCGACCCCACCGTCGCGACCCAGGATGTGCCCTCCGACCTCTCCAGCCCGGAGAAGCTGGCCGCGGCCCTCGAGGGCACCGGCTACCTGCCCGACGAGGGGTTGGCCACCGCCGCGTACCTCGCGCTGGTCATGCACCGCCCCCTGTTCCTCGAGGGGGAGGCCGGGGTCGGCAAGACCGCGCTGGCGCACGCGCTGGCCGAGGTGACCGGCCGGCCCATCTACCGCCTGCAGTGCTACGAGGGGCTCGAGGCCAGCCAGGCGCTCTACGACTGGGACTTCGGCCGCCAGCTGCTGCACCTGCGCGCCGCCGAGGCCGCCCACGCGACCGACAACCCCGACGCCCTCGAGGCCTCCCTCTACGACCGCCGCTTCCTGCTGGCCCGGCCGCTGCTGCAGGCCCTGGAGGACTCGCCGTCGGTGCTGCTGGTCGACGAGGTCGACCGGGCGGACGACGAGTTCGAGGCGTTCCTGCTCGAGGTGCTCAGCGACTTCACCATCTCGATCCCCGAGCTCGGCACCGTCCGCGCGGTGCAGCCGCCGCTGGTGATCCTCACCAGCAACCGCACGCGCGAGGTGCACGACGCCCTCAAGCGCCGCTGCCTCTACCACTGGCTGCAGCACCCCGACTTCGACCGCGAGGTGGCCATCCTGCGCCGCCGGCTGCCCCAGGTCACCGACCAGCTGGCCCGCGAGGTGGCCCGCGCGACGGCGAAGCTGCGCACCCTCGACCTGCTCAAGCCGCCGGGGATCGCCGAGGCGATGGACTGGGCGACGGCCCTGCACGCCCTCGGCGCCCGCGACCTCGACCCCGACGTCGCCGCGCGCACGCTCGGCGCGGTGCTCAAGTACCGCGAGGACACCGAGCGGGTGCACTCGATGGTCCGGGGGGCGCTGTTCGGTGGCTGAGGCCGGCACGGCGACGGCCCGGGACGTCGTCGACACGCTGCTCGGCTTCGCCCGCACGCTGCGCGCCGCCGGGGTGGCCGCCTCACCGGACCGGGTGGAGGCGATGCTGGCCGCCGTCGGTTCGCTGGACGTCCTGGACGCCACCGACGTGTACTGGGCCGGCCGGCTGACCCTGTGCGCCGGCCCGGACGACCTGGACCGCTACGACGCTGCGTTCGCCGCCTGGTTCGGCGGCGACCGGCCCCGGCAGGCGCCCCCGGCCCCGCGCGACCGGGAGATCGTCTCGGCCATGGCGCCGCTGGACGTCGGCTCGGGGGAGGGCGAGCAGCGCGACGACGCCTCGGAGCTGGCCGCGCAGGCCAGCGCCGCCGAGGTGCTGCGCCACCGGGACGTCTCCGAGCTCACCGTCGCCGAGCGCGAGCACCTGCGGCGGCTGTTCACGCTGCTGCGGCCGGCGTCGCCGATGCGTCCCTCCCGGCGCCGGCGACCGAACCCGCAGGGCGCCGTCCACCCCGCGCGCACGGTGCGCCGGGCGCTGCGCGACGGCGGCGAGGTCACCCGGCTGCTGCACCGGCGGGCGGCGCCCCGGCCGCGGCGCGTCGTCCTGCTGGTCGACGTGTCCGGCTCGATGAGCCCGTACGCCGACGCGCTGCTGCGGTTCGCCCACGTCGCCGTCCGCGCCCGGCCGGCGTCGACCGAGGTGTTCACCATCGGCACCCGGCTGACCCGCGTGACCCGGGAGATGCGGCTGCGCGACCCCGACAAGGCGCTGGCCGCCAGCGGGTCGGCGATCCCCGACTGGTCGGGCGGCACCCGCCTGGGCGAGGTGCTCAAGGCGTTCCTCGACCGGTGGGGGCAGCGCGGGACCGCACGCGGCGCGGTGGTGGTGATCTGCAGCGACGGCTGGGAGCGCGGCGGCGCCGAGCTGCTCGGCGAGCAGATGGCCCGGCTGCGGCGGCTGGCCCACGCGGTGGTCTGGGTCAACCCGCACAAGGGCCGCGAGGGCTACGAACCGCTCACCGGCGGCATGCGGGCGGCGCTGCCGTCGGTCGACCACTTCGTCTCCGGGCACAGCCTCGCGGCGTTCGAGGAGCTGTCGGGAGTGATCGGCCGTGCGTGAGACGTTGTGGAGTGCCACGGGCGCGGATCCCGCGCCGTGGCACTCCGAAGGGAGCTGCGATGCGTGACGTGCTCGACGACCTGGTCGGCTGGTGGCAGGCGGGGCAGACCGTCGGCATGGGGACCGTCGTGGCCACCTGGCGCTCCGCGCCGCGGCCGGCCGGCGCCTCGATGCTGGTCGGCCCCGACGGCACCGCGGTGGGCAGCGTCTCCGGCGGCTGCGTCGAGGGCGCGGTCTACGAGGAGGCGAAGGACGCCGTCGAGACCGGGGAGCCGGTCCTGCAGCGGTACGGGGTGAGCGACGACGACGCGTTCGCCGTCGGCCTGACCTGCGGCGGCATCCTCGACGTGTTCGTCGAGGCCGTGTCGCGCGAGTCCTTCCCGGAACTCGGCGAGGTCAAGGACTCCGTGGACCGGCACGAGCCGGTCGCCGTCGTCACCTGCGTCAAGGGGCCGGAGGACCGCCTCGGCCGGCGGATGGTGCTCTGGCCCGACCGGGCGTCGGGCACGTTCGGCCTGCAGCGCCTCGACGACGCCGTCGCCGCCGACGCGCGCGGCATGCTCGCCGCCGGCCGCACCGGGATGCTGCACTTCGGCCACGACGGCGAGCGCCGCGGCGACGAGCTCGAGCTGTTCGTCAACTCCTTCGCCCCGCCGGCGCGGATGGTCGTGTTCGGCGCCATCGACTTCGCCGCCGCGGTCGCGCGGGTCGGCTCGTTCCTCGGCTACCGGGTCACCGTCTGCGACGCCCGGCCGGTGTTCGCCACCCCCAAGCGCTTCCCCGACGCCGACGAGGTGGTCGTCGAGTGGCCGCACCGCTACCTGCAGGCCGAGGTCGACGCCGGCCGGATCGACGAGCGCACCGTCCTCTGCGTGCTCACCCACGACCCGAAGTTCGACGTCCCGCTGCTGGAGGTCGCGCTGCGGCTGCCGGTGGCCTACGTCGGTGCCATGGGGTCGCGGCGCACGCACGACGAGCGGCTGGCGCGGCTGGAGGAGGCGGGGCTGTCGAAGGAGGAGCTCTCACGGCTGTCCTCGCCGATCGGCCTCGACCTCGGCGCGCGGACGCCGGAGGAGACCGCGGTGTCCATCGCCGCGGAGATCATCGCCGGGCGCTGGGGCGGCTCGGGTGAGCGCCTGTCCGGCACCGAGGGCCCCATCCACCGCACCGCCGAGCGCTGACCGGCCCTGCCCGCATCGGCGACCCGGTCGCGGAGGGCTGGCCCGGTATAGCCGAAGAGGTATACCGTTTCCGGTATGCCGCCGGCGCGCCGCAGCCGCTTCCCCGGCCTGGAGGGTCGGGGTGAGCGCCGGCGCGAGCTGATCGAGGAGCTGGTCCGCGCCCGCCGCGAGAGCGAGCTGAGCCAGACCGAGATCGCGGCGCGCATGGGCACCTCGCAGTCCGCCGTCGCCCGGCTGGAGAGCGGCGAGCTGGACGCCCGGCTGTCGACGCTGGAGCGCTACGCGGCCGCGCTCGGCCGCACCGTCGAGTGGCAGGTCCGACCGTCCGAGGAGTCGCCATGACCCGACCCGCAGGTGCCTGGCCGCCGGTCCCACCCGGCCCGCCGCAGCCGCCCTTCCCGCCCGGGCCGCCGGAGTTCCCGCGCACGCCGTGGCAGCCGGAGCCCCGGCCGGCCGCGCCGGGCCCGTCCACCTCGATGTCCGTCGTCGTGGAGACGGCGGACTGGCTGGCCGAGCGGCTGCTCGAGCGGCGGGTCGTGGCGCTGGCCGGGGAGCTCGACGCCGAGGCGGTCAACCGGGCGGTCGCCGAGCTGGCGCTGCTCGACTCCTCCGGCGACGAGCCGGTGCAGCTGCGCCTCTCCGGGGTGAGCGCCGACGTGGAGGCCGCGCTCACCCTGGTCGACGCCCTCGACCTGATGGGCGCGCCGGTGCACGCCACGAGCCTGGGCGCGCTGCGCGGCGTGGCGGTCGTCGTCCTGGCCGTCTGCGACCGGCGGGCCGCCGGCGCGCACGCCGTGTTCCAGCTGACCGAGCCGCGCGGCCCCCGCCGGGGGCTCTCCGGGGACGTCGAGGCCCTCGCCGCCGAGCACGCGCGGCAGGTGCGCCGGCTGCAGGAGCGGCTCGCCGCGGCGACCGGGCGCGACGCCGAGCAGATCGCCGCCGACATGCGCGCCGGCCGGCTGCTGTCGGCGGAGGAGGCGCGGGAGTACGGGCTGGTCGACCCTGAGCGCTGACCTCCCGCACCGGTACGACGTCGAGGTCGTCGGGCTGCTCGCCTCGCGCGAGCACCGCTACGACGGCCGGCCGGGGACGACGGTCCCGCCCCAGGACGGCGACCGGCGCACCGAGCTCGAGGTGCGGGCCGGCGCCGGCGTCGTGGGCGACCGCTACTTCGGCCAGCCGGCGCACCGGGACGCGCAGGTCACCGTGCTGGCCGCCGAGGCGGTGGAGGAGCTCGCCGCCGAGCTCGGGGTGCCCGTGCCCGACGCGCTCCTCGCCCGCCGCAACGTCGTCCTGCGCGGCGCCGAGGTGGAGGCGCTGCGCGGGCAGGAGTTCTCCCTCGACTGCGGCGCCGGGGTGGTGCGGCTGCGCGGCGGGCGGCCGGCGAACCCCTGCGCCTGGCTCGACGTCGTCCTGGCCCCCGGCGCGCACCGCGGGCTGCGCGGGCGGGCCGGGGTCCGCTGCGCCGCCCTGTCCGACGGGCTGCTGCGGCTGGGCCCGGCCGTGCTGCGCTCCGCCGTCCCGCTGGAGGCCGCCCGCGCGGGCGCGGTCCACCGGCTCCTGCCGCACCGCCGCTCCTGACCGCGCGGGTCGGCCCGCTTCAGCCGAGCAGGTCGCGGACGGCGGCCGGCGCCTCCGACGGCCGGTGCAGCGGCGCCGCGCGCCCACCGCCGGCCGCCGCCAGCGCGGCGCAGGAGGCCATCGCCTCGTCCTCGCCCGACAGGGCCAGCACCGACAGCCGCGCCGGCACCCGGGCCAGCGCCGAGGCGGCCGAGGTGGGGTCGGGGCTGTCGGTGGCCAGCCCGTCGGAGAGCAGCAGCACCGACCGGTCGGCCACGGGGGAGCGGGCCACCTGCGCCGCCGCCGTCCGCAGCGCGAGCTCGAGGTCGGTGGTGCCGCCGCCGCGCAGGTCGCAGAGCCGGTCGACCACGACGTCCACCCGTGGGTCGCCCGACAGCGGCCGCAGCACGACCGCCCTCGACCAGAACGCCACGACGCCCAGCTCGTCGCCCGGCCGCAGGCGCTGGGCCAGCGCCGCGGCGGTCAGGACGGCGGTGGCGAGCTGGTCGCCGGCGACCGAGCCGGACGCGTCGACCAGCAGCAGCGTGGCCCGGCCGGTCGAGCGCCAGCCCCGGGTGCGCAGGTGGTCGGCGCGCCAGCGCGGGTCCCCGCCGCGCGCGGCGAGGCTGGCGTCGAGGTCGACGTCCGAGCCGGTGGCGTCCGGCCGCGTGACCATCCGGGACACCCCCGGCCGGTCGGGGACGCCGACCCGCGACCGGCCCACCGGCAACCGGGCCGCGAGCGCCCGCGCGGCGGCGCGCAGCGCAGGGTCGAACGCGCGCGCGGCCGCGGCGAGCACCCGCAGCGCGGCGTCGGGGTCGCGGGCGGCCAGCTCGGCGACGGCGGCCGCGTCGAGCCGGCCGGCCGCCGGGGAGACCGCGTCGAAGTCGGGGTTGCTGCGCGAGAGCTGGTCGCGGCTGGCCCGGCGGGCGGCCGAGGCGCGCAGCAGCTCCTCCACCTCGGCGGGGTTCTCGACGACGCGGGGCGGCCGCGGGCGGCCGCCCGGGGGTGGACCCGGGGAGGGACCGGAGGCCGGGGCGTCCTCCGGCGTCAGGCTTTTCCCGGCGCCTCACCGGCCCGTCGCCAGATGTCCGCGACGACGTCCTCCACCGGGCGGGCGACGCCGTCGGCGACGGTGACCTTGCCGGTGAGCGCGGCCAGCGCGGCGTCCAGCCCCGTGCCGTCGTCGACGCCCTCCCGGCCGCGGACGACGGCGAGCTCGCGGGCGATAAGCACGGTGTCGATCGCGCCGCGCACCGAGGCGCCGATGCGCAGCTCCGGGTGGTCGCGGGTGAGCCGCACCGCCCGCACCGCGCGGGTCACCAGCTCGGCGGGCGCGCCGGTCGTCGCGGCGACGACGGCCAGCTCGGCGTCCTCGTCCTGGTAGCCCATGGCCACCCGGCAGGAGCGGTCGTGCAGCGCGGGGGTGACCCGCGCGGTGCCGACGGCGTCGAACGGGTTCATCGCCGCCACCAGCCGGAACGTCGGGAGGGCGGCCACCCGGCCGTAGCGGGGCACGTGCATCTCGCGCTCGGACAGCACCCCGAGGAGGACGTTCATCGTCTCCTCGGGCACCCGGTTGAACTCCTCGACGTAGAGCAGCGCGCCCTCGGTCATGGCCCGGGTGAGCGGGCCGGGCACGAAGTTCTCCGGCCGGTAGTCCTCGGTGAGCACGCGGGAGGCGTCGTGGTGGCCGACCAGCCGGGTCGGGGTCAGCTCGGCGTTGCCCTCGACCAGGACCAGCGGGACGCCGGCGCCGTCGGCCAGCGAGCGCAGCAGCGTGGTCTTGCCGGTGCCCGGCGGTCCCTCGAGGACGACGTTGCGCCCGGCCGCCAGCGCCGCGGCGACGACCTCGGCCTCCCGCACGCGGGCGACCACCCGCTCGCGGGCGACGCGCACCATGCCGCCGGCGTCGAGCCGCGAGGCGGTCGTCGTCCCCACCGGGCCTCCTCCCCACGTGAGCGCCTCCTCCCCCGCGGCACCGCGGGGGAGGAGGCGCTGGGACGGCCTCGCTGCAGGGTCCCGCGCCGGGCGTGCGAGGCGCGGGGGGGGCAGCGAGGTCTTCCTCAGTCGTAGACGATGACGCCGCGGATGTTCTTGCCGGCGTGCATGTCCTCGTAGCCCTGGTTGACCTCGTCCAGGGTGTAGGTCTTCGTGACCAGCTCGTCGAGCTTGACGTGCCCCTCCTGGTAGAGGCGCAGCATCTTGAGGATGTCGGTGTGCGGGTTCGAGTCGCCGAACATCGCGCCCTTGATCTCCTTGGCGAACAGGGTCAGCTCGCCGATGGAGATGGGCAGGCCCACCTCGGTGATGTCGCCGAGGCCCGTGACGACGACGGTGCCGGCCTTGCGGATGGACGAGAACGCCTGCGCGACGTGCTCGCCCGTGGTGACGCCGATGGTGACGATGGCCTTGTCCGCGCCCTGCCCGTTGGTGACGCTGCGGGCGAAGTCGGCGGCCTCCTCGATGCCCTCGTAGGCGTGCGTCGCGCCCAGCTCCTGCGCCTTCTCGCGCTTGAACGCGACCGGGTCCACGGCGATGACGTGGCTCGCGCCGGCGTAGGCGGCGCCCTGCACGGCGTTGATGCCGATGCCGCCGACGCCCATGACGATGACCGTGTCGCCCGGCTGGACGTCCGCCGCGTTCACCGCCGAGCCCCAGCCGGTGCCGATGCCGCAGCCGGTGAGGCAGGCGACCTGCAGGGGGATGTCGTCCGGGATCTTGACGGCGGACTCCGCGTTCACCGTGGTGTAGCCGGAGAAGGTGCCGAGGCCGCACATCTGGCCGACCGGCGTGCCGTCGGTGGTCTGGAAGCGGAAGCTCTCCAGGTCGTCGAAGCGGGCGCCCACGAGCAGGCCGGCGCCGAGGTCGCACAGGTAGGACATGCCGCTGGCGCACCACCGGCAGCGGCCGCACGCCGGCAGGAACGAGAAGACGACGTGGTCGCCCTCCGTGAAGCCCTTCGTGTTCTGACCGACCGCCGTGACGACGCCGGCGCCCTCGTGCCCGCCGCACATGGGGTAGTGCGCCACGGGGATGTCGCCGGTGGCCAGGTGGTCGTCGGAGTGGCACATGCCCGAGGCGGCCAGCTTGACCTGGATCTCGCCGGGGCGGGGATCGTCGGAGATCAGGTCGACGACCTCGAACGTGCCGGGTGCTTCGCGGATGATCGCGCCGCGTGTCTCTACGGGCACAGGGAACCTCCTCGTCGCCCTCGTCGGTGAGGGCCCGGACGGCATGCGCGAGTGCGCATGGCTGCACCGCACGGTATGACCCCCGTCACAGGCGGTGGAAGCCGGGTGCAACGTCCGCGCTACGTCCGGCCGCGGCGGTGGTCAGACTGGGCCGGTGCACGAGGTGGCGGTGGTCGGCGCGGGACCGGTCGGGCTGACGGCGGCGCTGCTGCTCGCCCGCCGCGGGGTCGACGTCGTCGTCCTCGACCGGCAGGCCGGCCCGTACCCGCTGCCCCGGGCGGTCCACCTGGGCGACGAGGCGCTGCGCGTGCTGCAGGCCGCCGGGGTCGCCGACGCCTTCCTGCCGCGCACCGAGCCGCTGGCCGGCATGCGGCTGCTCGACGCCCGGCTGCGGGTGCTGGCCGAGTTCGCCCGCGACGCCGGCCCGGGCGCCCTGGGCTGGCCGGCGGGCGTGCTGTTCCACCAGCCCGACCTCGAGGCGGCGCTGCTCGACGCCGTGACCGCGCAGCCGCGCATCGACCTGCGCTGGGGCGCCGACGTCACCGGCCTGCGGGGCAAGGACGACGAGGTGGTCCTCGAGGTCGTCGACCGGGCGACGGGGGGCGACCGGTCGGTCACCGCCCGCTTCGTGCTCGGCTGCGACGGCGCCGGCAGCACCGTCCGCACGCTCACCGGCGCCGCGATGCGCGACCTCGGACCGGCCGACCGCTGGTTCGTCGTCGACGTCCGGGCGCGGCCGGCGACGCCGTACTGGCCCGGTGTGCACCAGGTCTGCGACCCGCGCCGGGCCGCCACCCTGATGCCGCTGACCGGCGGCCGGCACCGCTGGGAGTTCCGCCTGGCGCCGGGGGAGTCCGCCGCCGACCTGGTCGGCCGGCTCGACGAGCTGCTCGCCCCCTACGGGGTCGGACCGGTCGAGGTGGAGCGGACCGCCGAGTACACCTTCCGCGCCCAGGTGGCCGACCGCTGGCGCACCGGCCGGGTGCTGCTCGCCGGCGACGCGGCGCACCTGACCCCGCCCTTCATCGGGCAGGGGCTGGGCCTGGGGCTGCGCGACGTGCACTCGCTGGCCTGGAAGCTGGCCGCGGTGCTGGCCGGCGCGCCGGGGACGCTCCTCGACACGCACCAGGCCGAGCGCGAGCCGCACGCGCGGGCGCTGATCCGCATCGCCCAGCTGGTGGGGTGGCTGATGACCGGCGGTGGGCACGGCGCCGCCGCCGTCCGCCGGGTCGTGCTGGCCGTGGTCCGCCGGCTGCCCCTGGTCGGGGCGTTCGCGCGCAGCAGCCGGACCCCGCCGCTGCGCCGCGGGCCGCTGGTCCGCCGTCCGCGGTTCGCGGTCGGCTCGCCGGTGGGCGCGCTGCTGCCGCAGCCGACGGTGGCCGTCGACGGCGGCGCCCGCCGGCTCGACGACGTCCTCGGCGACGGGTGGGCGGTGGTCACCGACGGCGGTCCCGTGCTCGCGCCGCCGACCGGTGAGCCGGCGTCGGTGGTGCGCGTGCCCGAGCTGGCGGGGTGGCTGCGCGGCCGGTCGGTCCTCGTGCGCCCCGACCGGGTGGTGGCCGCGGTCGGCCGGCGGCGCCGCGGGAAGGTTGCGCGCCATCCGGTTGAGAGGCGTGGGCCGCGCGCGGTGGGGTAGTGGGGGATCCCCTTCCCCGAGCACACGAGGCGTCCCATGGCTCGCAACACCCTGTCCCGCTCCCTGCACGACCTCGGCCTGGCGGCCTGGTTCGGCGGCACGCTGGCCAACGCCGTGGCCCTGAACGAGGCCGCGGGCGCAGCCGGGAGCGCCGCGGCCACCGGTGCCGTCGCCAACGCCGGCTGGGACCGCTGGACGCCGGTCAACGCGGCCGCGATCGGCGCCCACCTCGTCGGCAGCGTCGGCCAGCTGCTGGGCAACCGCACCCGCGTGGCGCGCCAGCAGGGGGCCGCCGGCCTGTCGGTGACCAAGACGGCGCTCACGCTGGCCGCGCTCGGCGTGACCGCCTACAGCCGGGCGCTGGGGCAGATCGTGTCGCAGGGCGGCGCCACGCCGTCGAAGAAGGCCACCAAGCCGTCCAAGCGCGCCCGCCGGGAGATCGCCGCGGCCCAGGAGCGGCTCGACGCGCTCCAGTGGGTGGTGCCGGCGATCACCGGCGCCCTCGTCGTCGTCAGCTCCTACGCCGGGGAGCAGCAGCGGCCGTCCGAGGTCGCCCGGGGTCTGGCCGAGAAGGCCTGAGCCGCTACCCGCGCAGGGCGGGGAACGCGCCGGCGAGCTCGTCGAAGGCGGCGTGCAGGACGTCGGCGAGGCTCGTCCGGCCGTCGGCCAGCCAGACCTCGAACGCGGTCGTGGCGGCGGCCCGCGTCGTGGTGGCGACGAGCCGCGGGAGCAGCGACCCGGCCGGCGTCCCGGTCAGCCGGGCGACGTGCTCGGCCACCACCCGGTCGACCTCGGCGTAGCGCAGCTGCGAGTGCGCCTGCAGCGCCGGCTCGGTGAGGATCAGCCGCATCCGCTCGCGCAGCAGCGGCAGCTCACCGGCGGCGTAGTCGTTGACCTCGACGTAGGCGGCGCAGATGCCGGCCAGCACCGGCTCTGCGGGGTCGGCCGCGGCGAGCAGCCGCTCCAGCCGGGCCACGTGCCCGCCGAAGTCGCCCCACACGGCGTCGGCCTTGGTGGCGAAGTACCGGAAGAAGGTCCGGCGGCCGATGCCGGCCTCGGCCGCGACGTCGTCGATGGTGACCTGCTCGAAGCCCTTGACCGCGAAGAGGTCCAGCGCCGCCTGCTCGATGCGGGCGCGCGTCTCCTCGCGCGGGTCCGCCCAGGCCTGGGTCACGGCAGCCATCTTGCGCCCTCTCCCCGCGCGGCGGCCGCGTCCCGGGCCCGGCTTGCCGGTGGCACCCGGTGCCACTAGCGTCCCGTGCGATCCCCGTCACACCGCTCCAGGAGGCCCGCATGCCCGAGCCGACGACCGCCCCCGCAGTCGAGACCGAGGCGGAGGTGCCCGCGGCCGAGGAGGCGCTGGTGGAGGAGTCCCTGGTCGAGGAGGTCTCCATCGACGGCATGTGCGGCGTCTACTGAGCCCACCCGTGCCCGAGTTCGACCCGGGCCTGCCCTGGCGGCGGGCCCGGTCGGTGGCGCTGCGGCCCGAGCCGTTCGGCGCGCTGGTCTACTCCTTCGCCAACCGCAAGCTGTCGTTCCTGAAGTCGCATCAGCTGGTGGCGGTGGTCGAGTCGCTGGCCGACCACCCGTCGGCGACGGCCGCCCTGGCGGCCTGCGGCGTCGCCGAGCCCCAGCGGCCGGCCTACGAGAAGGCGCTGGCCGACCTCGCCCGCTCCCAGATGATCGAGGTGCGCGCATGACCGCCGTCGTCCCGGACCGGCCCGTGGGTGGCCGGCTGATCGACCAGTTCGAGTACGGGCTCGACGCGCCGATCTGCCTGACCTGGGAGCTCACCTACGCCTGCAACCTGGCGTGCGTGCACTGCCTGTCGTCGTCCGGACGGCGGGACCCGCGCGAGCTGTCCACCGCCGAGGCCGAGGCGGTGATCGACGAGCTGCAGCGGATGCAGGTCTTCTACGTCAACGTCGGTGGCGGCGAGCCCACGGTGCGGCCGGACTTCTGGCACCTGCTCGACTACGCGATCGCCCACCAGGTGGGTGTCAAGTTCTCCACCAACGGAGTCAAGCTGACCCGCGAGCGGGCCCGGCAGCTCGCGGCCACCGACTACGTCGACGTCCAGATCTCCCTGGACGGCGCCACCGCCGAGGTCAACGACCGGGTGCGCGGCGCCGGCTCGTTCGCCACCGCGGTGCGGGCGCTGGAGAACCTGGCCGAGGCCGGGATGCGCGACTTCAAGGTCTCCGTCGTCGTCACCCGGGAGAACGTCGGCCAGCTCGACGACTTCACGGCCCTCACCGACCGCTACGGCGCCCAACTGCGCATCACCCGGCTGCGCCCGTCCGGCCGCGGCGCCGACGTCTGGGACCAGCTGCACCCGACGCAGGCCCAGCAGCGCGAGCTCTACTCGTGGCTGCTGGCCAACGGCGAGCACGTGCTCACCGGCGACTCGTTCTTCCACCTGTCGGCCTACGGGCAGGCGCTGCCCGGGCTGAACCTGTGCGGCGCCGGGCGGGTGGTGTGCCTGATCGACCCGGTCGGCGACGTCTACGCCTGCCCGTTCGCCATCCACGAGCAGTTCCTCGCCGGCAACGTCCGCGACGAGGGCGGGTTCCGGCGGGTGTGGCAGGAGAGCGAGCTGTTCGCCGAGCTGCGCAGCCCGCAGACCGGCGGCGCCTGCACCCGGTGCGGGCACTTCGACGCCTGCCGCGGCGGGTGCATGGCGGCGAAGTTCTTCACCGGCCTGCCGCTCGACGGCCCCGACCCCGAGTGCGTGCAGGGCCACGGGGAGACGGCGCTCGCCGCCCGCGACGCCACGACCGTGACGCCGCGCAGCCACCTCGACCACTCGCACACCGGCCCCGTCCGCGGCCAGCCCACCCTGCTGGGCATGCCGGGCATCCCCGCCAAGATGTGCGACGAGTCGCCCCTGGCCGGGATGGCCTGACCCGGCCGGCCCCGTTCCGGTGCAGCGGGTGATCGCCGCGCCGGGCCCGTACATGCCCGCGCGCCTCCCCGGTGACGGCGTCCGCCGAACCGGCCGAAACTCTTCCGTATCCGGCTGAGACACGGGGGCCGAGAGGGTGAGCGTGCGATGACCACACCTGTCGAATGCGTGATCCTCGACATCCCGGACGGCCTGCGGCTCGACCTCCTGGGGCTGGTGGTCGAGATCGGCCGGATCCGGATCGTGGCCGACCGGTCGGGGCTGCTCGGCAACCTGCTCGCCTCGCTGACCTGTGGCGGCACGGCCGGCGCGGCCAGCCTCGAGGCGTTCGCGCAGGCGATGCGGGCGCAGGACGGGTCGCAGCGCCAGGCGCAGCCCCAGTCGGCGGCCTAGGGCGTGCCGCGCAGCTCCACCCGCTCGTTCTCGCCGCCGTCGTAGGCCTGCCCGGTCACCTTCGCCTTGGCGAAGCTGATCGCGCTGGCCAGCCGGCCGCCGGGGGAGTCCCAGTACTCCGCCGACGCGGCCTCGACGCGCAGCAGGACGACGTCGGGGTCCTCCGGCCCGTCGGGGAACCACGCCTCGACGACGGAGTTCCAGAGCTCGCGCTTCTTCTCGACGTCGTCGACGACGACCGCGTGGCCGGTGAGCGACACCCAGCTCGAGCTGCCGGACGTCGAGACGTTGACCTGCGGGTTGGCGGTGACGTGGGCGACCTTGCGCGAGCCGCGCCGGGCGAAGAACCACAGGTCGCCGTCGAACTCGACCTCCTGCATCGCCATCGGCCGGCTGATCAGCGTGCCGTCGGGCGCGATCGTGGTGAACAGGCCGAACCGCTCGTCCTGCAGCAGCTCGGCGACCTTGGTCGTCTCCTCTGATGCCATGCGGTGGTCCTGCCCGCCGTCCCGCGTTCCTAAGCTGCCCTGGTGCGCATCCTGGACGGCCTGGTCTGGCCCGACGTCCCGGAGTCGCCGCTGCTCGTGGTCCCCCTCGGCTCGGTGGAGCAGCACGGCCACCACCTGCCGCTGACCACCGACACCGCGGTGGCCGGCGCCGTCGCCGAGGCCGCGGCCGACCGGCTGGACGGCGCCCTGCTCGCGCCGGCCCTCGCGTACGGGGCGAGCGGCGAGCACGAGGGCTTCCCGGGCACGATCTCGCTCGGCACGGAGGCGCTCACCGGGCTGCTGGTCGAGTACGGGCGCTCGGCCTGCCGCTGGGCCGGGCGGGTGCTCCTCGTCAACGGGCACGGCGGCAACCTCGAGGCGCTGGCCGCGGCCGGGCGCGTCCTGCGGCACGAGCGGCGCGAGGTGGCCTGGTTCCCCTGCGCCGTCCCGGGTGGCGACGCGCACGCCGGGCGGACCGAGACGTCGCTGATGTTGCACGTGGAACCGGAGCGCGTGGTGGGGGAGCAGGCGGTGGCGGGGGAGGTCCGCCCGCTCGAGGAGATCCTCCCCCGGCTGCGGGCCGAGGGGGTGGGCGCGGTGAGCCCGACCGGCGTGCTCGGCGACCCGGCCGGCGCCTCCGCCGTCGAGGGGGCCGAGCTGCTGGCCCTGGTGGCCGACCGGCTGGTCGCCGCCGTCGCGGCCTGGGACGTCGACCTGGCCGGCCGCCTCCGCGCGTGACGGCCGGCCCGCCGTCCGGGGACCGGTTGCCCGACGGGTTCGCCGTGCGGCTGGACCCGGCGGTCCGGCGGCGGGACGGGGGAGCGGCGCTGCTCGGCGGTTCGCCGCTGCGGCTGGTGCGGCTGTCGCCCCGGGCGCGGGCGCTGCTGGCCGGCGACCGGCTGGTGGTGCGCGACGGCGCGACGGCGGAGCTGGCCGGCCGGCTGCTCGACGGGGGGCTCGCGCACCCCGACCTGGCGCCCCGCCGCCGGGACGACGTCACCGTGGTGGTGCCCGTGCGCGACCGCCCGGAAGAGCTCGCGCGGCTGCTCGCGGCGCTGCGGGCCGACCCGGCGACGGCGGCGCTGCCCGTGCTCGTGGTGGACGACGGCTCGGCCGGTCCGGTGCGCGCTCCCGGGGTCCGGGTGCTGCGGCACGGCACCGCGCGCGGTCCGGCCGCCGCCCGCAACACCGGCCTGCGGGCCGCGACCACCGAGCTGGTCGCCTTCCTCGACTCCGACTGCGTGCCGCGGCCGGGCTGGCTCGAGGCGCTGGCCCCGCACCTCGACGACCCCCGGCTGGCGCTGGTCGCCCCGCGGGTGGTCGGGCTGCCGCCGTCCCGCCCCTCCTGGCTGGCGCCGTACGAGACCGTCGCCGGCGCGCTCGACATGGGTCCGCGCCCGGCGCCGGTGCGCCCGCTGTCGGCGGTGTCCTACGTGCCCAGCGCGGCCCTGCTGGCCCGGCGCGCCGCGCTCGGCGACGGGTTCGACGAGGCGATGCGCGTGGCCGAGGACGTCGACCTGGTGTGGCGGCTGGTCGCCGCCGGCCGGCGGGTGCGCTACGAGCCGGCCGCGCGCGTCGCCCACGACCACCGCACCGCACCTGGCGCCTGGCTGCTCCGCCGCGCGTTCTACGGCACGGGCGCCGCCCCGCTGGCCGCCCGGCACGGCGCCCTGGTCTCGCCCCTGGTGGTCTCGCCGTGGTCGGTCGCGGCGTGGGCGCTGCTGCTCGCCGGCCGGCGCGGGCTGCTGCCGGCGGCCGGGGTGGTGGGCGCGGCGTCGGTCCGGCTCGCCGTCCGCCTGGCGCGGCCGGGGGAGCCGGCGCCGTGGGCGTTCGCCGCCGGCCTCGTGCTCCGCGGGACGGCGACGGCGGGGACGACGCTGGCGCGGGCGGTCACCCGCCACCACTGGCCGCTGGCCGCGGCGGCCGCGCTGGCGTCCCGGCGCGCGCGGCGGCTGGTCGCCGCGGTCGCCGTCGCCGACGCCGTCCACGGGTGGTGGCCGCACCGCCGCGAGGTGGGCCTGCTCCGGTTCGCCGCCGCCCGCCGGCTCGAGGACCTCGCCTACGGGGCGGGGCTCTGGGCCGGCGCGGCGCGGGCCCGGGACGCCCGCGCGCTGCTCCCCACGGTCCCGCCGCGCTTCTGAGCCCGCCCCTGCCCGGTGGGACGGTCGCTGGTGGAAACGCCGTCCGCAGGTCACGATGGGTGCGATCCAGGCCACTCGACGGGGAGCGTGCGTGACGTCGACCGTGAACCCGTGGCTGGCGCTCCCCGACGGGCGGCCGACCCCCGGGCTGACCCGACGGCTGCGCGCCGCCCACGAGACCTTCGTGACCGCCGGCGCGGGTGCGCCCGCCGCCGGTGTCCGCGACGTGGTGTGGGAGTCGTGGCGGCGCTCGCTCGGCAGCGGCGTCGACCCCGACGGCGCCTTCCCGCCGGTCGACCTGCTCGACGACGACCTGCTCGCCTACCGCGAGGCGCACCCGCTGGCGCCGGTGATGCCGGTGATCCGCCGGCTGCTGGTCGAGGACGCCGAGGCCGACCAGATGATCGTCGCGGTCTCCGACGCCGCCGGCCGCATGCTGTGGGTCGAGGGCGACGCGCGGCTGCGCTCGCGGGCCGCCGGCATGCACTTCGTCGAGGGCGCGCGCTGGTCGGAGGAGGTGGCCGGCACCAACGCCCCCGGGACGGCGCTCGCCCTCGACCACGCGGTGCAGATCTTCGGCAGCGAGCACTTCCGCCGGCCCGTCCAGCCCTGGAGCTGCTCGGCCGCGCCGGTGCACGACCCCGTCTCCGGTGTGCTGCTGGGCGCCATCGACGTCACCGGCGGCGACCACGTGGCCAGCCCGCACATGCTCACCCTGGTGCGCGCGACCGTGGCCGCGGTCGAGTCGGAGCTGCGGCTCCTGCACCGCGAGCAGGCGGCCCGCCGCCCCGGCGCGCCGCCGGTCGCGCGCACCGCGCCGCGGCTGGAGGTCCTGGGCCGGGAGCGGGCCCGCCTCACCCTGCCCGGCGGGCGGCTCGAGCTCTCGCTGCGCCACTCCGAGCTGCTGCTGCTGCTCGCCGAGGCCGCGGTGGCCGGGCAGGGGCGCACCGCCGAGCAGCTCGCCGCCGAGTGCCACCCCGGCGGGACGGCGGCGGTGACGGTGCGCGCGGAGCTGTCCCGGCTGCGCCGGCTGGTCGGCCCGCGGCTGGTGGGCTCGCGGCCCTACCGGCTGCTCGGCCCGCTGGAGACCGACCTCGAGCGGGTGCGCCGGCTGCTCGGCCGCGGGTCGGTCGGCGCGGCCCTCGAGCGCTACCCGGGCGCGGTGCTGCCGGCGTCGCGCGCGCCGGGGGTGACGTCGTCGCGGGAGCGGCTCTCGGCGCTGCTGCGGCACCACGTGCTGCGCAGCCGCCGGCCGGAGCTGCTGCTGCGCTACAGCACCCTGCCCGAGGCCGAGGACGACGTCGCGGTCTGGCAGGCCTGCGTCGACGTCCTGCCGGCCGCCTCGCCGCGGCGGGCCGAGGCGGCCGCCCACCTGCAGCGGCTGCGCCGGGGCGTCCGCCCCCGCTGACGTCGCCGGCGCTCCGGTGCAGGAAGCCCTCGGACACCCGGGCTCACTGCACCGAAAGCTCCGTCACACCCCCCGCCCGCCGGGAATGCGGTCGCCGGGGAGCGGCTTCGCAGTTCCACGTGAGTGCCGCGCCCGAGACCGCCCTTCCTCCCACCCGCGTGACCGCCCGTGCCGTCGTGGCGCTGGTCGCGCTCGCGCTCGGCGGTTTCGCGATCGGCACCACCGAGTTCGTGACGATGGGCGTGCTGCCCGACATCGCCGACGGCGTGGCGGTGGACATCCCGACCGCCGGCCACGTCATCAGCTACTACGCGCTCGGCGTCGTCGTCGGCGCCCCGGTCATCGCCGCCCTCTCGGCCCGCCTCCCCCGCCGCGCCCTGCTCGTGGGCCTGATGGCCGCGTTCCTCGTGGGCAACGCGCTCAGCGCCCTCGCCCCCGGCTACGGCACGCTCTCGGTCGCCCGCTTCCTCAGCGGGCTGCCCCACGGGGCGTACTTCGGCGTCGCCTCGCTGGTCGCCGCCTCGCTCGTCGCCCCGCACCTGCGCGGGCGCGCGGTCAGCTCGGTGATGCTCGGCCTCGCGGTGGCCATGGTCGCCGGCGTCCCGGCGGCCACCTGGCTCGGGCAGACGGTCGGCTGGCGCGCCGCCTACTGGCTGGTCGTCGTCCTCGCTGCCGCCACGGTGGCCGCCGTCCTCGCCGTCGTGCCGCGCTCGCCCGGCCGTTCCGACGCGACCGTGCGCGGCGAGCTCGACGCGCTGCGCCGGTCGCAGGTGCTGCTGACCCTGCTGGTCGGGACCGTCGGCTTCGGCGGCATGTTCGCCCTCTACAGCTACATCGCCCCGGTGGCGACGGACGTCGCGGGCCTGGCCCGCGGCACCGTGCCGTGGGTGCTGCTGGCGTACGGGCTCGGCGGCATCGTGGGGACGGCGCTCGGCGGCCGGCTGGCCGACCTGGCCCTGTTCCGCTCGCTGGTCGGCAGCCTCGTCGTCCTCGGGGTGCTGCTCACCGTCGTCGCGCTCACCTCCCCCTGGGCGCCCGCGCTGTTCGCCGGCGTCTTCCTGGTCTCGGTCGCCGCCTCGGTCCTGGCCATCTGCCTGCAGCTGCGGCTGATGGAGACCGCGGGCGAGGCCCAGATGCTGGGCGCGGCCCTCAACCACTCCGCGCTGAACACCGCCAACGCGCTCGGCGCCTGGCTGGGCGGCCTCGTCATCGCCGCCGGCCTGGGGTACCGCGCGCCCAGCGTGGTGGGCGCCGGCCTGGCGGCCGCGGGCCTGCTGCCCCTGCTCGCCTCGGCGCTGCTGCGCCGCCGCGCCACCCGGCCGGCGGCCGCCGGGCGCGCCGAGGTCTACGCGTCGGCCGGCTGACGGCCTGCCGGCCGACGGCGGGGGAGCCGCGCTGCAACGACGCTGCAACGTTGCGCCGACCCGCAGGCGCGGAGGCGGCAGGTGGATCTCGCCGCAGATGCGGAACGGGCGTCGCCCTGCCCGCGGTCGGCCGCCGCCCGTCGCAGGTTAGCGTGGCCTAAGTCACTCCGGAGAGGTCAGACTCCGCTCGCGAACCCGGGCCCGTGCCCGGGTCGTCCGAACGTGCGAGTCGAGCGGAGGACGCGTGACACAGATAAGCGTGCGGGTCGACGGGGCCTCGTACACCGACGACGTCGAACCGCGGACCCTCCTGGTCCACTACCTGCGCGAGCAGCTGGGCAAGATCGGGACGGTCGTCGGCTGCGACACCAGCAACTGCGGCGCCTGCACCGTGCACCTCGACGGCGAGGCGGTGAAGAGCTGCACCGTGCTGGCCGTGCAGGCCGACGGGAGCGAGGTCACGACCATCGAGGGCGTCGCGGCGCCCGACGGAAGCCTGCACCCGGTGCAGAAGGCCTTCCACGAGATGCACGGCCTGCAGTGCGGCTTCTGCACGCCGGGCATGATCATGGCCTCGATCGACCTGCTGGGGGACAACCCCGACCCCACCGAGGACGAGGTGCGCGAGGGCATCGAGGGCAACCTCTGCCGCTGCACCGGCTACCAGAACATCGTCCGCGCCGTGCAGCAGGCCGCCGCCGAGATGAGCGGCCGGCAGGCCGGCAACGGGCACGTCTCCCCGGCCGCGGTCGACACCGCGGCCGCTCCCCACGTGGCGGTGGAGGCATGACCGTCACCGACGAGCGCCCGGACACGCAGGCCCCGGCCAAGGAGGTCGGCCAGGCCCGGCGGCGCAAGGAGGACGCCCGGCTGATCACCGGCCGGACGCAGTGGACCGACAACCTGGTGCTGCCGGGGATGCTCCACCTCGCGGTGGTCCGCAGCCCGGTCGCGCACGCCAAGATCCGCGGCATCGACGTCGAGGCCGCCCGCTCGGCGCCGAACGTGGTCGCCGTCTTCACCGGCCGCGACTTCGCCGAGGAGCAGGGCTCCATCCCCTGCGCCTGGCCGGTGACGCCCGACATGGTGAACCCGGGCCACCCCTCGCTCGCCGTCGAGGAGGTCAACCACGTCGGCGAGGCGGTCGCCGTGATCGTGGCCCGTAGCAAGGCCGCGGCCCAGGACGCCGTCGAGCTCGTCGACGTCGACTACGAGCAGCTGCCCGTCGTCCTCGACATGGAGGAGGCGCTCGCCGAGCAGGCCGACCAGCCCTACCTCTGCCACGACCACCTGCAGTCGAACGAGAGCTTCCGGTTCGTCTTCGACGCCGGGGAGGCCGGCACCGGCCAGGACACCGAGGAGGCGTTCGCGAACGCCGACGTCGTGGTGAGCCGGCGGTTCGTGCAGCAGCGGCTGATCCCGGCGTTCATGGAGCCGCGGGCCACGGTCGTGCAGCCCCAGGGCGACAACTACACGATGTGGTCCTCCACGCAGGTCCCGCACATCCTGCGGCTGATGCTGGCCATGATCACCGGCACGCCCGAGCACAAGCTGCGGGTCATCGCGCCCGACGTGGGCGGCGGCTTCGGCGGCAAGCTGCAGGTCACGCCGGAGGAGGTGATCACCCTCCTGGTGGCCAAGCGGCTGGGCAAGCCGGTCAAGTGGACCGAGACGCGCAGCGAGTCGCTGATGAGCGCCCACCACGGCCGCGACCAGATCCAGTACGTCGACATCGCCGCCGACCGCGAGGGCACCATCAAGGGCCTGAAGGTCCACATCCTCTCGGACATGGGGGCCTACCTGCGCCTGGTCAGCCCCGGCGTGCCGATCCTGGGCGCGTTCATGTACCCGGGCATCTACAAGTTCCCCGCCTACCGGTTCGACTGCCAGGGCGTCTTCACCAACAAGACGCCCACCGACGCCTACCGCGGCGCCGGGCGGCCCGAGGCGACGTTCGCGATCGAGCGGATCATGGACGAGCTCGCCGTCGAGCTCGGCATGGACCCGCTCGAGCTGCGCCGGAAGAACTGGATCAAGGCCGAGGAGTTCCCGTTCACCACGGTGGCCGGGCTCGAGTACGACAGCGGCGACTACGACCAGGCCACGCAGGAGGCGCTGCGGCTGATCGGCTACGACGAGCTGCGCGAGGAGCAGCGCCGCCGCCGCGAGTCCGGCGACCCGGTCCAGCTGGGCATCGGCTTCTCCACCTTCACCGAGATGTGCGGCCTGGCGCCGTCCCGGGTGCTGGGCTCGCTCTCCTACGGCGCCGGCGGCTGGGAGCACGCCTCGATCCGCATGCTGCCCACCGGCAAGGTGGAGGTCGTCACCGGCTCCACCCCCCACGGGCAGGGCCACGAGACGGCGTGGAGCCAGCTCGTCGCCGACGAGCTCGGCGTGCCGTTCGAGGACGTCGAGGTGCTGCACGGCGACACCTCGATCGCCCCGCGCGGCCTGGACACCTACGGCTCCCGCTCCCTCGTGGTCGGCGGCGCGGCGGTCATCAACGCGTCGCAGAAGGTGGTGGCCAAGGCCCGCAAGGTCGCCGCGCACCTGCTGGAGGCCGACGAGGAGGACCTGCAGTTCGAGGGCGGCAAGTTCTCCGTCCGCGGCACGCCGGGGACGGCGCTGTCGATCCAGGAGATCGCGCTGGCCACCTTCGCGGCGCACAACTTCCCGGAGGGCGTGGAGCCGTCGATCGACGCCGACGCCACCTTCGACCCGGTCAACTTCTCCTTCCCGCACGGCACGCACATCTGCGCCGTGGAGGTCGACACCGAGACCGGGATGGTGAAGATCCGCAGGTACGCCTGCGTCGACGACGTCGGGAAGATCGTCAACCCGCTCATCGTCGAGGGCCAGGTGCACGGCGGCCTGGCCCAGGGCATCGCGCAGGCCCTGTACGAGGAGGCGGTCTACGACGACTCCGGCAACCTGACCACCGGCACCTTCGTCGACTACCTGGTGCCCTCGGCGGCCGACCTGCCGCACTTCGACACGGGCAACACCGTGCACGAGGCGCCGGGCAATCCGATCGGCGCCAAGGGGGTCGGCGAGGCCGGCTGCATCGCCAGCACGCCGGCCGTCGTCAACGCCGCGCTCGACGCGCTGCGCCACCGCGGGGTGTCCGACATCCGGATGCCGCTGACGCCCGAACGGGTCTGGCGGGCGCTGCACGAGGGCGGCGACGGCGGCGGCCGGGCCACGGCCGGGACCAACGCCTGGGGCGGCGCGCAGACCGAGACCACCACCGGCGTCTCGACGCCCGAGTCGTCGCTGGGAGGCGACCGGTGATCCGCCGAGACGATGAAGGAGTCGAGCCATGATCCCCGCTGCCTTCGACTACGCCCGGCCGACGACGGTCGAGGAAGCCCTGCAGGCCATCGCCGAGGGCGGGGACGACGTCAAGGTCCTCGCCGGCGGGCAGTCGCTCATCCCGGTCATGCGGCTGCGGCTGGCCGCGCCGTCGACCGTGGTGGACCTGGGCCGGGTGAGCGAGCTGCGCGGCGTCCGGGACGACGGCGACGCGATCGTGATCGGCGCGATGACGACGCACTCCGACGTCGTGTCCGACCCGCTGATCGCCGAGCACGCGCCGTTGATCGCCGAGGCGACCGAGACCGTCGCCGACCGGCAGGTGCGCCACCGCGGGACCTTCGGCGGGGCGCTCGTGCACGCCGACCCCGCCGGCGACCTGCCGGCCGTGGCGCTCGCCCTGGACGCCGAGTTCGTGATCGCCGGTCCGGCGGGACGGCGCACGGTGCCGGCGCGGGACTTCTTCGTCGACTACCTCACCACGGCCCTCGAGGAGGGGGAGCTCCTGGTCGAGGTGCGCGTGCCCAAGCTGCAGGGCTCGTGGGGCATGCGCTACGAGAAGTTCAACCGGGTGGCGCAGGCGTGGTCGATCGTCGCGGTCGCCGCGGCGGTCCGGCGGGAGAACGGGACCATCGCCGAGGCCCGCATCGGCCTGACCAACATGGGGTCGACGCCGCTGCGGGCGACCGCCGCGGAGCAGGCCCTGGCCGGGGCCGCGGCGTCGGCGGAGGCGATCGCCGCGGCCGCCGACCGGGCGGCCGAGGGCACCGCGCCCAGCAGCGACCTCAACGCCCAGGCCGACTACCGGCAGCACCTGGCGAAGGTGCTCACGCGCCGGGCGGTCAGCGCGGCCGCCGGGCTGTAGTTTCGCCGGTAGCCGCGCCGGTAGCCGCGCCGGTCGCCGCACCGGTCCGTCCCGTCCCGTCTCGGCCGGCCCGCCCCCTCTCCCGGGGCGGACCGGCCGAGCCGCACCCCTGGAGGTTCGCGTGCAGCTCGAGAACTCGTTCACCGTGCCCGTGCCGATCGACGAGGCCTGGCGGGTGCTGCTCGACATCGAGCGCATCGCGCCCTGCATGCCCGGCGCCGCCCTCGACTCGGTGACCGGCGACGACTTCACCGGCCGGGTGAAGGTCAAGCTCGGCCCGATCAACCTGACCTACCAGGGCAAGGCGTCGTTCATCGAGAAGGACGAGGCGGCGCACAAGGCGGTCATCGACGCGCGCGGCAAGGACCAGCGCGGCAACGGCACCGCGGCCGCCGTCGTCACCGCCCAGCTGCGGGCCGAGGGCGACACCACCCGGGTCGACGTCCTCACCGACCTGAACATCACCGGCCGGCCGGCCCAGTTCGGCCGCGGGGTGATGACCGACGTGGGCAACAAGCTGCTCGGCCAGTTCGCCGACAAGCTCGCCGCGCAGCTCGGCGCCGGCGAGACCGCCCCGGCGCCGTCCGCGGCCACCAGGGCGGCGGCCACCGCCACCGGCGCGGTGGAGGAGATCGCGGCCGCGGCCGAGGGGGCCGCCCAGGACGGGACGGCGACGAAGAAGGCCGCCGCCGCCACCAGGAAGGCGGCGGCGTCGGCCACCGACCGGGTCACCGCCACCAGCACGATCCCGGCCAAGAGCGCGCCGGCGAAGAAGGCGGCCCCGGCCAAGAAGGCGGCCCCCGCGGCGGCCGCCGCCGAGGCCGCGCCTGCCGGCACCGCGCCGGCGGCCACGGAGGGCGCGCCGGTCGCCACGGACACCGCCCCCGCGGCGACCGAGACCGCCCCCGCTGCGACCGAGACCGCCCCGGCGGCGACCGACGCCGCGCCGGCCACCCCCGCGGCCGCGGCACCCAGCGCGCCCAGCGTCCCGGCCGCGGAGGCCACCACGCCGGCGCCCGCCGAGCCGGCGGAGCCGCCGGCCGCCGCACCCGCCGCCGCGGCCGAGCGCACCGTCCCGCAGTCGGAGCCGGAGCCGATCGACCTGCTGGAGGTCGCCGGCGGCGCGGCGATGGCCCGCTACGCCAAGCCGGCCGGGGGGCTGGCGCTGCTCCTGCTGCTCATCTTCCTGGTGGCCCGCCGCCGCCGGTACTGAGGCCGGTACTGAGAGAGGGCCCTCCTGCCCCCGCCGCTCGCGGCGGGAGCAGGAGGGCCGTCGGGCTACAGCCCGGCGAGCCAGGGGAGGACGGCGGCGGCGACCGCGGCGACGTCCTTCTTCAGGGCGTGGTCGCCCGGGACGGCGGCCACGCGGACCCCGGGCGCCGCCGCCCGCACCTCGTCCGGTGAGCCGAACGCGTCGGTCTCCCCCTGCACCACCAGCACCGGCGCGGCGGGCAGCGCCAGCTCGTCGGCGCGGCTCTTCTCCGGCCGGCCCGGCGGGTGCAGCGGGAAGGCGAGCGCGAGGACGCCGGCCGCGCCCTGCCCGGTGGCGGTGCGGCAGGCCACCCGCGCGCCGGCGCTGCGCCCGCCGAGCACGAGCGGCCCGTGCAGCAGGCGGTCGGCGCGCAGCCGGTCGAGCACCGCAGCCCACACGAGGTCCAGGCGCGGCGGCGCCGGCGCGATCCGGCCGCCGGCGACCTTCCACGGCTGCTCGACGCCGAGCACCCGCCAGCCGGCGCCGCCCGCGGCGTCGGTGACCGCGGCGAGGTCGGGGGAGTCGATGCCACCGCCGGCCCCGTGACCGAGGACGAGGGTGCCGCGGGGCGCCCGGGGCGGGTCCCGGCGCAGGACCCGCGCGGGCCCCAGCGGGGTGGCGACCTCCATCAGGCGGGCAGGGCGAGCAGGGCGCCGACCGCGCCCGGAAGGTCGGCGGCGAGCACGTGCGGGGGCTCGTAGACGGCGGGGTAGACCCGCTCGCCGCGCGGGAACCACGCCCCCGTGAGCCCCGCCCGCTGGGCACCCTGCACGTCCCAGCCGTGCGCGGCGACCAGCGCCATCCGCTCCGGCGCGACGTCGCAGACCCCGGCTGCCCACAGGTAGACCCCGCGGTCGGGCTTCCAGGCGCGGATCAGCTCGCTGGACAGGGTCCGCTCCACCAGCGGCGCGACCCCGCCGCGCTCCAGCGCCGCCTCGGCCACGCCCGGCGAGCCGTGGGTCAGCGTGACGGCGCGGACCCCCGCCTCGGCCAGCTGCCGCAGCGCCGGCTCGACGTCGGGGTGCGGCGCCAGCTCCGCGAAGGCGTCGGCGACGCGCACCCGGTCGGTCGGGGCCAGGTCGGTGGCCTGGGCGAGCGCGGTGTCGAAGGCGTCGCGGAAGCGGCACCAGGAGCCGACGGCAGCCGCGGCGAAGCCGGTGAGCAGCGTCCGGGAGAAGACGGCGGGCAGCAGGTGCTCCGGCTGCCCGGCCTCGACCAGCGCCGCGCGCACGGGCGCGAGGTCGAGCAGCGTCTCGTTGACGTCGAAGGCGACGACGTCCGGACGGGGACGCGGCGCCGTCACGGGTGCTGCGGCTCGTCCCGCTCGTCGACCGGGAGGTCGAGCCCGGCGGTGGGCGGCCGGCGGAGCCGGCCGGAGGCCTTGCGCCACACGAACCAGCCGACGGCGACGACGACCACCGCAACGACCACGTAGTCGAGGTACTTCAGGTTCTCCTGCACGAAGTCGCCGGCCGCGACCCCGAGCCCGATCAGCACGCTGTTCCAGATCAGGCTGCCGGCGGCGGTGTAGAGCAGGAACTGCGGCCACGGCATGCGCACCACGCCGGCCGGCACCGACACGAAGCTGCGCACGATCGGCACCATCCGGCCGAAGAACACCGCGGCCCGCCCGTGGCGCTCGAACCACTCGAAGGTCTTGTCGACGTCGGACGTCTCGACCAGCGGGAGCCGGTCGAGGAAGGCGTGCGAGCGGCGCGGGCCGAGGGCGCGGCCCACCGAGTACAGGACCACCGCGCCGACCAGCGAGCCCAGGGTGGCGAAGAGCACCACCGGGACGACGCTCATCCGGCCGTCGTTGATCAGCACCCCGGCCGCGCCCAGCACGGCCTCGCTGGGGATCGGCGGGATGACCGTCTCGATCAGGATGGTGAGGCCGACGCCCACCGGGCCCAGCTTCTCGACGAGTTCGAGGAGGAAGCCGGTGATGCCCCCCTGGTCGGCGGCAGCGGCGGCGAGGGTCGACACGGGATCCCACCGTACGTGAGGGAGGTGGGCGGAGCCGGTGACCTCTAGCGTTCGGGCATGCAGCGTTTCCGAGCCCGCGCCGTCGTCGTGGGCGACCGCGCCGGCACCGTCGTCCCCGATGCCGTGCTCGACGTCGCCGACGGCGAGATCCGCTGGGTCGGCCCGGCCGCCGACGCGCCGCCGGCGCCCGACGCCGATCCCGTGGAGCTGCCGGGTGTGCTGATGCCGGGGCTGGTCAACAGCCACTCGCACGCGCCGATGGTGCTCTTCCGCGGCCAGGCGGAGGGCCTGCCGCTGGACCGCTGGCTGCGCGAGGTGATCTGGCCGCGGGAGGCCCGCCTCACCGGGGACGACGTCGAGGTCGCGATGACCGCGGCCTCGGCGGAGATGCTCCGCAACGGCGTCACCACCAGCGTCGAGATGTACTTCCACCCCGAGCGGATCGCCGCGGCGGTGACCGCGACCGGCGCCCGGGCGGTGATCGCCTCCCCGCTGCTGCCGCTGCCGGGGATGCCCCCGCTGGAGGACCAGCTTCGCGACGCCGTCGCCCTGGCCTCCGCCACGCCCACCGGCGGCACCGTCGAGTACGGGCTGGGCCCGCACGCGGCCTACACGCTCCCGCTGCCCGTCCTGGCCAAGGCGGCCGCCGCCGCCCGCGAGCACGGGCTGCTGCTGCACCTGCACGTCGCCGAGACCGCCACCGAGGGCGACGAGCTGCTCGCCCGCCACGGGCTGTCGGTGCCCGCCCTGCTGGCCGCGCACGACGTCCTCGGCGGCCGGGTGCTGGCCGCCCACTGCGTGCACATGGACGACGGCGACCTCGAGCTGTGGCAGGAGTACGACGTCGCCGTGGCGCACTGCCCGGCCAGCAACGCCAAGCTGGCCAGCGGGGTCGCGCGGCTCACCGACATGCTCGACCGCGGGATCCGCGTCGGGCTCGGCACCGACGGCCCGGCGTCCAACGACGGGCTGGACCTGCTCGCCGACGCGCGGCTGGCCGCGTCGCTGGCCCGGCTGGCCGCGGGGGACGCGACCGCGCTGTCGGCGGCGGAGGCGCTGTGGCTGGCCACCGGCGCCGCGGCCGACGCGATCGGCCGCCCCGACCTCGGCCGGCTCACCCCCGGCCGGCAGGCCGACCTCGTGCACGTGGACACCCGCAGCCTGCTGTTCGAGCCGGTGGGCGACGTCGAGGACGTGCTGACCCACCTGGTCTGGTCGGGCGCCTCGCGGCTGGTGCGCGACACCTGGGTGGCCGGCCGCCAGGTGGTGCGCGACGGTGTGTGCACCACGGTGGACGCCGAGGCCCTGCGCGCCGACGTCGCCCAGCGCGCCGCGCGCCTGAGCGGGCGGTAGACGACCCCGGGGTGACGCCGACGCGGGACCCGGAGGGTCCCCGGCGGTGCCACGTCAGCGGTTCGGCTCAGGTCGGGGACGGCTGCTGGCCGCGGTGCGACCCGGAGGGTCGCCAGGTCAGGGTCGCAGCGAGATCGTGTCGCCGCGGTGGACCGTGCGGAGCTCGCCGGGCAGCCGCCGCCGGGCCACCTCGGAGACGAAGTCGCCCAGGGGTGACCTGAAGCGGTCGTAGTCGTCGAAGTGCACCGGCACGGTGACCGGGGGCTCGAGCAGCTCGACCAGGTCGGCGCCCTGGCGGCCGTCCATCGTCACGGTGACGCCGAGCGCCTTCGTGCCGCCGAGGTGGGGGATGACGACGTCGAGCGGTCCGCACCGCTGGAGCACCTCGCCCAGCCACGGGCGGAAGATCGTGTCGCCGCTGATGTAGCCCCGCCAGCCGACCTGCCCGTCGGTGACCAGCTCCAGCACGCTGCCCATCACCGGCGGCAGCACCTTCGCCATCGGCCCGGGGCCGTGCACCCCGGGCGCGGAGGTGATCCGCAGCGTCCGGCCGTCGCGGGTGAACTCGTGGGTCTGCCAGGGCCGCAGGTCGGCCGTCTCGGAGAACCCGCGGCGGGCCAGCGCCCGCGCGGCGGCCGGGGTGGTGAGCACCGGCAGCGACTTCGGCAGCGAGCGGGTGGCGATGCGGTCCCAGTGGTCGGCGTGCAGGTGGGAGAGCACGATCCCGTCGAGCGCCGGCAGCTGGGTCGGCTGCAGCGCCGGCTCGGTCAGCCGCTTGGCCCACAACCCCTTGCCCAGGTAGGCCCGCTGCCCGCGGTGCAGGAAGTTGGGGTCGGTGAGCAGCGTGAACGGCCCGATGCGCAGCAGCATCGTCGCGTTGCCGCCGAAGGTCATCGTGACGTCGTCCGCAGCGGGGGGCATGCGCCTGCGGCTACCCCCGGGCGGGATCTGCACACCCGTCGCGACCGGCTGCCGAGGACGACCACGGTGCAGATCTCGCCGGGAGATCGGTAGCCGTGCTCACGATCTCTTCCCGTTCCCCCGGAGGCGGCTGGTAGACAAGGGGGCGTGTCCGGGCGAACAGTCGACGAATCCTTCCTGGCGCTGCCGCTGTCCGCGCTCACCGACGCGGCGCTGACCCGTGCCGTGGACCTCGGGTGCGAGCACGCCGACATCCGCGTCGAGCGCATCCGCACGCAGGTCATCAGCCTGCGCGACGCGCGGCTGGAGTCGCTCACCGACGGCGAGGACCTCGGCCTGGCCGTCCGCGTCGTACACGAGGGGACGTGGGGCTTCGCCGCGGGCGTCGTGCTCACCGCGGCCGAGGCGGTGCGGCTGGCCGAGGAGGCCGTCGCCGTCGCCAAGGTGTCCGCGGCGATCAACACCGACCCGGTCGAGCTGGCCCCCGAGCCGGTCCACCCCGACGGGCAGTGGGTGTCCGACTACGCCGTCGACCCGTTCGAGGTCCCCGACGCCGACAAGACCGGCCTGCTCACCGAGCTGTCCGAGCAGCTGCTCGCCGCCGACGGCGTGGAGCACGTGCAGTCGTCCTGCATGCACGTCAAGGAGCAGAAGTACTACGCCGACACCGCCGGCACCCGCACCCGCCAGCAGCGGGTGCGCATCCACCCCGAGTTCACCGCGCTGACCGTCGACCGGGCCACCGGCGCGTTCGAGACCATGCGGACCCTGGCCCCGCCGGTCGGCCGCGGCTGGGAGTACCTCACCGGCAGCGGCTGGGACTGGCGCGGCGAGCTGGCCGAGATCCCCGAGCTGCTCATGGAGAAGACCAAGGCGCCGTCGGTCGAGCCGGGCCGCTACGACCTGGTCATCGACCCGTCGAACCTGTTCCTCACCATCCACGAGTCGATCGGCCACGCCACCGAGCTCGACCGGGCGCTCGGCTACGAGGCCGCCTACGCCGGCACGAGCTTCGCCACCGTCGACAAGCTCGGCACGCTGCAGTACGGCTCGCCGCTGATGAACGTGACCGGCGACCGCAGCGCGCCGCACGGCCTGTCCACCGTCGGCTGGGACGACGAGGGCGTCGCCGCCCAGCAGTGGGACATCATCAGGGACGGCGTCCTGGTCGGCTACCAGGTCGACCGGAACATGGCCCGGCTGCGCGGGATGCCGCGCTCCAACGGCTGCGCCTTCGCCGACAGCCCCGCGCACACCCCCGTGCAGCGCATGCCCAACGTCTCGCTGCAGCCGGCGCCGGGCGGCCCCTCGACCGAGGAGATCATCGCCGGGGTGGACCGCGGCATCTTCGTCGTCGGCGACAAGAGCTGGTCGATCGACATGCAGCGCTACAACTTCCAGTTCACCGGCCAGCGCTTCTACCGGATCGAGAACGGCCGGCTGGCCGGTCAGCTGCGCGACGTCGCCTACCAGGCGACGACGACGGACTTCTGGGGCGCGATGTCGGTCGTCGGCGGCCCGCAGACCTACGTGCTCGGCGGGGCCATGAACTGCGGCAAGGCCCAGCCGGGGCAGACCGCGCCGGTCAGCCACGGCTGCCCCTCGGCGCGCTTCGACCAGGTGAACATCCTCAACACCGTGCAGGAGGCCGGGCGATGACGACGCTGACGCCGCAGGAGGTCGTGGAGAAGGCGCTGGCCGCCTCGACCGCCGACGGGCAGGTCACCTTCGTCGTCGAGAGCTCCGAGGCCAACCTGCGGTGGGCGAGCAACAGCCTGACCACCAACGGCTCGATGCGCTCCCGCCAGGTCGTCGTCGTCTCGTTCGTCGACGGCGGTGCGGGCATGGCCACCGGCACGGTCGCGCGCACCGGTAACCCGGACGTCGCCGCCCTGGTCGCCGCCAGCGAGCAGGCGGCCCGCGACGCCGGCCCGGCCGAGGACGCCGTCCCGCTGATCGGCCCCGACGGCACGGCCCCGCCCGGCTCGGGCGACTGGGCCGCCGACCCGGCGGAGACCTCGATCGCGGTGTTCGCCGACTTCGCCCCCGCGCTGGGCGAGGCGTTCGGCGCGGCGAAGAGCCGCGAGGAGCTGCTGTTCGGCTTCGCCGAGCACCGGATGTCCACCACCTACCTCGGCAGCTCGACCGGCCTGCGACTGCGCCACGACCAGCCCACGGGCCGGGTCGAGCTCAACGGCAAGAGCCGCGACTTCGCCCGCTCGGTGTGGGCCGGCACGGGCACCCGCGACTTCACCGACGTGGTGGTGCCCGACCTCGCCGCCCAGGTCGAGCAGAAGCTCGCCTGGTCGCGGCGCCGGGTCGAGCTGCCGGCCGGCCGCTACGAGACGCTGCTGCCGCCGTCGGCGGTGAGCGACCTGTTCATCTACGCCTACTGGACGATGCAGGCCCGCGACGCCGACGAGGGCCGCAACGTCTACGCCAAGGCCGGCGGCGGCAACCGGATCGGCGAGCGCCTGGCCGCGCTGCCGCTGACCCTGCGCAGCGACCCCGCCGCGCCCGGGCTGGAGTCGGCGCCGTTCCAGGTGGTGGCGTCGTCGTCGAGCACCGCCTCGGTGTTCGACAACGGCATGGCCACCCCGGCGGTCGACTGGATCCGCGACGGCGTCCTGGCCAACCTGATCCGGCCGCGGGCGTGGGCGCTGAAGACGACGGCACCGGCCGTCGGCGCCGTCGACAACCTGATCCTCGAGGACCCGACGGCGACCGCCACCCTCGACGACATGGTGGCCGGCACCGAGCGCGGGCTGCTGCTCACCACGCTCTGGTACATCCGAGAGGTCGACCCGCAGACGCTCCTGCTCACCGGCCTCACCCGCGACGGCGTCTTCCTCGTCGAGGGCGGCGAGGTCACCGGGGCGGTGAACAACTTCCGGTTCAACGAGTCGCCGATCGACCTGCTGGCCCGCGTCACCCAGGCCGGCCGCACCGAGCGGACGCTGCCGCGGGAGTGGAACGACTGGTTCACCCGGGCGGCGATGGCGCCGCTGCGGGTGCCGGACTTCAACATGAGCAGCGTCAGCCCCGCCAGCTGACGGCCGGAGCCTCGCCCGGCTGTCGGAATGTGACAACGGGTGATCTCCGAACACGCCGCACTACCCAGATAGTGCCGGAAGTACTCCCATCGAGCGTATTTGCGTTGTTACGCTGCGCTCACTGCACTGAACGCACCCGCTCAAGCACGCGGTGTGATGCGCCGATGGAGACGCTGCGGTGCAGAGGCACGCTGCACGCCCGGCCCTGGAGAGGCGCGGGCCGTCGAGGGGGGAGGCTCCCATGAGCCGGAGTCGTAAGCCGTCCGTCTTCCAGATCGGCAAGATCCGTGACGACGGTCGCACCGTGGTCATCTCGGGGTGGGGTCTGGGCCTGTGCGCCGCGGCCTGCACCTGCCACCGCCACCCGATGGCGGGGCACCTCGCCATCGCCGAGGACCAGGACGGCGGCACGCTCGGCCTGGTCAGCTTCGCCGACGGCGGCTGCGACTGCTGCGAGCCGTGGACGGCGGAGGAGCTCTCCGGCGTGCTGCGCGACTTCGAGACCCTCTCCCGCCTCGACGCCCAGGAGCCCCTCGCCGGCTGAGGACGGGCCCCCCTGCCCCCGGTGCGCCGCGCAGGGGGGCCTTTACCCTCCCCGCCCGCCGGGTAGGGGCATCCCATGCTGGGACGAGCCGCGCTCCGCGGCGCACTGGCCGGGCTGGCCGGCACAGCCGCCATGACGCTCGCCGAGCAGGTCGAGCAGCGCGCCACCCACCGGCCCGACTCCTACGTGCCGGCGCGCACCCTCACCGCGCTGGTCACCCGCCGCCGGCTGCCCGGCACCGCCCGCCCGCCGGTGCGCAACCACCTCATGCACTGGGGCACCGGCGCCGCCGTCGGCGCCCTCCGCGGCGTCTGGGCCGCCTCGGGCCTGCGCGGCTGGCGCGCCTCCGCCTGGCACACCTCGGTCCGGCTCGCCACCGACCAGACCCTCGAGAACGCCACCGGTGTGGGCTCGCCGCCCTGGACGTGGTCCGGCCGCGACCAGGCGGTCGACCTGGCCGGCAAGGCCGTCTACTCCTTCGTCACCGGGGCCGTGGCCGACCGGCTGGTCCCCCTCGCCCCCGACCGGCGCCACCTCCGCCCGGGCCGCAGCCGCCCGACCTGGTGACGTGCGGGGCGGGGGGACGCTCCTGGGACGGCTGTGACGCACGGGACCGGCCCCAAGGGTTGACCAGCGCGCCCTCCCCTACTTGTCGACACCGGTTCCCTACCGTCCGTATCGGCTCGCGAGAGGACGCCGTCCCTTCCCCGGACGCGGTCGCGGTCACGGGACGGAGGCGACGGTGCAGCCCACGAGGACGACGACCCGCCGGGTGAGGCGCGCGGTCCTGGTGCTCGCCGTGACGCTGACCGCCTCCCTCGGCGGCACGCTCACCCCTCCCGCGGCGATCGCCGCGCCGGGCAGCGCGGCCGAGGCGGCCGAGCTGGTGGCCCAGGCCGGTGCCCGGCTCGCCGAGGTGGACGAGCAGGTCCACCAGGCCGGGCTCACCGTCGCCGCGCAGCAGCAGGCCGCCCAGGCCGCCGCCGCGCAGGCCGCCGCCGCGCAGGCCGCGGTCGACGCCTTCGAGCCCCAGCTGCGGGCCATCGCGCAGAGCGGCTACACCGGCGCGCAGTCCAGCCTGGCCGCCTTCCTCACCAGCGAGTCGGCCAGCGAGCTGGTGGCCCAGATGACCACGCTGGACATGGTCGCCAGCCACGTCGAGTCGGTGATCCAGGCCGCCGCCGCCGCCCAGCGGGCCGCCGACGAGGCCCGGACCGCCGCCGACCAGGCCGCCGCGCAGGCGCAGGCCTCGCTGACCCAGCTGCAGGAGCAGCAGGCGCAGCTGCAGCAGCAGGTCGAGCAGTACCAGGCCGACTTCGCCCGGCTCTCCGCCACCGAGCAGGCACGGGTCACCGCCACCCTGGCCGGCCCGACGCTCGCCGCCCCCGACACCGCCAGCGTCGTCGAGGCGGCCCCCAGCGAGGTCGTCGCGACGGCGATCCGGGCCGCGCTGGCCCAGGTGGGCAAGCCCTACGTCTACGGCGCCGCGGGCCCGGACGGCTTCGACTGCTCCGGCCTGACGATGTACGCCTACGCCGCCGCGGGTGTCAGCCTGCCCCACTCCAGCGCCGCGCAGTCGCGACTGGGGGTCGCCGTCTCCCGCTCGGAGCTGCAGCCCGGCGACCTCGTCTACTTCTACTCGCCGGTGAGCCACGTGGGTCTCTACATCGGCGGCGGCAAGATGGTGCACGCCCGCACCTACGGCCAGCCGGTCGCCGTCACCAGCGTGGACATGCGCGGCTACGCCGGCGCCCGCCGCGTCGTCTGACGCCGTCCGCCCCGCCGGCCACGATCAGCTGACCTGATCGTGCGAGTTCCTCCCCCACGTCCGGACGTGGGGGAGGAACCGCTGGGACCAGGTGGGCTGATCGTGGCTCAGACGGCTTCGGCGTCGTCGGCCAGGTCGACCAGGCCCTCCGCCAGCGCCCGCGCCAGGTGTGCCGGGAGCACCAGCGACAGGTCCCGGTCGTGGTCGGCGGTGCCCTCGAAGCCGTACGTGAGATCCAGCTGCACCAGCCCCTGCCGGCGGCCGTCGACGACCTGGACGCTGT
Source organism: Geodermatophilus sp. SYSU D00815 (assembly GCF_054050035.1). Lineage (NCBI taxonomy): Bacteria > Bacillati > Actinomycetota > Actinomycetes > Geodermatophilales > Geodermatophilaceae > Geodermatophilus > Geodermatophilus sp. SYSU D00815. The sequence goes on along the minus strand of NZ_JBJGYO010000002.1, from coordinate 267,434 downwards.
CGGCCACGCGGGCCTGCAGCCGCTTGACCGCCCGCGGCAGGTCGTAGAGCGCGTCGACGCCGACCACCAGCACACCGCCGCCGTGCCGCGACCACGGCGCTCCCCCGGCGATCGCCTCCCGGTGCCCGTCGCACAGCGCCCAGGACGCCGTCCCACCGGGGACGGACGACGGGGTACCGGGACGACCGCAGCGCAGCACCTGGCAGCTCATGCGGGGCAGGTTCGCTGGCGCGCCCGCCCTGGCGCCAGCACCCGCGCCGCCGGGGCCCGCGCGGGGCGACCCGGCCGTCCCAGGGGTCCCACCAGGCGGCGACGGCAACGCGACCGACCGGGCTCCCGGGTCTCAGTGGATCGTGCGGCCCCCGGCCAGCATCTCCACCAGGGCGGCGATCCGCTTCGCCCGGGTCGCCGGCGTCGTCGCCGTGTGCACCCGCCAGAGGACGGCGTAGCGGTTGGCGCCGTCCAGCCCGGCGAAGAACTGCTCCGCCCGCGGCTCGGCCGCCAGCGCCGCCGCCAGGTCGTCGGGCACGGTGATGGTGGCCGGGCCGGCGTAGGCGCGGTCCCAGCGGCCGTCGGCCTGCGCGGCCTCCACCGCGGCCAGGCCCGCCGGGCGCATCCGGCCGGCCTCGATCAGCCGCCCGACCCAGTCGACGTTCTTCTTCGACCACAGGCTCTTCGCCCGCCGCGGGGTGACGCGGATCGTGTAGTGGTGGTCGTCGAGCCGGTTGGCGCGGCCGTCGATCCAGCCGAAGCACAGCAGCGACTCGACCAGCTCCTGCTGCGTCAGCGTCGGCTCGGGCGCGCCCTTCTTCGCGATCACCACGTAGGCGCCCGGCGAGCGCTCGTGCTCGGCCTCGAGCCACTTCTCGAAGGTCTCCTGGTCGGCGAACCGGTGGACCGGCAGGTCGGAGGGGGTGGTCACGGGGGCATCCTGTTTCACGACCGGGGTCGGGGGCTACCGCCGACCGGGTGGGAAGGCGACGGATGCCCGGGCCGAGCGCGGTCTGGCTGGTGCGGCACGGCGAGAGCGTGGGCAACCTCGCCGACGCGCACGCCCACGAGCAGGGCAGCGGCCGGCTCGACCTCGACGTCCGCGATCCCGACGTCCCGCTGTCCGGCACCGGCCGCGACCAGGCCCGCGCGCTCGGGCGCTGGCTGGCCGGACTGCCGCCCGAGCAGCGGCCGACCGCCGTCCTCAGCTCGCCCTACGAGCGGGCCCGGACGACGGCGGAGCTCGTCGCCGCACCCCTGGACCTCCCGCTGCGCACCGACGAGCGGCTGCGCGAGCGCGACCTGGGCGCGTTCGACGGGATGACCGGCGCCGGGATCCGCGCGGAGTACCCGGACGAGGCGCGCCGCCGCGACCTGCTGGGCAAGTTCTACTACCGGCCGCCGGGCGGCGAGAGCTGGGCCGACGTCGCCCTGCGGGTGCGCAGCCTGCTCGCCACCGAGGCGCTGCGGCACGACGGCGAGCGCCTGCTGCTGGTCGCCCACCAGGCCGTGGTCATGGTGTTCCGGTACGTGCTGGAGGGCCTCACCGAGCAGCAGGTGCTGGACATCGACCGGGCCGAGCGGGTCGCCAACACCTCCGTCACCCGGTACGAGGCCGCGGGCGGCGAGCTGCGCCTGGTCGCGTTCAACACCGTCGAGCACCTCGCCGCCCAGGACGAGGACGTCACCGAGGAGCCGCATGCCGCCGAGCAGGCCTGACCCCACGCCGATCACCCCGCCGCTGCTGCGGGAGTGGTCGCTGCCCGAGCCGACGGGCGGCAAGAACTCCCGCGGCTCGATCCTGGTGATCGGCGGCAGCAGCGAGACCCTCGGCGCCGTGCTGCTCGCCGCGGAGGCCGCGCTGCGCGCCGGTGCCGGCAAGCTGCAGGTGGCCACCGCCGAGTCGGTCGCCCCCTACGCGGCCACCGCGCTGCCCGAGGCGCTGGTGCGGGCGCTGCCGCAGAGCGACGCCGGGGCGATCCGGGCCGAGGCGGCCGACGTGGTCCGCGAGCTCGCCGAGTCCGCCGACGCCGTCCTGATCGGCCCGGGCATGACCGACGTCGAGGAGACGCAGGGCTTCGGCGACCGGCTGCTGCCGCACCTGCGCGGGCCGGTCGCCCTCGACGCGCTCGGGCTGGCCAGCGTCACGGCCGACGCCTCGTGCCTCGAGCACCTCCACGCCAACGTGGTGCTGACCCCGAACCCGTCCGAGCTCGCCATCGCGCTGCACGCCGACGAGGGCCAGGTCGAGGACGACCCGGCCGGCGCCACCCTCGAGCTCGCCGCCCGCGCCCGCGCCGCCGTCGGTCTGGGCGGCGCGACGTCGTGGGTCGCCTCGCCCGACGGCGAGCTGTGGCGCGACGACAGCGGCGGCGCCGGGCTCGGCGTCTCGGGCTCCGGCGACGTCCGCGCCGGCATCGTCGCCGGGCTGCTCGCCCGCGGCGCCGACCCGGTGCAGGCCGCCGTCTGGGGCTCGCACCTGCACGGCCGGGCGGGGGAGCGGCTGGCGGCCACGATCGGCCGCCTGGGCTTCCTCGCCCGCGAGCTGCCGCGCCAGGTGCCCGCGGTGATCGACGAGATCTCGATCTAGGAGGACGCCGTCCTCCTCACCCTCGCAGGCTCGGGGCGGGCCCCCGGACGGGGCCGCCGATCAGACCTCCCCCCGGAGGATCTCGGCGGCCTGGGCCAGCGAGCGCATCTTGCCGGCCGCCGACGCGCGCGGCAGGTACTTCAGCCCGCAGTCGCTGGAGAGCACCAGCTTGTCGACGTCGACGTCGTCCAGGGCCCGCCGCACGCGGTCGGCGATCACCTCGGGCGTCTCCACCTCCGGGGTGGACAGGTCGAGGACGCCGAGCGCGATCCCCTTGCCCCGCAGCGGCCGCAGCGTCGCCGGGTCGAGGTGCGACTGCGCCGTCTCCACCGAGATCGCGTCGGCCGGGGTGTCGGCCAGCTCGGGCAGGAACGAGTAGCCCTCGGGGCGTTCGGACACCATCGCCGCGTAGCCGAAGCACAGGTGCAGGTGCACCGGGCCGGGCGCGCCCTCGAGCGCGCGGGTGACCGCCTCGGCGCCGTACTTGCGGGCGACCTCGGGGCGGGCCTGCAGCCACGGCTCGTCGATCTGCACCAGGTCGGCACCGGCGGCGAAGAGGTCGGCGATCTCCTCGCGGACGACGTCGGCGTAGGCCAGGGCCAGCGCGCGGTCGTCGCCGTAGTGGTCGTCCTGCGCCTGCTGCGCCATCGTGAACGGCCCCGGAACGGTGATCTTGATCGTCCGGTCGGTGTGCGCCCGCAGGAACTCGACGTCGCGCACCTGGATCGGGGCCGGCCGGCGGATCTCACCGGTCACCCGGGGCACCGGGATCTCCTTGCCCGACCGGTTGAGCACGGAGCCGGGGTGGTCCAGGTCGATGCCCTCGAGCGCGGTGGCGAAGTGGTTGGAGTAGGACTCCCGGCGGATCTCGCCGTCGGTGAGGATGTCGAGCCCCGCCTCCTCCTGCGACCGGATGGCGGCCAGCGTGGCGTCGTCCTGCGCCTCCTCGAGCAGCTCCGGCGGGATCCGCCACAGCTCCTTGGCGCGCACCCGGGGCGGGAACTGGTGGGCGAGCCGGTCGCGGTCGATCAGCCAGTCCGGTTGCGGCAGGCTCCCGACGATCGACGTGGGCAGCTTCGGCAGCGGTCTCGGCATGGGCCCATCCTGCCGCGCCATCCCCTCGCGCCGGGGGGCCGCCTCTGCCACGGTGGGCAGATGGCGGAGAACTACATCGCGGAGCTCGACTTCGGCGCGCCGAAGATCGACGACGAGGCGTTCGTGGCCCCGACGGCCGTGGTCGTCGGCGCGGTGACCATGGGGCCGCGGGCGAGCATCTGGTACGGCGCGGTCGCCCGGGCCGACCACGAGATCATCGAGATCGGCGAGGGCTCGAACGTCCAGGACGGCTGCATGCTGCACTCCGACCCCGGCTTCCCGCTGGTGATCGGCCGCGGCGTGACCGTCGGCCACGGGGTCATCCTGCACGGCGCGCAGGTGGAGGACGACGTCCTCGTCGGCATGGGCAGCGTGGTCATGAACGGCGCCCGCATCGGCAGCGGCTCGATCGTGGCCGCCGGCGCCGTCGTCACCCCCGGCACGCAGGTGCCGCCCCGGTCGGTGGTCGGCGGCGTCCCGGCGAAGGTGCTCCGCGAGGCCACCGACGACGACCAGCTGCACATCCGCGGCAACGCCGCCAGCTACACCGACCGGCTGGACACCGCCCGCCGCGTGCGCCCGGTCGTCCGCCAGAAGCTGCCGCCCGCGGGCCTGGTGGCCGGCGACGACGGCCCCGGGGACGACAGCCCCTGAGCCGACGCGGGACCCGCTCAGAGCACCTCGGCTCAGAGCACCTTGGAGAGGAACTCCCGGGTGCGCGGCTGCTGCGGATCGGTGAGCACCTGCAGGGGGTCGCCGGCCTCGACGACGACGCCGTCGTCCATGAAGACGAGGGTGTCGCCGACCTCGCGGGCGAAGCCCATCTCGTGGGTGACCACGACCATCGTCATGCCGTCGGCGGCCAGCCCCCGCATGACGTCGAGCACCTCGCCGACCAGCTCGGGGTCGAGCGCCGAGGTCGGCTCGTCGAAGAGCATCAGCGACGGCTCCATGGCCAGGGCCCGGGCGATCGCCACCCGCTGCTGCTGGCCGCCGGAGAGCTGGCTGGGGTAGCTGTGCACCTGCCGGCCGAGGCCCACCCGCTCGAGCAGCTCCGTGCCGCGCTGCCGGGCCGCCTCCCTGGCGACCTTCTTGACCCGCACCGGCGCCTCGACGACGTTCTCCAGCGCGGTCATGTGCGGGAAGAGGTTGAAGCGCTGGAACACCATGCCGATGTCGCGGCGCTGAGCGGCGACCTCGCGGTCGCGCAGCTCGTGCAGCCGGCCGCCGTGCTCGCGGTAGCCGACCAGGTGGCCGTTGACCCACAGCCGGCCGGCGTCGATCTTCTCGAGGTGGTTGATGCAGCGCAGGAAGGTCGACTTGCCCGAGCCCGAGGGCCCGATGATGCACATGACCTCGCTCGGGGCGACCTCCAGGTCGATGCCCTTGAGCACCTCGACGGCGCCGAACGACTTGTGCACCGTCTCGGCCTTCACCATGGGGCTGGTCAATGCGTGCTCCCCACCTCGCGCGCCTGGCGCGCCGCGCGCTGCGCCCGGGTCTCGCGGCCCCCGAAGCCGCGGCTGAACCGCTTCTCCAGGAAGTACTGCCCGACCATCAGCAGGCTGGTCAGCGCCAGGTACCAGAGGATCGAGGCCACGGCCATCGGGATGATCTGGAACGTCCGGCTGCCGATGGCGCGCAGCTGGAAGTTCAGCTCGGTGGTCACCGGCACCGCGATGAGCAGCGAGGTGTCCTTGAGCATCGCGATCGTCTCGTTGCCGGTCGGCGGGATGATCACCCGCATCGCCTGCGGCAGCACGATCCGGCGCATCGTCGTGGCGCGGCTCATCCCCAGGGCGCCGGCCGCCTCGGCCTGGCCCGGGTCCACCGACTGGATGCCGGCCCGGACGATCTCGGCCATGTAGGCGCCCTCCGACAGCGCCAGCCCGAGCAGGCCGGCGGTGAAGCCGGCGAAGATCTCGTTGCCGTCGAGCGACAGGAACCGCCAGTCGGCCTCGAAGCCGAGCAGGTCCATCAGCTGCTGGTCGAAGGGGAAGCCCAGGTCGTAGGACGCGTACAGCGCACCGAGGTTGGCGATGAAGAACAGCAGCACGTAGCGCGGGATCGCGCGGAAGAACCACACGAACACCCACGAGGCCCCCGAGAGCACCGGGTTCGGCGAGAGCCGCATGACGGCCAGCACGATCCCCAGCAGGATGCCGATCACCATGGCCGCGACCGTCATGATCAGCGCCGTCCGCGCCCCGCGGAGGACCGGCGGGCTGAACATGTTGTCGAACATGAAGTCCCACCGGAACACCGGGTTGGTGGCCAGCATGTGGACGAACATCGCGACCAGCACCGCGATGACGGCGGTGGCGACCCACCGGCCGGGATGACGGACCGGCACCGCCTTGATCGGTTCGGGCGGTGCCGGTCGCGTCGTCGTCTGCGACATGGGGTGAGTAGACCTCAGAACGTCAGCCGACGGCCGGGTTGACCTCCGGGTTCTCGATGGCGCCGTCCTCGACGCCCCAGGTGCCGAGGACCTCCTCGTAGGCGCCCTCCTCGATCAGCGCGGCGACGGCGCCGCGGATCGCGTCGGCGAACTGGGTCTGCGCCAGCGGGACGACGTAGCCGTACGGCGCGGCGTCGTAGATGTCGCCGAGCAGCTCGAGCTGGCCGTCGGTCTGCTGCACCGCGTACGCCATGACGGGGGAGTCGGCCAGGCCGGCGGCCACGCGGCCCGACGCGATGGCGGCGGTGGCGTCGCTCTGCGCGTCGAACTGCTCGATGGTGATCGGCTCGTCGCCGTTGGCCTCGCACGCCTCGGACCGGGCGGTCAGGTCGTCGACCTGCACGGTGCCCCGCTGCACGGCGATCGACAGCCCGCAGGCGTTGTCGGGGTCGACGTCGTCGGGGTTGCCTGCGCGCGTGGCCCACTGGGTGCCGGCCTGGTAGTAGCTGATCATGTTCGCCTCGCCGAGGCGCTCGGGGTTGATGGTGAACGAGGAGACGCCCACCTCGTACCGGCCCGAGCCCACGCCGGCGATGATCGAGTCGAAGGCCGCGGTCTCGAACTCCGCCTCCAGCCCCAGCTTCTGCGCGACCAGGGTGAACAGGTCGATGTCGAAGCCGATGATCGTCTCGCCGTCCTCGGCGAGGAACTCGCTCGGGGCGTAGGTGCTGTCGGTGCCCACGGAGATGACGCCGTCCTCGGCGACCTCCGGGGGGACCAGCGCGGCCAGCGCGTCGTCGGCCTCGACGGCGGGCAGCTCCGCGGTCGGCGCGCTGGCGGTGCCGCCGCCCCCGCCGGTGGAGGTGGACTCGGAGGAATCGTCGCCACCGCAGCCGGCGACGGCCAGGACGGTGGCGAGCGCGGCGGCCGCAGCGGCGGGCCGGCGGGACGGGGAGCGGAAGTTCACCGCGGGTTCTCCTTCTGTCGTTCGACGCGACGATCTTCCACCCGACGTGCCCGGATGCGCGCCCAGGGGCCGCGACATTCGCTCAACCGGTGGTCGTCGGGGTGGCCGGCGGGGCCTCCGGGGCGGTGGTCGGGGACGGGTCGGACCCGGTGGTCGGCGTCGTCCCGGTGGTCGTCGCGGGGGCCGTCTCCTCCACCCCGCCCTCCCCGGTCGGCGTCGTCGCGGTGGTGGGCGCGGTCGTCGTCGTCGTCGGGTCCTCCGTGGGCGTCGGCTCGTCCGCCGGCGCCTCGGAGGTCGTCGTCGGCGCCGCGGGCGCGGTGGTCGCGGGCGGGACCGTCGTGGTGACCGTGCCGGTGCCGCCGGTGGTGCTGGTCCCCGTGGCCGGGTCCGGCCGAACCGACAGCCAGAGCGCGAAGACCGCGATCCAGAGCAGGGCCAGCACCACCGTGGAGGTGCGCGCCGGCCCCAGGTGCGACGGCACGTTGCCGAAACGCCAGCGCGAGCGCGGCGGGGCGGTGCTGATCGTCGGCGTGGCCGGCGCCTCGGTGCGAGGCTGCTCCTCCCGCGGCGTGGTCACCGGAGCACCTGCGTCGGCGCCGCACCGTCGACCGAGCCGTCCTCCGCCTGCGGCGGCAGGCTCAGGCCCTGCCGGCGGAAGGCCAGCACGATCCGGGCGCGCAGGTCGCGGCCGACCTCGAACTGCTTGCCGGGCAGCGTGCGCGCGACCACGCGGACGCTGACCTGGTCGAGGTCGAGGCTCTCCACGCCCATGACGCTCGGCGGGTCGAGCAGCAGCTTGGACAGCGCCGGGTCGCGGAACGCTTCCTCGCCCACCTCGCGCAGGATCTCGCTCACCCGGCTGACGTCGCTGGAGGTGGGCACCGGGACGTCGACGACCGCGCGGGCCCAGTCGCGGGAGAGGTTGACGACCTTGACGATCTGCCCGTTGGGGATCGTGACGACCTCGCCGTTCACCGAGCGCATGCGGGTGATCCGCAGCGTGACGTCCTCGACGGTGCCGGTGGCCGCCTCCGCCGCCCCGGTGACGGCGATGGCCACGACGTCGCCGAACCCGTACTGCCGCTCGGTGATGATGAAGAAGCCGGCGAGGACGTCGCCGACGATCCGCTGCGCGCCGAAGCCCAGGCCGACGCCGAGCACGGTGGCGGGCGCGACGAGGCCGGTGATCGGCACCCCGAGGCGGTCGAGCACGAAGAACACCGCGACCGCGTAGATGAGCACGATCGCCGTCCACTGCAGCACCTGCGTGAGCGAGTGCCGGTGCTTGGCGGCCTCGGAGCGGACCAGCGCGTCGCCCCCGGTCGACCGGGCGTCGATCCGGTCGGTCACCCGGCGGCCGACCCACGAGACGAAGCGGGCCAGCAGGACCGAGCCGAGGACGATGAGCACGACCTCGAGCCCGCGGCCGGCCACCCAGTCGCGGACGTCGTCGAGCGGTGCGATCGCGAGAGCGTCCATCGGCTCCCCAGCCTGCCCCGGACCGTGATCACCTCGCCAGCCGGGGTCCCGGCCGGCGTCAGCGCCGCTCGACGAACAGCGACTGCGAGGAGCGGCCGATCCGGCCGCGGGTGTCGTACAGGTCGGCGAAGCACTGCGCCGCACCGGTGCCGCCGAGCGTCGTCCGGGCGTCCATGCCGAGCCACTCGCCGGACGGCGGCCGGTGCAGCGCCACCGAGAGGTCGACGTTGGCGAACGTGTGCTCCCGCCAGTCCAGCTCGGTGGAGATGCCGCTGGCGGCGTCGGTCATCACCAGCAGGTGCTGCAGCGGGGTGATCGGCTCGCCCTCGACCAGGTCGCAGGCCGGGCGGGTCCACGCCGCGGCCGGCCCGGGGCCGTTGAACGTGCCCGAGGCGAAGCGCCAGTCCAGCGCCCGGTGGTAGGCGACGTCGGTGGTGAAGAAGCCCGCCGTCTCGGCGCGGCTGCTCTCCGGTCCGGTGATGGCCGACGGCGCCGCCGACGCCGGTCCGCCCTCGGTCACGCGCATCCGCCAGGCGGACAGCCTCATCAGCGGCCGGTCGCCGGCGTCCAGGGTGGCCTCGACGAGCTCGATCCGCCGGCCGGGCCGGACGACGGAGGAGCGGAGGCGGACCGGTCCCACCGGCACCGGCGCGAAGATGTCGTAGGTGAGCCGGACGGTCTGCCCGCCCGCGATGCCGCCGGCCCGCTCGGCCTCGCGCAGCAGCAGCGCGGCCGGCGGACCGGCGTGCTGCAGCCCCGGGTCCCAGGGGCCGATGGTCAGCGCGGTGGCGGTGAAGCCGTCGCCGGTCGGGACGTACAGGGCGCCGGGCAGGTCCATGCCCGCAGTCTGCCGCGCCGGCTCACCCGCCCGACCTGCGGTTCTCCCACACCGCGAACGCCGTCCAGCCGGCCGCGGCGACGGCGGCGAGGATCCACAGCCAGCGCAGCGACTCGCCGGCGTTGGACAGCGCCAGCAGGACGGCGACCACGGTCACCGCCCCGGCCAGCGGCGCGGTGCGCAGCAGCTGCCCGGCGGTCCCGGGCCCCGGGATCGCGACGAACACCACGGTCGCGGCCACCAGGAGCAGCCCGCAGACGGCGGCGGCCAGCCCGGAGCCGACGCCGAGCTCGTCGGGCAGCGTGAACGCGCCGACGCCGGTGAGCGCCGCCCCGGCGGCCAGCCACAGCAGCAGCCGCCGGCGCCGGCGCGACCACGGCGCCCGGCCGGGCGGTGGCGGTCCCCAGGGCGGAGAGGACATCAGCCGTTCTGCTCGTAGGCCGCCCGCAGCAGGGCGCGCACCTCGTCGTCGACGTCCTCCACCGCGGTGAGGGCGACCCCGTGGGTGGCCGACCCGGGCGCCCGCGCCGGCTGCAGCCGGTCGCCGGCCGGCGGGTCGACGTAGCGCAGGCCGAGGTCCAGCCGGGTGGCCGTGGCCGGCGCGGCGGCGGCGAACTGCCGGCGGCGCACGAACGGCGTGCAGGTGCCGCGCCCCTCCACGACGGCGTCGTCCCCGAGCGACTCCGCGGCGCGGCGGACGGCGTCGAAGACGGGTCGCAGCCCGGCCCTCGCGCCGGTGTACCGGCCGTCCACGTACTGCTCGACGGTCGGCCGCTCCCACCCCGCGGCCCGGGCGGCGGCGTCGGCGATCGCCCACTGGCGGTTCTGCTCGACGCCGTGCACGTCCTTCAGCCACCGGCGGACGGCGTTCTGGTCCAGCGGGTCGATGCCCGAGCCGCCGACGAGCGCCACCCAGTCCTCCAGGCCGCGCCCCGTCCGCCCGGCCTTCGAGTCGGTGACCGCGCGCACCATGTCGTCGGCACCCGGCACGGACCGACGGTAGCCCGACCGGCTCCGGAGCCGCTCGGTTGAGACCCTCAATCCATGATCGAATTCGCGCCGGATCCTTGTAGCCGGTTCCTGACGGTACGTATCGTGACCGGACGGGGACCGGCGATCCGGGGGGAGCGAGCATGGTCCTGTCGCACGAGTGGGACGTCTCCCGCCGGCTGGTCCGCGCGCCCGCCAACCGCCGGCCGTGGTGGGTCTCGCACCCCGTTCCCGACCAGCCGCCGATCGAGCTGGACGCCGAGTCCGGCGGCGCGCTGATCGTCGTCCGGGTCTCCGGCGAGATCGACGCCCTCACCGCGCCGCACCTGGAGGCCTTCGTCGCCGGCCGCTCGCTGGCCGGGTGCGCCGTGCTGGAGCTCGACCTGGCCGGCGTCACCAGCATCGCCTCGGCCGGCCTCTCGGCGCTGCTGGAGCTGCGCCGGTGGTGCCAGCAGCGCGGCATCGAGCTCCGGCTGCGCGGCGCCCAGCGCTCGGTCTGGCGGGTGTTCGAGCTGACCGGCCTGCACCGCGTCTTCCCGGAGGGGGACGGCCCGGCCGGGCCGGGGCCGACGCAGGAGCTCGCCCTGTTCTGACCCGGTAGGGGGCGCAGCGGCCCGTGGGGCCTACCGTGCCCTCGTGCCCACCGCCCGTCCGCCGATCGGCTACGCCCTCACGCTGGCCGCGGCCGCGGTCTTCGCGGTCAACGGCACGGTGTCGACGCTGGCGCTGCAGGCGGGGCTGCGGCCGACCGAGCTGACGGCGCTGCGCTGCACCGGCGCGGCGCTCGGTCTGCTCGTCGGCCTGGCGCTCGTGGCGCCGTCGCGGCTGCGGGTGAGCCCGCGCGAGCTGCCGTTCCTGGCCGTCTTCGGCGTCGTCGGCGTCGCGCTCACGCAGTTCCTCTACTACGTGGCCATCCGCGACCTGCCGGTCGGCATCGCGCTGGTCTTCGAGATGACCGCGCCGGTGCTCATCGCCCTCTACGTCCGCCTGGTGCGCCGCGAGCCGGTGCGCCGCCGGGTCTGGGTGGCGCTGCTGCTGTCGCTGGCCGGCCTGGTGCTGGTCGCCGAGGTCTGGCGGGGCGAGGGCTCGCTCGAGCCGCTCGGCATCGCGGCCGCGCTCGGGGCGGCGGTGTGCCTGGCCACCTACTACCTGATGGGGGAGCGGGGGACCGGCGGGCACGACCCGGTCGCGCTCACCTGCTGGAGCTTCGTGGCCGCCGCGCTGTTCTGGGCGGTCGCCGGGCCCTGGTGGACCTTCGACGCGGCGGTGCTGGCCGAGCGGGTGCCGGTGTCGCTGGGGGACGTCGAGCTGCCGCTGTGGGTGCTGGTCGCGTGGATCGTCGTCCTCGGGGCGATCGTGCCGTTCTGGCTGTCCATCGCCGCGCTGCGCCACCTGTCCCCCACCGCCGCCGGGCTGGTCGCCACCGTCGAGCCGGTGTTCGCGTCGGTGGTGGCGTGGCTGTGGGTGGAGCAGGTGCTCACCGGCTGGCAGGTGCTCGGCGGCGTCGTCGTCCTGGGCGGGATCGTGCTGGCCCAGACGGCGCGGACGGCGCCCCGGGCGGTGCTGCCCGAGACGCCGTCCGCGGTCGGCACGTGACCGGAGTGGCACGGGCGCGGGATCCGCGCCCTGGCACTCCACTCAGCTGACCACCCGGGCTCCGCCAGGTAGCCGGCCAGCTCCTCCATGTAGGCCGCCTGCGCCTGGTAGTCCATCCCGATGTGCTTCCACGGGTAGAGCTGGCCGGCCGGGACGGCGGGCAGCAGCGCGGCGGTCGGCTGGGCCGCCATCTCCTCGGGGGTCATGCTGAACCGCGGCGAGTGGAGGATCACGTCACTCCGATCCTGCCGGGACGCTCTTCCCGGCGTGCGGCGGGTTAGGTTAGCCTCACCTTCTGGACGGACCGAATCCAGCCCGGGGAGTGCGCGGATGAGCGAGGCAGCAGTGGCCACGGCCACCGAGGTGGTCGAGGTGGCCCCGGCGTACCGGTTCTTCCGCACCCGGGTGCTGCGCTCGGTGCGCCTCTCCCCCTCGTTCGTGCGGCTGACGCTCGGCGGGCCGGAGCTGGCCGGCTTCGGCGCGGCCGGCGACGACCAGCGGATCAAGTTCGTCCTGCCGCGGGACGGCCAGCCCTTCGACGAGCTGATGGGCTCGGGCGCGGGCTGGTACGCCGAGTACTGCGCGCTGCCCGACGCCCGCCGCCCGTTCCTGCGCACGTACACCGTCCGCGCGTTCCGGCCGGAGCCGGCCGAGCTGGACGTCGACGTCGTCCTGCACGGGCTCGACGACGGGCACCCCGGCCCGGCCGCGGCGTGGGCGGCCGCGGCCGTCCCCGGTGACGAGCTGGTCGTCCTCGGTCCCGACCGCCCCGGGTCCGGCCGCGCCTGGGCCGCGGAGTGGGCGCCGCCCGCCGGCGCCCGCACCCTCGTGCTGGCCGGCGACGAGACCGCCGTCCCGGCGATCGCCGCGATCCTGGCCGGGCTGCCCGCGGGCCGCCGGGTGGTCGCGCTGCTGGAGGTGCCCACCGCCGGCGACGTGCTCGACCTGGCCGGGGCCTCCGGCGCGGACGTCCGCTGGCTGCCGCGCGGCGACGCCCCGGTGGGCTCGCTGCTGGCCCCCGCGCTCGACGTCGCCCTCGCCGAGCTGGGCATCGCCCACCGGGCCGACGCCGAGGCCGACCTGCCCGACGTCGACGAGGCGACGCTGTGGGAGGTGCCCGACGCCGACCCGGCGTCCACCTGCTACGCGTGGCTGGCCGGCGAGGCGGGGGTGGTGAAGCGGATGCGGCGGCGGCTGGTGTCCGAGCTGGGCGTGCCGCGGGGCTCGGTGGCCTTCATGGGCTACTGGCGGCTGGGCGCGGCCGCGCTGGGCTGAGCGGCCTCAGCGCAGCCGGCGGACCGGCACCACCATCGGCGTCCCGGTCACCGGGTCGGGCACCACCCGCGCCTCGAGGTCGAACACGTCGGCCAGCAGGCGCTCGGTGAGCACCTCCGCCGGGGTCCCGGACGCGACGAGGCGACCGTCCTTCATGGCGACCAGCCGGCCGGCGTAGCGCGCCGCCAGGTTCAGGTCGTGCAGGACCACGACCACCGTGCGCCCCCGCTCGGCGTGCAGCCGGGCGACGAGCTCCAGGACGTCGATCTGGTGCGACAGGTCCAGGTACGTCGTCGGCTCGTCGAGCAGCAGCAGGTCGGTGCCCTGGGCCAGCGCCATCGAGATCCAGGCCCGCTGCCGCTGCCCGCCGGAGAGCGCGTCGACCGGGCGGTCGGCGAGGTCGGCCATGTCGGTCCAGGCGAGCGCCTCGCTGACCGCCGACTCGTCGTCGCGCGACCACTGCCGCAGCCAGCTCTGGTGCGGGTAGCGGCCGCGGGCCACCAGGTCGGCCACGGTGAGCCCCTCGGGGGCGGTGGGGCTCTGCGGCAGCAGGCCGAGCACCTTGGCCACCTCGCGGGTGGGCTGCTCGAAGATCGACCGGCCGTCGAGCAGCGTCCGGCCGGCCGCCGGGCGCATCAGCCGGCCCAGCGCGCGCAGCAGCGTGGACTTGCCGCAGCCGTTGGGCCCGACGATCGCCGTGAACGACCCCTCGGTCAGCTCGAGGTCCAGCCCGTCGACGACGACCTTGGCGTCGTAGGCCAGCCGCAGGCCCTCGGCGGCCAGCCGGACGCGGCCGGCCGCGGCCGTGCCGGTGGAGGAGGAGGGGAGGGTCGTCGTCACAGCGTGGTTCGCCGCCTTCCGCGGACCAGGAGCCAGAGCAGGTACGGAGCGCCGATCGCGGCGGTGAGGATGCCGACGGGCAGCGCCGTCGGCAGCACGGTGCGGGCGATCAGGTCGGCGCCGACGACGAGGACGGCGCCGAGCAGCCCGGAGGCCAGCAGCGGGGGCCGCGGGCCGCCGGTGAGCCGGACGGCGATCTGCGGCACGACGAGGGCGACGAACGCGATCGGCCCGGCGGCGGCCACCGCGGCGGCGGTCAGCCCGATCGCCACCAGCACGACCGCGGCCTGCGCCCCGGTCACCCGCACGCCGAGCCCGCGGGCTGCGTCGTCGCCGAACTGGAGGACGCCGAGCGCCCGGCTCGTCATGAGCGCCAGCGGCACGAGCACCGCCAGGCTCACGGCCAGGGCGGCCGCCTGCTCCCAGGTGCGCGCGTTGAGCGACCCGGTGAGCCACACGTAGGCGGCCGCGGCGTCCCAGATCTCGGCCTCGGTGAGCAGCCAGTCGATCAGCGCCCCGAACGCCGCCCACAGCGCGATGCCGACCAGCACCAGGCGGTAGCCGTTGATGCCCGCCCGCCAGGCGAGCGCGAACAGCAGCGCGCCGGCGACGAAGGCGCCGACCAGCGCGGCGACGGGGACGCCCACCGCGCCGAGGACCGACCCGGCCGTGGAGGCGCCGCCGCCGATCACGATCGCGGCGACCGCGCCCAGCGAGGCGCCGTGCGTGATGCCGAGGACGTCGGGGGAGGCCAGCGCGTTGCGGGAGAACGTCTGGAACAGGGCGCCGGACATGCCGAGGGCCAGCCCGACCAGCACGCCCACGACGATCCGCGGCGCGCGCAGCTCGACGACGATGAACCGCTGGCCGTCGTCGCCGAGGCCGACCAGGGTGCGCAGCACGTCGGTCACCGGGACCGGGTAGTCGCCGCGGCCCAGGCTCAGCGCCGCCAGCAGGACCAGCAGCGCCAGGGTGACCAGCGGGACGGCGACCGCCCGCCAGCGGACGACGGCCGACACGGGGCCGACCCGCACCACGCCCGGCGGGCGCACGCGCCGCGCGGGGCGCTCCAGCAGCCCGGTCACACCGAGACCATCTTCCGGCGGCGGATGAGGGCGATGAAGAAGGGCGCGCCCACCAGCGCGAGCACGATGCCCACCTGCAGCTCGGCGGGGCGGACCACCACCCGGCCGAGGACGTCGGCCAGCACCAGCAGCACGGCCCCGAGCAACCCGGAGCAGGGCACCAGCCACCGGTGGTCGGGGCCGGTGAAGGCGCGGGTGACGTGCGGGGTGATCAGCCCGACGAACGCGATCGGCCCGCAGGCCGCCGTCGCCGCGCCGCAGAGCAGGGTGACCGCCAGCAGCCCGACGGCGCGGGCCAGCCAGATGCGCTGCCCCAGCCCGCGGGCGACGTCCTCGCCCAGGCCCAGCAGGTTGAGGGCGGGCGCGTTCGCCACGGCGAGCACCAGCCCGGCCAGCAGGAACGGGGCCACCTGCCAGGCGATGTCGGCGCCGCGGCCGGCCAGCGCGCCGACCACCCAGAACCGGTAGCTGTCCAGCGTCTGCTCGTCGCTGACCAGGACCGCGCGGATGAGCGCGAACAGCAGCGCCGACAGCGCCGCCCCGGCCAGCGCCAGGGTGACCGGCGTCAGGCCGCCGCGGCCGACGGAGCCGATCGCGAAGACCAGCACCGTGCCCAGGAGGGCGCCGGCGAAGGCGAACCAGACGTAGCCGGCCGGCGTGCGGATGCCGACCAGGAAGATGGCCAGGACCACGGCGAGGGAGGCCCCGGCGGTGATGCCGAGCAGGCCCGGGTCGCCGAGCGGGTTGCGGGTGTGCCCCTGCATGAGCGCGCCGGCCATGCCCAGCGCCGCGCCCACCATGAGGCCCAGCAGCGTGCGGGGCAGCCGCAGCTCGCGGACGATGACCGCCTCCTCGCCGCCCCAGGACGAGTCGGTGAGCGCCCGCCAGACCTCGGGCAGCCCGATCGCGCGCGTGCCGACGGCGATGCTGAGCAGTCCCGCGACCACCACGAGGGCGGCGAGGACCAGCAGCAGGCCCAGCCGCCGCGACGTGCCGGCCCGCGGCGCCGTGCCGGGCCCGGGCGGCGCCGTCCGCTCGGCGGAGCCGGGGAGGGCCTCGGCGGTCACGAGCGGCTCCGGGGGGCGAGGGCAGGGATTGGCAAGGCTTACCTTACTTGCCTGACCGGCGCCGTGGCAGCCCGGCCGTCCCGCTGCGGATCGGACCGTACGGGGGCCGCCGCGGCTACGATCACGGCAGTAGAACCCGTCGCCGACGACGGGTTGAGTCGGAAGGTGGTGCACGGTGTCGGTCCGGACCGGGGTGGTGCTGGACGACGTCTCGCGGGCCATCATCGAGCAGCTGCAGGAGGACGGCCGCCGTCCCTACGCGCGGATCGCCGCCGCGGTCGGGCTGTCCGAGGCCGCCGTCCGCCAGCGGGTGCAGCGGCTGCTGGACGCGGGGATCGTGCAGATCGTCGGCGTGACCGACCCGATGCAGGTGGGCTTCGCCCGGCAGGCGATGGTCGGCGTGCGCACCCGCGGGGACACCCGCAAGGTCGCCGACGCGCTGGCCGCCTTCGACGAGGTCGACTACGTCGTCGTCACGGCCGGCTCGTTCGACGTGCTGGTGGAGGTCGTCTGCGAGGACGACGACCGGCTGCTCGACACGGTGAGCCGCATCCGCGACGTCGAGGGCGTGGAGTCCACCGAGACGTTCGTCTACCTGGGGCTGCGCAAGCAGACCTACGCGTGGGGCACCCGCCGCCCCGAGGAGCCGGTCGCCGCCGACGCCGCCCTCTGACCCCGCCGCCCGCCGACGACAACCGGGCTTTCTGCACCGGAAGCCCGGCACCTCCCCGGGCTCTCGGTACCCAGTGCCCGGGACGGGCCTCACGGGCGACCGGGGCCGAGGCGCCGGCGGGCGGCCTCCTCCGACGGGCTGCGCGGGCCCAGCACCACCTGCAGCCCGCGCAGCTGCGCCCGCGTGACGGCGAGCTGCCCGCGCTCGGGCAACCCCCGGGCGGCCCGGCCGGGGACCCCCGCGAACGGCGCCACCGACGGCGACACCAGCAGCCCGGCCGCGGCCGAGAGGCCGGCGTAGAAGACCCGCTCGGCCGCGCCCAGCCCCGGCGGCCCGGCGAGGAAGGCCCGCAGGTCGCCCGGCACGGGCTCGAGCGAGGGGACGCAGGCGGCCAGGGCCTCGGCCAGCTCGGCGGCCGACCGCGGGAGGTCGGTGGCGCCGAGCGCCTCGGCGCTGCGCGCCCAGTCGGCGACGTAGGCGTCCGGCCACCGGCGCCCGAACCGGCCCATGTCGCGACCGACGGCGGCCTGCGCGGCGAGGAAGGCGTCGGTGAAGGCCAGGTGCACCCAGCGCAGCAGCGCGGGGTCGCCCGCCGAGTAGGGCCGGCCGCGCTCGTCGGCGCCGGCCACCCGGCGGTGCATCGCCCGCACCCGCGCCGCCTCGCGCTCGGCGAGCTCGGCCGAGCCGAACGTCGTCACCACCAGCCAGCGCGCGGTGCCGGCCAACCGGCGCCACGGGTCGTCGCGGTAGGCGGAGTGCCGCTCCACGCCGGCCAGCGCCAGCGGGTGCGCGGCCTGGCCGAGCAGCGCGGTCACCCCGCCGACCAGCGTGGAGAGGTCGCCGTGCACCCGCCAGACCACGCCGTCGGGCTCGAACCAGCCCGGCCCCTCACCGACCCGGTCGATGTCGCGCACCCACGCCGGGACGCCGGTGGGGTCGCCGGAGACGCGGGCTCGGAAGGTGGTGCGGGCGCCGTCGAGCAGCGGCGCGGCCAGGGCGGGGAGGAGGCGCACCCCGCCCAGCCTGCGCTCAGCTCTCGATGCCCGCCATGACGTCAGCTCTCGATGTTCGCCATGACGTGCTTGATCCGGGTGTAGTCCTCGAACCCGTACATCGACAGGTCCTTGCCGTAGCCGGAGTGCTTGAAGCCGCCGTGCGGCATCTCGGCGACCAGCGGGATGTGGGTGTTGATCCACACGCAGCCGAAGTCCAGCCGCTTGCTCATCCGCATGGCGCGGCCGAAGTCCTTGGTCCACACGCTGGAGGCCAGGCCGTACTCCACGCCGTTGGCCCAGCGGACCGCCTCGTCCTCGTCGGTGAAGCGCTGCACGGTGATCACCGGGCCGAAGATCTCCCGCTGCACCATCTCGTCGTCCTGGCGCAGGCCGGCGACGACGGTGGGCTCGACGAAGAAGCCGCGGTCGCCCTGGCGGTGGCCGCCGGCGGTGATCTCGGCGTGGTCGGGCGCCCGATCGAGGAAGCCGGTGACGTGGGCCAGCTGGTTGGCGTTGTTCACCGGCGGCACGAGCGCGTCCTCGTCGGCGGCGCCCTTCTCGAAGGTGGTGGCGGTGTTCTTCGCCTGCTCCGAGAGCGCGGCGACGAAGTCGTCGTGGATGCCGGGCGCGGCCAGCACCCGGGTGGCCGCGGTGCAGTCCTGGCCGGCGTTGAAGTAACCGGCGATGGCGATGTTCTCGGCGGCGGCCTCGAGGTCGGCGTCGTCGAAGACGACGACCGGCGCCTTGCCGCCGAGCTCGAGGTGCACCCGCTTGAGGTCGTGCGAGGCGGCCTCGGCCACCTGCATGCCGGCGCGCACCGAGCCGGTGATGGCCACCAGCTGCGGGATCTTGTGCGAGACCAGCGCGCGGCCGGTGTCGCGGTCACCGCAGATCACGTTGAGCACCCCGGCCGGGAACGCCTCGGCGGCCAGCTCGGCCAGCCGGATGGTGGTGGCCGGCGTGGTGTCGGACGGCTTGAGGACGACGGCGTTGCCCGCGGCCAGGGCCGGGCCGATCTTCCAGACCGCCATCATCATCGGGTAGTTCCACGGCGTGACCTGGCCGACGACGCCGATCGGCTCCCGCCGGATCCACGACGTGTGGCCCTTCAGGTACTCGGCCGCGGCCTTGCCCTCGAGCGCTCGCGCCGCCCCGGCGAAGAACCGGAGCTGGTCGACCATCGGCGGGATCTCCTCGCTGGCCGTCAGCGCGATGGGCTTGCCGGTGTTGCGGCTCTCCAGCGCCACCAGCTCGTCGGCGTGCTCCTCGACCAGGTCGGCCAGCTTGAGCAGCGCCTTCTGCCGCTCCGACGGCGTCGCGTCCCGCCACGTCTCGAACGCGTCGGCGGCGACCCGGTACGCGCGGTCGACGTCCTCGTCCGTCGACACCGGGGCGGTCGCGAAGACCTCACCGGTGGCCGGGTCGACGAGGTCGGACCGGCGCCCGTCCGCGGCGTCGACGTGCTCGCCGCCGACGAAGTTGCGCAGCTCCAGCTTGTCGCTCACGACCGTCCTCCATGCTCTCGGTGGGTACTCGGCACTCCACCGGTGAATGCCTGCCCTGTCAACGGAACCCGTGGCCCAACGCTACCGATCACGCGGAAACCGTCGTACCGCCGCCGTCGTCGATCTCGGCCAGCAGCTCCGAGCCGGTCACCACCCGGGTGGCGAAGTGCCGGTGCATCCACTCGAGGTGGTCGTGCCGGCTGCGCATGATCCGCAGGGTGTCCCAGTTGGGGAACACCTGCTGCAGCACGTGCACCTGCATCAGCCGCGGGTCCACCTCGTAGACGTGCTCGAACGTCGTCTGGGCCACCTCGCTGACCCGCAGCGGCGCCGGCGGGGTGTGCTGCTCGGCGAAGCGGTAGGGGGCCGTGGCGGCCGGACCGGTGGGCTGGTCATCGGTTCTCATCGGTCACGTCCCTCCCGTACGCCCGGTCGAGCAGGTACTTGCCCGGGTTCATGATGTTGTTCGGGTCCAGGGCTCGCTTGACCTCGAGCATCACGTCGAAGCCCTTGCCCAGCTCCTGCGGCAGCAGGTCGACCTCACCCTCCCGGCACGAGCCGTGGCAGGCGCTCATCGAGCCCCCGTGGGCGATGGCCACCGCGGCGATGTCCCGCTTGGCCTGCACCCACGCGGCCCAGGCGGCGTCGTCGAGCCGCTGCTCCCAGATGCCCACGTCGATCTCGGTGAGGTAGTCGACCCCGGTGTTGGCCGAGGTGTAGGCGAACATGCCCCAGTCGTCGAAGACGTCGGTCTTGCGCCGCAGGTCCGCGACGATCTCGTGCCAGGCCTTCGTCACGGCCGGCAGGTTCGAGTAGTTGACCGCGGCGTCCTCGCAGTGCCAGGACATCGGGATGACCTGGCCGTCCTTGGTGCGCCCGTGCAGGGGGGTGGCGTACCGGTCGTGCCGGGCGGCCCAGTCGCCCTCGGAGATCTCGTCGCCCAGGTAGCGCGCGCGGTGCTCCTTGGCGATGCGGAACAGCCGCCTGCCGCCGGCGCGCACCTCGTCCTCGTAGCCGTACATCACCGCGCACACCAGCGCCCGGACGTCGGTCGGCTGGGGGATGTACGCCTCGTCGTCCCGCCGCAGGTAGGCGACCTTGTGCTCGTCGAACAGGACCGCGCCGGCGAAGGTGGCCACCCCCGCCCGGGCGAGGGCGCCGACGCAGGCGTAGGCGTCGTCGTAGTTGTCGAACGCCCAGAACGGCGACAGCTCGGCCTCCGGCTTCGGGAACAGCTTCAGCGTCGCCCTGGTGGCGATGCCGAGCGTGCCCTGGTGGCCCATGAACAGGTGCTTGAGCTGGTAGCCGCTGGAGCTCTTGCTGATCTTCTGCCCGATGCCGTCGCCCACGTGCAGCACCTCGCCGGTGGGCAGCACGTGGTCGAAGCTGAGCACCAGGTCGCGGGTGTGCCCGTAGCGGGCGCCGATGAGCGACCAGCCGCTGGTGCCGATCCGCCCGCCGACCAGCGAGCAGGGGTAGGACGCCGGGTCGTCCGGGTAGAACAGCCCGTGCCGGGCCAGCCGCTCGTTGAGCTTGAGCATGTTGATGCCGGTGCCCACGGTGACCGTGCGGTTGACCAGGTCGAGCTCGTGGATCTGGTTCATCTTCTTGACGTCGACGACGATGCCGCGGCGCATGGGGACGGCGCCGTCGGTGAGGCCGGTGCCGCCGTCGCGGGGGACCACCGGGATGCGCAGGTCGTTGGCGATCTTCACGACCGCCGCCACCTGCTCGGTGGAGGTGGGCATGACCACCACGTCGGGCACCCGCTCCGACCAGCGGTGCACCGGGAACGGCGCGGGCACGCGGGCGCGGTTGTAGCGGTCGGTCTTGGCCAGCAGGATCTGGTCGTCGCCCAGCACCGGCCGCAGCGCCGTCACCAGGGTGGTCAGCGCGGCGTCGTCGAGGGGCTCCCGGGTGAAGGGCGCCGGTTCGGTGATCGTCATGGTCAGTGCCCTCCGCACCCGCAGCCGCCGGAACCGTTGCCGCAGCCACCGCCGCAGCCACCGCCGCCGCACCCGCCGCGGCTGCTCCCGCGCTCCCGCCGGGCCCGGCCGGGGACGCCGGTGCGCTCCTGGGCCAGCCGGCGGTCGCCGACGTCGCCGCGCGACCCGCCCACGGTGATGCCGAGGGACTGCGCGAACAGCTCGTGGAGGTCGACGACGTCGATGTCCTCGGCGTCGCCGGCCTCCGACAGCGGGCGCTCCGACCAGGGGCAGGCGCTCACGAGCGTGTCGACGTCGAGCTCGGCGGCCCGCTCCAGGCGGGCGGCGCTGATCTTCGCGGTCAGCTCGGGCTTCTCGATCGGCAGGCCGCCCCCGCCGCCCGAGCAGTACGACCACTGCGTCACCCGGTCGACGTCCTCGAACCGGAGCCCGGGGATCGCCCGCAGCAGCTCGCGGGGCTCCTTCCAGATGCCCTTGCGCTTGTTGAGCCGGCACGGGTCGTGGTACGTGATCGCGCGGTCGACCGGCACGGTGGGCGTCAGCCGGCCCTCGCGCAGGAGCTCGGCCAGGACGTCGAGCACGAGGACGACCTCGATGTCGAACTCCTCGCCGAAGTACTTGGGGTAGTCCTCGGTGAAGCTGATGTAGTCGTGCGGGTCGAGCACGAGCACCCGCTTGGTGCCGGTGGCCCGCCAGTTGTCCAGGTTGTGCCGGGCGAAGCGCTGCGCCTGCTCGGCGTAGCCCATCTCCGCGGCCGGGCCGCCGCAGCACCACTGCTCGCCCATCAGGCCGAACTCGTAGCCGGCCAGCTGCAGCATCTGGGCGACCGCTCGGGGCACCGACGTCCGGTAGAAGGCGGCCTCGCAGTCGACGAACAGGACCGTCTCGCCGCCGATCGGGATGTCGAGCCCCTCGGCCCAGTCGCGGACCCGCTCCTGGCTCACCGGGGTCTCGCCGAGCACCGGCTCGTGGGTGCGCAGGTCGGTGCGCTCGTTCCAGATCTTCCAGTTCGGCTGGTGCACGCCCTTCTCGACCGCGAGCGAGCGCACCGCCTTGACGACGTCGACCGTCCGGGTGCGGAAGCGGTAGAAGTCGCCGGTGAACAGCGTGTTCGGGCACCGCAGCTCGCAGGCGCCGCACTGGGTGCAGTTCACGTAGTCGGCGGCGATGTCCTCGACGTCGAGCTCGCCGCGCTCCATCGCCACCACGTTCGCGTGGAAGGCGGTGGGCGTCCACGACTCGTTGCGCTCGACCTGGGTGACCGGGCAGACCTCGCGGCAGAACTTGTGACCGGAGGAGAAGCAGTTGTACGACGTGTTGCGCCACTGCTCGACGAAGGCCGCGGTCTGCGGGTCCTGCCGCGGCGCGGGCACCGGGCCGGCCAGGGTCTCGGGGTAGTCCGCCAGCTCCGGCGGGTTGGACGGGGCGCCCGGGGTGAACGGCTCGGACAGGGCGTCCGGGGTCCGCTCGGGCTGGACCTGTGTCACGGCGTGCTCCTCGTCACAGGATCGGGTGTGGCGGGGGCCACGCTAACGAGGAAAACCTATGGAATCAACGCTTATGGCGTCTTGCCCGGGGTGCGAGACTCTGGGGATCCGGAGGGGGAGGTGAGCGTGCAGCTGCTCAGCGGTGACGCCCGCCGCGCCGTCTTCGCGCCCCTCGACGACCGCGCCCTGCGCAGCGAGACGGTGGTGCGCCGCGTGGGCAGCGCGATCGCGCTCGGGCTCCTCGGCGACGGGGAGCAGCTCCCGGCCGAGACCGACCTCGCGACGATGCTCAACGTCTCCACGATGACCCTGCGCGAGGCGCTCGCCGAGCTGCGCGGGCTGGGCCTGGTGGAGACCCGCCGCGGCCGCGGCGGCGGCAGCTTCGTGCGGGCCCGCGACGACGTGCTCGGCGCCCTCGCCGACACCCGGCTGGCGGAGCTGGGGACCACCGACCTGCGGGAGCTCGGCGACGTCCACGGGGCGGTCGCGGCCGCCGCGGCGCGGCTGGCCGCGACGCGCGCCTCCCGCACCGAGGTGGCGCGGCTGCGCGACATCGTCGACCGCCTGGCGCGGGCCGACTCGGTGACCGACCAGCGCCGGGCCGAGGGGCGCTACTACATCGAGCTGGCCGCCTGCGCCCAGTCGGTGCGCCTCACCATGCAGCTGATGGACCTGCACCTCGAGCTCGGGCAGCTGCCCTGGCCGCCCGCGCACGCACCCGAGCTGCTCGGGGTCATCGTGGCCAGCCACCGGGCGGTCGTCGACGCGATCGCCGCCCGCGACGCAGTCACCGCCCGGGCCCTGACCGAGGGGCACATCGAGACGCGCACGCTGTGGTCCACCGAGCTGCGCCTGCGCGCCGGCTCCGACGAGGGCGCCGCGGTGCGCCGCGAGGTCTCGTGAGCGCGACCCGGGTGCTCCCGCAGGTGCTCGCCGCGGTCTCCGACGTGGTCGAGCGCGTCTTCACCACGGTCGGCGAGGTGCACGCCGCGACCCTCCGGCCGGGGGCCCGGGCCGACCTGCGGGCCGGGCGCCCGGTGCTGGGGGAGGACGTGCCCGGGCTGCTGCTGCGGCCCGGCCAGCTCGCGGTCGGCTGCGGGCTGGTCGTGGCGCCGCGACCGGAGCGCGGGCTGCCGCTGCGGCTCGAGTGGTGGCAGGTCGACCCGGACGGCGGCAAGCTCCGCACCCTCGAGCCCGACCTCCGCCCCACCAGCCTGGGCTACTACGACTACACGGCCGCCGAGTGGTTCGCCGTCCCGCGGCGGACCGGACGGCGGCACGTCGTCGGGCCGTACGTCGACGTGCACGGCACCGGCCGCTACGTGCTGACGTTCACCGAGCCGGTCGTGGTCGAGGGCGAGTTCGCCGGCGTGGTCGGCGCCGACGTGCCGGTCCGCCGGTTCGAGACCCACCTGCTGGCCGAGCTGGGCTCGCTGCCGGGCCGGTTCCTGCTCGTCAACGACGAGGACCGGGTGGTCCTCTCCACGTCGCCGCGCCGCCTGGTGGGGGACCTGCTGGCGGCCGTGCCGGGTGGTGCCGGTCCCGCGACGGAGGTGCCGGGGGTGCCGTGGCGGGTGGTGCCGGTCGACGAGCCGGGTGTGCTGAGCGCCTGACGCCGCCGTCGGCGGCGAGGAGATCGCGCCGGGCTCTTGTCCTCAGAACTTCGCCTCTATAGGTTTTCGCGCGAACCTGTGGCCCACGGCACACCCGGGCCATCGACCTCTCGGCAGACGAGGAGGCCCGGTGCACCCCTCTGGACCGCACGCCGCACCGCCCGCCGCTCCGCTCGACGACGACGCGCAGCTCGCCGCGCTGGGCTACTCCGGCCAGTTCGAGCGCAGCATGGGCCTCTGGGCCAACATGGCGCTCGGCTTCACGTACCTGTCCCCGCTGGTGGGCGTGTACTCGCTGTTCGCCTACAGCCTGTCGATCGGCGGGCCGCCGGCGATCTGGTGGATCGTCATCGTCGGCGCCGGCCAGCTGCTCGTCTCGCTGGTCTTCGGCGAGGTGGTCTCGCAGTACCCGCTGGCCGGCGGCATCTACCCGTGGACGCGGCGGCTGTGGAACCGCCGGTACGCGTGGATCGTCTCGTGGGTCTACATCTGGGCGATCATCGTCACCATCACCTCGGTGGCCGAGTTCGGCGGCGGCTTCGTCGCCGCCCTGTTCGGCATCGAGGCCACCCCGGGCGTCGCGCTCGCGACCGCCGTCGGGCTGCTGCTGATCGCCTTCGTCGTCAACTACAGCGGCACCCGCAACCTGGCCCGCATCGCCAAGATCGGCCTCGCCGCCGAGCTCATCGGCGTCATCGTGCTGGGGCTCTACCTGCTGCTGTTCCAGCGCGAGCAGCCGTTCTCGATCTTCTTCGACACCCTGGGCACGGGTGAGGGGGGCTACCTCGGCCCGTTCCTGGCCGCGTCGCTGTCCGGCCTGTTCCTCTTCTACGGCTTCGAGGCGTGCGGCGACGTCGCCGAGGAGGTCTCCGACCCGACCCGCCGCATCCCGCGGGCGATGATCCTGACCATCCTCGTGGGCGGCGTCTCCGGGCTGCTCTCCTACGCCGGCTACGTGCTGGCCGCGCCGGACCTGCCGGCCATCGTGGCCGGGGAGGACGCCGACCCCATCCCGTCGATCCTCGAGAGCACGCTCGGCACCGCCGGGTCGAAGGTCTTCCTCGTCGTCACCGTGACGGCCTTCATCTCCTGCGTGCTCTCGCTGCAGGCGGCCGGCAGCCGGCTGCTCTACGCGTTCGCCCGCGACCGCATGCTGCCGGCCAGCGGCTGGCTCGCGCACGTCTCGAGCCGGCACGCCGTCCCCACGAACGCGCTGCTCGTCGTGTGCGTGGTCCCGATGCTCATCTGCCTGTTCGTCTTCTTCCAGCCCGACGCGCTGCCGCGCGTCACCGCCTTCGCGGTGCTCGGCATCTACATCGCCTTCCAGGCCGTCGTCCTGGCGGCGCTGCGGCAGCGGCTGAAGGGCTGGCGGCCGGCCGGGCTGTGGAACCTCGGCGGCGCCGGGATGGTCGTCAACGTGCTGGCGCTGGCCTACGGGATCTTCGCGATCATCCTGCTGATCAAGCCCGCGCCGGGGACCGAGACGTTCCTCGACCGCTGGATCGTGGCGATCGGCCTGGCCATCGTGGCCGTCAGCGGCCTGCTCTACCTGTTCCTGGCCCGGCCCGACCGGCACTCCGCAGACATCCCCGAGGGCGACGCCCGCGAGGTGGCAGCACAGCTCCGACAGATCCGGCGCGACGCCTCGCCCGAGGCCGCGCGTGCCCAGGCGAGTGAGGAGATCCGATGAAGTTCAGCTACGCCATGCTCCCCGACTACCCGCTCGAGGAGTCCATGCGGGCGATCAAGCTCGCCGACGAGCTCGGCTTCCACGCCTGCTACGCGGCGGACGAGACCTGGCACAAGGACCTCTGGCTGCTCTTCGCGGCCGCGTCCCAGCAGACCTCGCGGGTGCGGTTCGGGCCCAGCCTCTCCGGCGTCGTCCTGCGCGAGCCGACGCTGATCGCCCAGGCGGCCGCGACGCTGGACGAGCTCACCGGTGGCCGCGCCGAGGTCGTCCTCGGCAGCGGCAACTTCGGCCTGCTCGCCAACTACAAGATCGACTGGAAGAAGACCAAGCCGCTGTCCCGGGTGGTCGAGGGCGTGAAGGTGGTGCGCACCCTGCTCGACGAGGGGGCGATCAACTTCGACGGCGAGTTCTTCAAGTACGAGGGCCTGTTCACCTTCGCGCGCCCCGTGCAGGAGCGGCTGCCGGTCATGATCGGCTCCATGCGCGGCCCGCGCTCGTTCGAGGCCGCGGCCGAGTTCTCCGACGGCTGCCACCACGCCCTGAGCTACACCCGGGAGGCCTACGAGTACGCCGCCGAGCACCTGCGGATCGGGGCCGAGCGGGCCGGCAAGGACTGGACGACGCTGGACTTCGGCGCCTGGGTCGTCGTCTCGGTCGGCCGGGACTCCGCCGCCGCCAAGGACGCCGCCCGCAGCATGGTCGGCATCTACGCCTCCTCGATGCCGGCCGAGCAGCTCGAGCGCAACGGGGTCGACCCGGAGAGCCTCAAGCCGATCATCGACGCCATCGGCGCCGGTGACCTGGCGCGGGGTGTGGAGCTGACGACGCCCGAGATCGCCGAGAAGCTCTCCTTCGCCGGCACGCCGGACGAGGTGGTGGCCAAGATCCGGGAGATCGAGCCCGCCGGGGTCAACCACGTGATCGCGGCGATCACCGACGCCTCGCTGGTCAAGGCGTTCACCGGGCGGGAGGTGCCGGGCGTGGCGACGGTCGAGGAGCAGCTGCAGCTGATCCACGACGAGGTCATGCCGGCCTTCGAGCGGACGCCCGCGGGGGCCTCCGCGGGCTGACACGGGGGCGACCGGCTCGCCTCGCCGGGCGGGCCGGTCGACGCATACAGTCGCCGGGAACCCCAGATCGCGCGGAAAGCGTCGCGACGAGTACCAGGAGGCCGCGATGACCGGCGTGCTCACCCCGACCGGGTCCCTGCCGCAGGAGCGGCGGCTGGTCACCGAGGTGCCCGGCCCCCGCTCGCGGGAGCTGATGGCCCGGCGCACGGCGGCGGTGTCCTCCGCCGTCGGCGGCACGCTGCCGGTGTTCGTGGAGCGTGCCGGCGGCGGCGTCCTGGTCGACGTCGACGGCAACTCGCTGATCGACCTGGGCGCCGGCATCGCGGTGGTGAACGTGGGCCACGCCGCGCCGGCCGTGGTCGAGGCGGTGCAGCAGCAGGTGGCCGCCTTCACCCACACCTGCTTCATGGTCACGCCGTACGAGGGCTACGTCGCCGTCAGCGAGGAGCTCAACCGCCTGACCCCCGGCGACCACGAGAAGCGCTCGGCGCTGTTCAACTCGGGCGCGGAGGCCGTGGAGAACGCGGTCAAGGTGGCCCGGGTGGCCACGGGGCGCTCGGCCGTCGTCGTCTTCGACCACGCCTACCACGGCCGCACCAACCTCACGATGGCGCTGACGGCCAAGTCGATGCCCTACAAGTTCGGCTTCGGGCCGTTCGCGCCCGAGGTCTACCGGGTGCCGATGAGCTACCCGTTCCGCGACCCCGAGGGCATGACCGGCGCCGAGGCGGCCGCGCGGGCGCTCGCGCTCGTGGAGAGCCAGGTCGGGGCGGCGAACGTCGCGGCGGTGCTGATCGAGCCGGTCCAGGGCGAGGGCGGGTTCGTCGTCCCGGCGCCCGGGTTCATGCCGGCCCTGGCCGAGTGGTGCCGGCAGGCCGGGGCGGTGTTCATCGCCGACGAGGTGCAGACCGGCTTCTGCCGCACCGGCGACTGGTTCGCCAGCGAGCACGAGGGTGTCGTGCCCGACCTGGTGACGACGGCGAAGGGGATCGCCGGGGGCCTGCCCCTGGCCGGGGTCACCGGCCGGGCCGAGCTCATGGACGCCGTGCACACCGGCGGGCTGGGCGGCACGTACGGCGGCAACCCGGTGGCCTGCGCGGCGGCGCTCGCGTCGATCCGCACGATGCGCGAGCAGGACCTCTGCGGGGCCGCCCGGGGCATCGAGGCGACCATGCTGCCCCGCCTGCGGGCGCTGCAGGAGCGGTTCCCGGCCGTCGGCGACGTCCGCGGCCGCGGCGGGATGCTGGCCGTCGAGCTGGTGCGGCCGGGCACCCTCGAGCCGGACGCCGCGCTCACCGGCCGGGTGGCCAAGGCCTGCCACGCCCGCGGCGTCGTCGTCCTGACCGCCGGCACGTTCGGCAACGTGCTGCGCTTCCTGCCGCCGCTGGTGATCGGCCAGGAGCTGCTCACCGAGGCGCTCGACGTGCTCGAGGAGGCCTTCGCCACCGAGGCCGGCTGACGCGTCCGGCGAGATCCGGGTCGTGGGGGTCCGGCGCGAGGAGGCGGTCACCACGGAGGCCGGCTGACCGGCTCCTCCCCGCGACGATCACGGCGGCTCAGACCGCTTCGGCGGTCTTCACCGGCTCGTCGAGGGCGGCCAGGCGCTCCAGCGGGATGTCCAGGGCGCGGGCCAGGGCGGCCACGGTGAAGAACGCCGGCGTGGGCACGCGGCCGGTCTCGATCTTGCGCAGCGCCTCGAGGCTCACGCCCGACGCCGCGGAGACCTCCGCCGGGCTGCGCCCGCCCCGGGCCGCGCGCAGCAGCGCGCCCAACCGGCGTCCGCGTTCCCGTTCGGCGGCCGTGAGCGGCGGTCGGACCATGGCGTGATAGTAATACCGGGATAGGAATACCGACTCCCGGAGGGACGGTCATGGTCGAGCTGCGGACACCCGGCGAGATCGACGCGATGCGCGCGGCGGGCGAGGTGGTCGCCCGGGTGCTCGCGGCCGCGCGCGCCGCCGCCGCCCCCGGCGTGCGCCTGCGCGACCTCGACGAGGTGGCCCGCGCCGTGCTGGCCGACGCCGGCGCGACCTCGCCGTTCCTCGGCTACCGGCCGCACCGGTCGATGCCGCCGTACCCCGGCGTCATCTGCACCTCGGTGAACGACGTCGCGCTGCACGGCATCCCGAACGGCCGGCGGCTGGCCGAGGGCGACCTGCTCAGCATCGACGCCGGCGCCACCCTCGACGGCTGGGTCGGGGACTCCGCGATCTCGCTGACCGTCGGCGCGGGCGCCCCGGCCGACCTCGCCCTTATCGACACCGCGGAGCGGGCGCTGGCCGCGGGCATCGCCGCGGCGGTGCCGGGTGGCCGCCTCGGCGACATCTCGGCCGCCATCGCCGCCGTCGGCCGCGCCGCCGGCGTCGGCATCGACACCGCCCACGGCGGGCACGGCGTCGGCCGCCGCATGCACGAGGAGCCGCACGTGCCCAACGAGGGCCGTGCCGGCCGCGGCCTGCGCCTGCGGCCCGGCCTGGTGATCGCCGTCGAGCCGTGGTTCATGGCCGGCGGCGACGACACCTCGTGGACCGACACCGTAGAGACGGGCGGGGACGGCTGGAGCGTGCGCACCTCCGACGGCAGCCGCGCCGCGCACGTCGAGCACACCGTCGCCGTCACCGACGACGGCCCGCGCGTGCTCACCGGCGGGGCGAGCTCACCCGCCCTCGCGCATCCCCCACGGTGACCCGTACGCGGTCAGCAGGTCGAGGAAGGGCACCGCGTCGAAGGCCTCGGGGCCGAGCACGCCGCTGCCCCGCCACGCCCCGCCGGCCAGCAGCTCCAGCGCGACGACGGGGTTGATCGCGGTCTGCCAGACCACCGCCTGGGAGCCGTACTCGCTCATCGACCACGCGTTGTCGACGACGTGGTAGAGGTACACCTCCCGCGGCTGCCCGTCGGGGCCGGTGCCGCGCACCCACAGCCCCGCGCAGGTCTTGCCCTCCATCAGCTCGCCCAGCCCGGCGGGGTCGGGCAGGCAGGCGGCGACGACGTCGCGCGGTGAGACCTCCACGCCCCCGACCCGCACCGGCGTCGTCGAGTCCAGCCCGAGCTTGTGCAGGGTCTTCAGGACGTCGATGAACTCCTCGCCGAGCCCGTACTTGAAGGTGACCCGCTTCGCGTCCACCCAGCGCGGCATGAGGAGGACCTCCTCGTGCTCCACGTTGACGCACTCGACCGGCCCGATGCCCTCGGGGAAGTCGAAGACCTCCGGCTCGCTGAACGGCGAGGTGGTGAACCAGCCCTTGTCCTGCTCCCACACCACCGGCGGGTTCAGGCACTCCTCGATCGTCGTCCAGATGCTGAACGACGGCGCGAAGTCGTAGCCGCGGACGGACAGGTTCGCCCCGTCCCGCACGCCCAGCTCGTCGATGGAGGAGAACAGGTGGTCGGCGGCGTACCGGGCGAAGACGTCGGACAGGCCCGGCTCCACGCCGATGCCCACCAGCGCCAGCTGCCCGCGCGCCTCCCACTCGCCGGCCAGCGCGAACTGCTCGTCGCCGAGCTTGACGCCGGTGAGCTCGTACGGCCGCTCGGGGTGCGGCCGGGACAGCGACATCGCCATGTCGAGGTACGTCGCGCCGGCCTCCAGCGCGGCGCGGAACAGCGGCATCACGAAGCGGGGGTCGGTGGCGTTGAGCAGGACGTCGCAGCGGTGCTCGGCCAGCAGTGCGCGGACGGCGGCCTCGTCGGAGGCGTCCACCCGGGCCGCGGTGAACCGCGGGTCGGCCACCGCGGCGACCGCCTTCTCGGCCCGCGCGGGGTCGTAGTCGGCCACCACCACCGCCTCGAAGAAGTCGCGGCGGGCCGCGATCGCGGTCACGGCGCCCCCGACTCCGCCGGCGCCGACCAGCAGGATGCGCATTACCTCTCCTTCACTGCTTTTCGTGGTGTTGCACAGTCGTAGCACGCGGAACGCTTGCTTATGGAGCGTTGGGCTGCGATAACCGTCGAATGAGCCAGCAGCAGACCCAGGCGGAGGCGCCCGCCGAGCTCCGGCACAACGCGATCGGCTTCGTCGACGCCCTCGTGATCGGCCTGGCCTCGACCTCGCCGGCCTACTCGCTCGCCGCGGTGATCGGCGCCGTGGTGGCGCTGGTCGGGGTCAACGCGCCCGGCGTCTTCCTGGCGTCGTTCGTGCCGATGCTGCTCATCGCCTCGGCCTTCTACTACCTCAACCGGGTCGACCAGGACTGCGGGACGACGTTCTCCTGGGTCACCCGGGCCATGGGGCCCTGGGTCGGCTGGCTCGGCGGCTGGGCGATCGCCCTGACCGGTGTGCTGGTCATCGGCTCGCTGGCCGAGGTCGGCGTCCGCTACGGGCTGCTCGCCCTGCAGCTGGACGGTCTGGCGGAGAACACGTTCGTGCTGCGCACGCTCTCCGTGCTGCTGATCCTCGTGATGACGGCGGTCTGCGTGCTCGGCACCGAGATCAGCGCCCGGCTGCAGAACGTGCTGATCATCCTGCAGATCGTCAGCCTGCTGGTGTTCGCCGTGGTGGCCATCGTGAAGGGCCTGTCCGGCGACGCCGTGGACGGCGGCGGCCTGTCGCCGGAGTGGAGCTGGCTCAACCCGTTCGGCGCCGGCGGCGGCGCCCTGACCGGCGGCCTGCTGCTCGGCGTGTTCATCTACTGGGGCTGGGAGTCGGCGGTCAACCTCACCGAGGAGACCAAGGACTCGTCGTCCACGCCCGGGCGCGCGGCGATGGTCTCGACCGTCGTCCTGCTGGTCACCTACCTGGGGGTCGCCTACGCCGTCCTGGTCTTCGCGGGACCGGGCTTCCTCGAGGCCAACGCCGCCGAGGAGGACTTCATCTTCGCGCTGCTGGCCGGTGACGTGCTCGGCGGCTGGGACTGGGTGCTGCTGCTCGCGGTCGCGACGTCGGCGGTCGCCTCGACCCAGACGACGATCCTGCCCGCGTCGCGCACCGGCCTGTCGATGGCCCGCCGGCACGCCCTGCCCAACGGCCTGGCCCGCATCCACCCGCGTTTCCGCACCCCCGACGTCTCCACCTGGTGGGTCGCCGGCATCGCGATCGGCTGGTACCTGCTGGTGAGCTGGATCAGCGAGAACGCGCTGTTCGACTCGCTCACGGCGCTGTCGCTGCTGATCGCCTTCTACTACTCGCTCACCGGCATCGCGTGCGCCGTGTTCTACCGCCGCGAGCTCACCCGCAGCGTGAAGAACTTCCTGCTCATCGGCGTCGGCCCGGTGATCGGCTCGGCGCTGCTGATCTGGCTGCTGATCGAGTCGGTGGGCGACCTGGCCGACCCGGCGAACTCCTACACCGGTGCCGCGTGGCTGGGCGTCGGCCCGCCGCTGGTCATCGGTGTCGCGATCTTCGTGGTCGGCGTGGCGTTCATGCTGTTCTGGCGGGTGCGCGACGGCCGGTTCTGGCGGGAGCGGCCGACGACGTCGGACCGCATGCAGGCCGACATCGCCGCCGGCCGCTCGGGCGCGGCCGTCGAGGACCCCGCCCCGTGACCCGCCCATCCCCGCGAGGAGAAACCCGATGAGCATCGTCCTGGGCTACGACGAGTCCCCCGGGGCGCGGCGGGCGCTCGGCCTGTCGATCGACCTGGCCGCCCGCCTGGGCGAGCCGCTGGTGCTGGTGTTCGGCGCCGCCCCGCCCGGCATGGTCGGCGAGGAGGCGGGGGAGCACTACAAGGCGCTGGCCGAGATCGGGCAGGCGGCCGCGGCCCAGGCCGTCCGGGAGGCGGAGGCGGCCGGGGTGGCCACGGTGGTCGAGGTGCTGCCCGAGAAGCCGGTGGAGGCGCTGATCGACGCCGCGGACCGGCACGACGCCCGGGTCATCGTCGTCGGCACCCACGGCGAGACCCCGCTGCGCGGCGCGTTCCTCGGCTCGGTGTCGCACAAGCTGCTGCACCTGTCCGACCGCCCCGTGCTCGCCGTCCCGCCCGAGCGCGACTAGGCGGGATCGGCGCTCTCGCACGGTCCGCCGGGCGAAGGCGTGCGAGAGCGCCGTTCTCGCCGGCTACAGGCGGGTCCAGGCCTCCGTCAGCACGGACCGCAGGATCTGCTCCATCTCGTCGAACTCGGCCTGGCCGCAGATCAGCGGCGGGGAGAGCTGGACGACGGGGTCGCCGCGGTCGTCGGCGCGGCAGTAGAGGCCGGCGTCGAACAGCGCCGTCGAGAGGAACCCGCGCAGCAGCCGCTCCGACTCGGCGTCGTCGAAGGTCTCCTTGGTCGCCTTGTCCTTGACCAGCTCGATCCCGTAGAAGAAGCCGTCACCGCGGACGTCGCCGACGATCGGCAGGTCGAGCAGCTTCTCCAGCGTGGTGCGGAACGCGCCCTCGGTCTCGAGCACGTGCTGGTTCAGCTGCTCGTCGTCGAAGATGTCGAGGTTGGCCAGCGCGACCGCCGCGCTCACCGGGTGGCCGCCGAAGGTGTAGCCGTGCGGGAAGCTGGCGCTGCCCTGCAGGAACGGCTCCATCACCCGGTCGGAGGCGATCATCGCGCCGATCGGCGAGTAGCCGGACGTCATCCCCTTGGCGCAGGTGATCATGTCGGGCACGTAGCCGAACTTGTCGCAGGCGAAGGTCGTCCCGAGCCGGCCGAAGGCGCAGATGACCTCGTCGCTGACCAGCAGGACGTCGTGCCGGTCGCAGATCTCGCGGACCCGCTCGAAGTACCCGGGCGGGGGAGGGAAGCAGCCGCCGGCGTTCTGCACCGGCTCGAGGAAGACGGCGGCGACGGTCTCCGGGCCCTCGAACATGATGGCCTGCTCGATCTGGTCGGCGGCCCAGCGGCCGAAGGCCTTGGGGTCGTCGCCGAACACCGGCGCCCGGTAGATGTTCGTGTTCGGCACCCGGAACGTGCCCGGCACCAGCGGCTCGAAGTCGGCCTTGAGCGCGGGCAGGCCGGTGATCGACAGCGCCCCCTGGGTGGTGCCGTGGTAGGCCACCGCCCGGCTGATCACCTTGGTCTTGAGCGGCTTGCCGATGAGCTTGAAGTACTGCTTGGCGGCCTTCCACGCGGTCTCGACCGCCTCGCCGCCGCCGGTGGTGAAGAAGACCCGGTTGAGGTCGCCCGGCGCCGCGGCCGCGAGCCGCTGGGACAGCTCGATCGCCGCCGGGTGGGCGTAGGACCAGATCGGGAAGTACGCCAGCTGCTCGGCCTGCTTCGCGGCGGCCTCGGCCAGCACCTTGCGGCCGTGGCCGGCCTGGACGACGAACAGCCCGGCCAGCCCGTCGAGGTAGCTGCGGCCGCGGTCGTCGAAGATCCGCGCGCCCTCGCCGCGGACGATCACCGGCGGCGGGGCGTCGCGGTAGGCCCCCATCCGCGAGAAGTGCAGCCACAGGTTGTCGGCGGCGTCCGGGCCGAAGGGCGAGCCCCCGGTGGTCACGTCCTGCTCGGTGGTGGTCATCTGCGGATCCCGTCGTCCGGAGTGCTTGGGAGTGCCCGGATCGTAGCGGGACAACGGTTGCGGAGTGGATCCGTGCGCGTTGCGCGCACGGATCCACCCGCGCGGTCAGCGGCGGGCGCGGGCGACGGTCCGGAGACCGGCCACCGCCAGCGGCAGCTGGATCAGCAGGAACGCCGCGGCCGGCACCAAGTTGCCCTGGGCGGGGGAGAGGGGCAGCAGCACGGTCCCGGCGACGACGGCGCCGAGCGTCCACCAGCCGAGGACGCCGGCCCGGCACAGGCCGAACACCAGGAGCGGCAGGCACAGCACGAGCAGCGGGTCGAGGCCGAAGCTGAGCTGCTGCAGCGGCGCGCCCAGCACCGCCTCGGAGATCGAGACCGCGGTGTCGATCGCCACCGCCCGCGTGATCTCCATGTGGAACCAGTCGGTCATCAGCGCGCCCGACGTGCTCAGCAGGCCGAGCGCGCTGAACAGGGCGCCGAGCAGCGACGGCAGCCAGCCCCTTCGGCCCCGGACGAGCAGCGGCAGGGCGAGCGCGCCGACGCCGAGCAGCAGGTTGCCGTAGTGCAGCAGGACGGCGGAGAGCTCGGTGAGCCACGGGGTGCGGGCCAGCGACCCGAGGTAGGCGGCGCGGTCGTCGCCGTCGGGGATCGGGCTGGTCAGGATGCCCGCCACGAAGGCGGGGACGCCCAGGACCAGGGCGCCCCCGGCCAGACGGGCGAGGACCCGGGGGGCGGGGTCGGTCCGCTCGGCGGCGGGCGGGGCGGGGACGGCGGTGACGGTGCTCATCGGTTCCTCTTCGGCAGAGATCGTTCTCGGACGGCGAGAAGGGTCGCCGTCGCGGGGGCTCCGCCGCTGCCGCCTGCGGGCTCGACATCGGTCCGCCGACCGGCGGACGGCGACGCGGCCGCGCTGTCCTCCGTCCGGAGGACCCCCGGCGTCGCGCGCCGCTCCTACGCTGTGCGGGCCCCCTGGTCCGACCGCCGAGAGGTCCGCCCGTGCCCGCCTTCCTGCGCACCGTCGCCGTCCCGTGGGGCGGCGCCGTGGTCGTGCTGGTCGTCGGCGTGGTCGAGTTCCTGCTCGACGCCGCGCTGCCGTCGCCGGCGGCGAGCGCGGCGGTGCTCGGGTCGGTGGCCGTGGCCGGGGCGCTGGCGCCGTGGTCGCCGGTCGGCGCCGCGCTCGTCGTGGGGCTGACCTTCCCGGCGGGCTCGGCCCTCGGCCTGGACGGGCCCAACGGCGCGCAGCTCTTCGCGCTGCTGCTCTCCGCCGGCTGGGCGGGCTCGCAGGAGGGCCCGCGCCGCTCGTGGGTGGCCCCGGCCGCCGACCAGGTGCTGGCCACCGCGGGCATCCTGCTGTGGGCGCCGGCGTCGCAGGCCTGGGAGAACCTCTTCTTCTCGCTGCTGCTGTGGGGCGCGTGGGCGGTCGGCCTGCTCACCCGGCGCTCGCGGGAGCGCGCCGAGCGGCTCGGCCGGCTGGCCGCCCGCCTCGACGCCGAGCGGGAGCTCGCCGAGGCCACCGCGGTCGCCGCCGAGCGGGCCCGGATCGCCCGGGACGTGCACGACTCCGTGGCCCACTCGGTGAGCGTCATGGTGCTGCAGGTCGGGGCGCTGCGGACGACGGTCGAGCCGGGCGGCCGGGTGGCCGAGGTGCTGCAGGGGGTGGAGCGCATCGGGCGGGAGGCGGTCGACGAGCTGCGCGGGCTGGTCGGGCTGCTGCGGGAGGCACCGGGCACCGGCGCGCCGCCGTCCCTGGCCCGGGTGCCCGAGCTGCTGGAGGAGGTGCGCGCCGCCGGGCTGCCGGTGTCGCTCGACGTCACCGGCGAGCCGCGGGAGCTGCCCCAGGCCGTCGACGTCTCCGCCTACCGCGTCCTCCAGGAGGCGCTGTCCAACGTGCTCCGGCACGCCGGTCAGGTGCCGACCGCGGTGTCGCTGCGGCACGAGCCCGCCGCGCTCGTCGTCCAGGTCGACGACGCCGGGCCGGCCGCTCCCGTGCCGGCGAGCGCGCCGGGCGGGCACGGGCTGCTCGGCATCCGGGAGCGGGTGGCCGTCTTCGGCGGCGCGGTGGAGGCCGGCCCGCGACCCGAGGGCGGCTACCGGCTGCGCGCCCGCTTCCCGCTGGAGGTCGTGCGGTGACGGTCCGGGTGGTGCTGGCCGACGACCAGGAGATGGTCCGCGCCGGCCTGCGCATGCTCATCGACTTCCAGCCCGACCTGGAGGTGGTCGGCGAGGCCGCCGACGGGCTCGAGGCGGTGGACGTCGTCGCCCGCACGCGGCCGGACGTCGTCCTCATGGACGTGCGCATGCCGCGCTGCGACGGGCTCGAGGCGGCGCGCCGCGTGCTCGCGCAGAGCCCCGACGTCGCCGTCGTCGTCCTGACGACGTTCGACGAGGACGCCTCGCTGGCCGAGGCGCTGCGGGCCGGGGTGAGCGGCTTCCTGCTCAAGACCGCCCCGCCCGAGCAGCTGCTGCAGGCGGTGCGCACGGTGGCCGCGGGCAACGGGCTGCTGGACCCGGCGGTCACGCTGCGGGTCATCGCGGCCGGTGCCCGCTCGCCCGCGCCCGATCCGTCCGCCGTCGCCAAGCTGGCGTCGCTGACCGCCCGCGAGACCGAGGTGCTGCGCCTGGTCGCCGAGGGGCTCACCAACGCCGAGATCGCGGCGCG
The DNA here is from genome assembly GCF_054050035.1 of Geodermatophilus sp. SYSU D00815. Taxonomy (NCBI): domain Bacteria; kingdom Bacillati; phylum Actinomycetota; class Actinomycetes; order Geodermatophilales; family Geodermatophilaceae; genus Geodermatophilus; species Geodermatophilus sp. SYSU D00815. The sequence continues at coordinate 230,193 of NZ_JBJGYO010000002.1, read as the reverse complement.
GCTTTACCTCGGCGAGGCGACGGTGAAGACCTACCTGTCCCGGATGCTCACCAAGCTCGACCTGCGCGACCGGGTGCAGGCGGTGGCCTTCGCCTTCCGCAGCGGCCTCGTCCCGCTCGGCTAGCGCTTCCGGCGGCGGCTGCCGCCGTGCCAGTCCTCCTCGCGCCCGACCTCGCCGGGGCGGACGCCGAACGCCGGCAGCTGCGGTCGCTCCCGCAGGCTCCGCTTGAGCTCCGCGAACCCGGGGAAGCCGGCGAGCGCGACCACGTGGTCCCACAGCTCGACGGCGTCGTCCCCGTCCGGCAGCCGGCTGATGACCGGGCCGAAGAACGCCACGCCGTCCGGTGGGCGGAAGTGCAGGATCGGTGTCCCGACGTCCTTGCCGGTGAGGCGCAGCGCCTCGTCGGTCTCGGCGCGGATCTCCGCGTCCCACGTCTCGTCGAGCAGCGCGCCGGCCAGATCCCCCGGCAGGCCGGCCTCGGCGAGCGCCGGCGCGACGAACCCGGGGGTGTCCCGCTGCTCCCCCGCCCGCCACCCGCCGCGGTCCACCTCGAAGACGTGCCGGCCCAGGACCTCGTACAGGCGGCCCACGGCGTCCCGCCCGTGCTCGGCCCGCGTGCGGGCCGCGACCCGCAGCAGCCGCAGGCCGGCGGTGTGGCCGGCCTCGTACTCGGGCGGGAAGTGCGCGTCGTAGTCGACGTGGGCGTTGAGCAGCCGCAACGAGACGAACCGCCAGTCCACCGCGTAGTCGCGGCGCGCCGCCACCAGGCGGACCCACTTCGACGTCATCCAGGCGAACGGGCAGACCGGGTCGAAGTAGAAGTGCAGGTCGGCGTCGGTCACGCGGGAGACCTGCCCACGGCCGTCCTCGGCGAACCGCGGGCGGCGGCCTCAGGCGAGCAGCGACTCGATCGCGGTGCGCACCTCGGGGGCGTCGGGCTGGGTCCGCGGCCGGAACCGGGCCACGACGTCGCCGGTGCCCGAGACCAGGAACTTCTCGAAGTTCCACTGCACGTCGCCGGCCTCGCCGCCGGCGTCGGCCGTGGCGGTCAGCCGCTGGTACACGGGGTGCGCACCCTCGCCGTTGACCTCGACCTTCTCGCTCAGCGGGAAGGTGACGCCGTAGGTGGCCGAGCAGAAGGCGGCGATCTCCTCGGCGGTGCCCGGCTCCTGGCCCATGAACTGGTTGCACGGGAATCCGACGACGGTGAACCCGCGCGGCCCGTACTCCTCGTGCAGCGCCTCCAGCTGCGTGTACTGCGGCGTCAGCCCGCACCTGCTGGCCACGTTGACGACCAGCGCGGGGCGGCCACCGGTGAGCTCGCCGAACGTCGTCTGCTCGCCCTGCAGCGTGGTCACGGGCACGTCGAGGAGGTCGCTCATGCCCGGCGCAGCACCCCGGTCCGCGCGGCTATTCCAGGCTGCTGACGTCGTCGGGCACGTCCACGGCGTGCTGGCGCAGCGCCTCGAGCGGCACGACCTCCAGCGCGCGCTTGTTGGTGGCGGCCAGGACGACGCCGGTGGCGACCCCCGCCTGGTAGGCCTGCAGCCACCGCGCGGCCACCACGCACCACCGGTCACCCGGCCGCAGCCCCGGGAAGGCGAACTCGGGCCGCGGCGTCGTGAGGTCGTTGCCCAGTTCGCGCTGCATCGCCAGGAACTCGGCCGAGACGACGGCGCAGACGGTGTGGCTGCCGAGGTCCTCCGGCCCGCTCGAGCACAGGCCGTCGCGGTAGAAGCCGGTGACCGGGTCGGTCCCGCACGGCTCCAGCGACCCGCCGAGGACGTTGCGCTGTTCCGGCTGCTCGGTCACGGGCACTCCTCGCGCGAGGCAGGACCATCGGGATGTCGACGGGCGTCACATGATGGCATCGTGCGGGCGTGAGCGACGCGCCCGAGGTGCTGTGGAGGCCGACCCCGGAGTCGGCCCGCGCCAGCCGCATCGCCGGCTTCGCCGCCCGCGTGGCCCGGCGGCGCGGGCTCGAGCTCGGCGACCCGCCCGACTACGACGCGCTGTGGCGCTGGTCGGTCGAGCACCTCGACGCGTTCTGGGCCGAGGTGGCCGACTGGAGCGGCGTGCTGCCCGGCGTCGCCGACGACGAGGTGCTGACCGACCGCCGGATGCCGGGCGCGGTCTGGTTCCCCGGCCGCACGCTGAACTTCGCCGAGCAGGCGCTGCGGCACGAGGGGACCGCGCTGGTCGTCACGACCGAGGACACCGAGCCCACCGAGGTGACCTGGGCCGAGCTGCGCGGGCAGGTGGGCGCGTTCGCCGCGACGCTGCGCCGCCTCGGCGTGCGCCCCGGCGACCGGGTGGCCGGCTACCTGCCCAACGTGCCGGAGGCCGTGGTCGCCTTCCTCGGCGCGGCGTCGATCGGGGCGGTGTGGTCGTCCTGCGCGCCGGACTTCGGCACCCGCGCCGTCCTCGACCGGTTCGCCCAGATCGGGCCCGTCGTCCTCGTCGCCGTCGACGGCTACCGGTTCAACGGGCGCGAGCACGACCGGCGCGACGTCGTGGCGCAGCTGCGCTCCGGGCTGCCCACCGTGCGGACGACGATCGCCCTGCCCCGGCTGCGTCCGGACGAGGTGCCCGACGGCGCCCTGCCGTGGGCGGAGGCGGTGGCCGAGCCGCAGGAGCCGGCGGTCGAGCAGCTGCCGTTCGACCACCCGCTGTGGATCGTCTACTCCTCCGGCACCACCGGGCTGCCCAAGGGCATCGTCCACGGCCACGGCGGCGTGGTGCTCGAGCAGCTCAAGGCCGCGCAGCTGCACATGGACATCGGCCCGGGCGACCGCTTCTTCTGGTACAGCTCCACCGCCTGGATCATGTGGAACATCTCCACGTCGGCGCTGCTCTCGGGAGCGACGGTGGTCGTCCACGACGGCGCCCCCGCGTACCCCTCCCTCGACGCCCAGTTCGCCCTGGCCGCCCGCACCGGCATGACCTACCTTGGCACCAGCGCCGGCTACCTGACCGCGTGCGAGAAGGCCGGGCTCCGGCCGGGGGAGGTCCACGACCTGTCGGCGCTGCGCAGCATCGGCTCCACCGGCTCGCCGCTGCCGGCCTCGGCGTTCCGCTGGGTCTACGACGCGGTGAAGCCCGACGTCCTGCTCGGCTCGCTGTCGGGCGGCACCGACGTGGCCACCGGGTTCATCGGCAGCTCGCCCCTGCTGCCGGTGGTCGCCGGCGAGCTGCAGCGGCCGAACCTCGGCGTCGCCGTCGCCTCGTGGGACGAGTCCGGCCGGCCGGTGGTCGGCGAGCTGGGCGAGCTGGTGGTCACCGAGCCCATGCCGTCGATGCCGCTGTACTTCTGGAACGACCCCGACGGCGCCCGCTACCGGGAGGCCTACTTCGAGCCGTGGCCCGGCGTGTGGCGGCACGGCGACTGGCTGGAGTTCACCGAGCGCGGCACCTGCGTCATCACCGGCCGGTCGGACTCCACGCTCAACCGCGGCGGCGTGCGCATGGGGACGGCGGACATCTACGCCGCCGTCGAGTCGATCCCGGCCGTCGTCGACTGCGTGGTGCTCGGCGTCGAGCAGCCCGACGGCGGCTACTGGATGCCGCTGTTCGTCCAGCTCGCGCCGGGGGAGGAGCTCACCGACGAGCTGGTCGCCGAGATCAGGACCGCGATCCGGACGGAGGCCAGCCCGCGGCACGTCCCCGACGAGGTCATCGCCGTGCCGGGCGTGCCGCACACCCGCACCGGCAAGCGGCTCGAGGTGCCGCTCAAGCGGCTGTTCCAGGGGATCGACCCGGCGAAGGCGGTCAACCCCGGCGCCGTCGACGACGCCGCCCTGGTCGAGGCGTTCGTGCGGCTGGCCGAGGAGCGCCGCCGCTCGACCCGCGCCGGCGCCTAGGAGCTTTCGGTACCGGAAGCGCGGGGGCCGCCCGGGCTTTCGGTACCGGAAGCGCGGGGGCCGCTGGGGCTTTCGCTACCGGAAGCCCGGGAGAAGGGGCCGCAGAGGGCCGCCCACTGGAGCAGGAGCATGGTCTTGGCGTCGGCGATCTCGCCGGTGCCGACCATGGCCAGCGCCTTCTCGAAGGGCAGCTCGAGCACCTCGATGTCCTCGCCCTCGTCGGCCAGCCCGCCGCCGGCGCCCGTCCGGTCGGCCGGCGTGTACGGCCCGGCGTAGCAGTACAGCCGCTCGGTCACCGACCCCGGGCTGGTCCACGGCGCGAAGACCAGCTCCAGCGGGCCCACCTCCACGCCGAGCTCCTCGGCGGCCTCCCGGCGGATCGCCGTCTCGGGGTCGTCGTCGTCGAGCAGGCCGGCGGCGGTCTCCACGAACATCCCGTCGGGGTGGCCGTTCACGTAGACCGGGAAGCGGAACTGCCGCGTGAGCAGCACGGTCCCCCGCTCGGCGTCGTGCAGCAGCACGGTCGCGCCGTTGCCGCGGTCGTAGGTCTCCCGCCGCTCGGTGGTCCACCGGCCGTCGCGGTGCCGCTGGTCGAACGTCGTCCGGCGCAGCACGTGCCAGCCGCTGGCCAGCAGCTCGACGTCGCGGACGACGACGTCGGGGTTGCCGGTGAGGTCGCGGCCGACCCGGTCCAGCCCGGTGCGGCCGCGGGAGTCGGGGACGTCGATGCCCGGGACGGCGGTCATGCCGCGGCCGGGACGTCGGCGACGTCGGTGTAGACCGGGATGCCGCGGGCGCGGGCGATCTCGACCATCTCGTCGGAGCCGGCCGACGCCCCGGGCAGCCGCAGGACGGCGTCCACCCGCGCGACCAGCCGGCGGCCGACCGGGTGGAAGAGCTCGTCGAACGCCGCGTCGCCGACCCGGGTGGACCCGGCCAGCGACGCGAGCGGCAGCGCGAGGTCCTCGCCGTTGACCGCCAGGTGGCCGGCGCGGAACAGCTCCAGGGTGGCCTGCTGGATGCGGCGGTGGTTGGCCGCGATCTTCTCGGGGTCGTCGCCGGTGCCGCTCCGGTAAGGGCCGGCGACCAGGATCATCAGGCTCATGCGGTGGTGACCTCCACGTCCGCGTCGTCGAGCGCGGCGAGGGTGTCCTGCGCCGCGGGGGTGAGGCGGGGGTCGCGGGCGCTGGCGTCGGTGACCAGGCGCTCCACCGCCCCCAGGTCGGCCACGCGGGCGAAGGCCCGCACGCCGAGCTTGCTGGCGTCGGCGACGACCAGGGAGCGCGCGGCCTGCCGCAGGCCGGCCTGCTTCACCGCGGCGTCCTCGAGCGTGAACTCCGACCAGCCGGCGGCGGTGATGCCGCCGATCGACATCAGGAAGACGTCGAAGCTCAACGTCGCGAGCACGGCCGCGGCCACCGGCCCGGCGATGCTGCGCTCGCCCGGGCGCACCTCCCCGCCGACCACGAGCAGCCGGATCCCGGGCCGGTCGGCCAGCACCTCGGCGACCGGCAGGCTCAGCACCGCGACGGTCAGCGGCGCCCGGTCGGCGAGGTGGCGCGCCACGTGCACCGTCGTCGTCCCGGCGTCGAGCAGGACGGTCGAGCCCGGGGCGACCAGCTCGGCGGCGGCCCGGCCGATCCGGTCCTTGAGGCCGGCCTGCCAGCCGGCGCGGGCGGCGAACCCGTTCTCCGGGGTGTCGACCGCCGTGGCCCCGCCGCGGATCCGCCGCACCAGCCCCCGGCGCTGCAGCTCGTCGAGGTCGCGGCGCACGGTCATCTCGCTCACGCCGAGCCGTCCCGCCAGGTCGGTCAGCGTCGTCGTCCCGGCGTTGCGGACGAGGCGCAGCGTCACGTCCAGACGCTGGGCCACGGCCATGGCGCAATTCTCACAGACTGTTGATAGATCTGTGAAGAACTTGTCATCCGATGGTGTCGATCACGATCGCGGGTGGCCGCGGTCGGCGCGGGGAACGACCGGTCGGCGACGCCGTCTCCAGCGAGGAGGACGAGGCCATGACGTCCGAGGACAGGAGGACCTCGACGGGCCGGACCTGGGAGCCGCGGCCGCCGGTGCTGCTGCCGCCGTGGCACACCCCGGAGCGGGAGGAGCTGCAGGAGCGGGCCCGCCGGTTCGCGATGGACGAGGTGCTGCCGGTCGCGAACGAGCTCGACCCGCGCAAGGGGCAGATCCCGGCGTCTCTCCTCGACCGGCTGGCGGAGCTCGGCTGGTTCGGCATCACCGTGCCGGCCGAGCACGGCGGCATGGGGCTCGGCGTCTTCGAGTACTGCATGGTCAGCGAGGAGCTGGCCCGCGCCTGGATGAGCACCGCCAGCATCCTGGCCCGCGCCCAGGGCCTGGGGACGGCGGTGGCCGACGCCGCCCGACGCGCCGAGCTGCTCGGCCGCAGCGCCCGCGGCGAGTGGATCGGCGCCATCGCGCTGTCCGAGCCCGACGCCGGCTCCGACCTGGCCGGGGTCTCCACCCGCGCCGTCCTCGACGGCGACGAGTGGGTGGTCACCGGGCGCAAGCGCTGGTGCGGCAACGCCGAGGCGGCCGACTTCATCCAGGTGCTCGTCCGCGAGCGCGACCCCGGGCCGGGGGAGTCCCGCTCGGCGGGCCTGGTCAACCTGCTGCTGGAGAAGGAGCGTGGTGAGTTCCCCGAGGGCCTGACCGGCCACCCCATCGACAAGGTCGGCTACCACGGCTTCCTCACCTGGGACCTGACCTTCGACGGCGTCCGCATCCCCAGGGACGACGTCGTCGACGAGGCCGCCGCGAGCGGTGAGGAGGGCGAGGCGGGGAGGCGCGCCGGGTTCGCCGAGGCGCAGAAGTTCCTCAACACCGCCCGCGTGCACACCGCCGCCCGGGCCGTCGGCCTGGCCCGTGCCGCGCTCGAGGACTCGATCGGCTACCTGCAGGAGCGCGAGCAGTTCGGCCACCCGATCGGCGACTTCCAGGCGCTGCGCTTCGCCGTCGCCGAGATGGCTGCGCAGGTGGAGCAGGCGCGGGCCTTCTACCGGCAGGTCGCGCACCTCGTCGACCTCGGGATCCGCTGCGAGAAGGAGGCCTCGATGGTCAAGCTCGAGGCGACCGAGATGGCCGTGAGGGTGACCAACCAGGCCATGCAGCTGCACGGCGGCAACGGCTACACCACCGAGCGGCAGGTCGAGCGGCACTGGCGCGACGCCCGGCTGACCACGATCTTCGAGGGCACCAGCGAGATCCAGAAGCGGATCGTCAGCGACCGCCTGCTGCCCCGCAGCCCCCTGTCCTGACCGCCTGGTGGGGCTTTCGGTGCCGAGAGCCCGGCTAGCCTCCGCAGTGTGCGGTGGGGGCTGGTCGGCGCGAGCGACATCGCCGCCGGCTCGATCATCCCCGGGATCCGCGCCCAGCCCGGCGGCCGCGTCGTCGCCGTGCACAGCCGGTCGGCCGAGCGCGGTGAGCGGTACGCGCGGCGGCACGGCATCGACCGCAGCCACGCCACCCTCGAGGCGCTGCTCGCCGACCCGGAGGTCGACGCGGTCTACGTGAGCACCACCAACGACCGGCACGCCGAAGAGACGATCGCCGCCGTGGGCAGCGGCCGGCACGTGCTGTGCGAGAAGCCGCTCGCGCTCACCCTCGCCGACGCCCGCGCGATGATCGACGCCGCGGCCGCCGCCGGGGTGGTGCTGGCCACCAACCACGGCCGGCGCAACGACCCCGCGCTGCGGGCGGCCCGCGACCTCGTCCGCGCCGGGGCCCTCGGTGAGCCGCGCGCCACCCGCAGCACCACGGCGGTCGAGCTGCCCGAGCGGCTGCGGGACTGGCGGCTGCGCGGCGGCGCGGGCGGCGGGGTCACCCTCGACCTGCTCGTGCACGACGCCGACACGCTGCGGTTCGTCCTCGACGACGACGTCGCGGCGGTGCAGGCCGCCGCGGCGGCGCACGGGCCGGGCGAGGACCCCGCCGACGACGTCGTCGCCGGGGTGCTCACCACCGCCGGCGGCCTGCTCGCCTCGTTCCTGTGCTCCTTCGCCACCCCGCACGGGGCGAGCGTCCTCGAGGTGTTCGGCGCGCACGGGGCGCTGCGCGCGGAGCGGGAGCCGGGCCGGCCGTCCTCGCTCGTCCTGCGCACCCCCGCCGGCGAGGAGCCGATCGCGCTGCCCGGGGCGCCACCCGTCGGCGTCGCCACGGTCGCGGCGTTCGAGGCGGCGGTCCGCGGGGAGGGCGCGCCCACGGCCACGGGGGAGGACGGCGTCGCCTCGCTGGCCGTGGCGCTGGCCGCGCGCGAGTCCGCGCGGACCGGGGCCAGGGTCGCGGTCGGGCGGTGACCCGTCAGCGGCGCGGCGGGGCCGCCAAGACCTCAGCGGCGCGGCGGGGCCGCCAAGACCTCAGCGGCGCGGCCGCGCCGCCAAGACCTCAGCGACGCGGCCGCGCCGCGAGGGCCCGGTCCACCGCCTCGGCGGACAGCACCTGCTCCAGCGCCGACCGCGCCGCACCGACCACGCCGGCGCGGTCGCCCAGGCTGCTCGGCACCACGCGCAGCCCGCGCGCCGCCTGCGGCTGGGTGCGCTGGTACAGCCGTTCCCGGACGGCGCCGACGAAGTGGTCGTGCACCAGCCCGAGGTCACCGCCGAGGGCCAGGATCCGCGGGTTGAGCAGGCTCACCGCCGTCGCCAGCACGTCGCCGATCACCAGCCCCGCCTCGCGGACCAGCCGGGTGGCCTCGGGGTGGCCGCTCTGCGCCAGCCGGACGACCGACCGGCTGTCGGGCGCGTCGACCCCCAGCTCCCGCAGCGTCCGCGCCAGCGCCCGCCCGCTCGCCGAGGCGGCCAGGCACCCGCGCGCCCCGCAGACGCACAGCGCGCCGTCCTCGGCGCTGGTGATCCTGACGTGCCCGAGGTCGCCCTCGGCGCTGTCGGCGCCGCGCAGCACCGCGCCGTCCACCACCATGCCGGCGCCGATGCCGGTGGACACCTTCACGAACAGCAGCGGCGAGGCGTCGGGGAACTCGCAGGAGAACTCGCCGAAGGCCATGGCGTTGGCGTCGTTGTCGACGACGCACGGCACGCCGAAGCGCTCGACGAGCTGGTCGCGGAAGGGGTGGTCGTGCCAGCCGGGCATGACCGAGGTGTTCTGCACGACCCGCCCGGCGGCCACGTCGACCGGGCCCGGGACGCTGAGCCCGAGGCCGAGCACCCGGCTCGTCGTCACGTCCGCCGTGCCGAGCATCTCCTCCCAGCGCTTCTCCACCCAGCCCAGCACCGCGTCGGGCCCCGCGGCCAGGTCGAGCTCGTGGGTCTCCTCGGCCAGGGACCGCCCGGCCAGGTCGCAGACCGCCAGGGTGGCGTGCGCGGCACCGAGGTCGGCGGCGAGCACGACGCCCCCGGAGCCGTCGAGGCCGAGCACGTGCGACGGGCGGCCGCGGACGCCGGGCTCCCGGCCGGACTCGCGCAGGTAGCCCGCCTCGACGAGGAGGTCGACGCGGGCGGCGACGGTGGAGCGGGACAGCCCGGTGAGCTCGATCAGGTCGCCGCGGGTCCGGGCCCTCCCTCGGCGGACGAGATCGAGCAGGTGCCCCGCACGTTCGGCGCGCTCGACCAGCTCCTCACCCCTTCTCCGCGCCGGCGGTCAGACCACCGGTCAGCAGCCGCTCACTGGCGAAGAAGAGTATGACGATCGGCAGGGTCAGGATCACCGAACCCGCCATGAGCACAGTCGTCGGGATCTCGATGCTGCCCGCCAGCTGCGACAGGCCCAGCGAGACCGTCCAGCGCGAGCGGTCCTCCACCAGGAACAGCAGCGCGAACAGGAACTCGTTCCACGCGATCATGAAGATGAACAGCGCGTTGGACAGGATCGCCGGCATCGCCAGCGGCAGCGTGATCTTGCGCAGGATCGTGAACCGGCTGGCACCGTCGACCGCGGCGGCCTCCTCGATGCTGGCCGGCACGGTCTGGAAGTAGTTGCGCAGCGTGTAGATCGCCACCGCCACCGTCTGCGACACGTAGACCAGCACCAGCGCGGCCAGCGAGCCCCGCAGCCCGATCCGCGTGAAGAAGACGAACAGCGGCACGGCCAGCAGGATGCTCGGGAACAGGTAGACGGCGAGGAACAGCACGCTGACCTTGCGCCGGCCGGGGAACTGCAGCCGGGCGATGGCGTAGGAGCCCAGGATGGCGAAGGCCAGCGTGACGGCCACCGTGCCCAGGGCGATGAGGCCGCTGTTGCGGATGAAGCCGAGGAAGCCCTGCCCGCCGTCGTCGGTGGGCGTCAGCACCTCGCGGTAGGTGCTGACCGTGAGCTCCTGCAGCGTGGGCCACAGCCGGCCCGGGTCCTGCACCAGCGAGCTCAGGTCCCGGACCGAGAGCAGGACCATGTAGTAGAAGGGGAAGAGCGTGAACAGCACCAGGAAGACGATCACGACCCAGCGCAGGACACCGAACACGCGGGTCTCGACCGCGTTGCGCGACCAGCCCCGCGCCCGGGGGGCCCGGGCCGGCAGGCCGGCGGGCGCGGCCGGGGTCTCGGCGGGGACCGTGGCGACGCCTGCCATCAGGCCACCTCGTCCTTCGCCGCGAACCGGTAGTAGACCGTGACCAGCACCGTGAGCACCGCGGCCAGGACCAGCGCCTGGGCCGAGGCGGCCCCGATGTCCCCGCGGCTGACCAGGTAGTCGAACACCCGCACGCTGATCACCTCGGTGCCGGCGCCGCCGCCGGTGAGCAGGTAGATGTCGTCGAAGTTGTTGAACGTCCAGATGAAGCGGAGCAGGGCCAGCACCGCGATCGTCGGCAGCAGCTGCGGCCACACCACGTGCCGGAAGACCTGCGTCGGCGTCGCGCCGTCGACCCGCGCCGCCTCCTCCAGGGTCGCCGGGGCGGCCTGCAGCCGGGCGGTGAGGAAGAGGAAGGCGAACGGGAACGAGCGCCACATCTCGAAGAAGATCACCGTGAGCAGTGCCCACGGGCGCTCGGACAGGAACGCGATGGGCTCGTCCCAGCCCAGCAGCCCCGTGCCGACCTCGTTCACGATGCCGAACTGCGGGTTGAGCATGACGCCCCAGACGAACGTCGCCGCCACGACCGGCGCCACGTAGGGCAGCAGGAGGGACGCGCGCACGAACCCGCGGCCGCGGAACGGGGCGCGCAGGGCCAGCGCCGCCACCAGGCCCAGCCCGATCGCCGCCGCCGTCCCCCCGGTGGCGTAGACGAGCGTGGTGACCAGGGAGCTCCAGAACCCGGGCGAGGTAAACACGTCGACGAAGTTGTCGAGCGTGTAGTCGCCGAACAGCCCGGCGGTGCGCAGCCGGATCAGCCGCAGGTCCTGGAAGGCCAGCATCACCGTCCAGAGGATCGGCAGCACCACCAGCACGAGCACGAGGACGACGGTCGGCGAGATCAGCGCCAGCCCGAAGCGCGCCTCCCGCCACTGGTGCAGCCCCCGGCGACCGCGGGTCTCCTCGCGGTCACCGGGGGGCCGGGTCGAGGTGGCCACCGGATCAGTCCAGGCCGTCGGCGATCTCCTGCAGGGCGTCGGCCGCCTGTTGCGCCGCCTCGTCCGGGCTGATCTCGCCGGCGGTCATGGCGGCGATCGCCTCCGGCACCGGGAGCTCACCGAGCGACGCGCCGATCAGGGCCCCCTGCCCCTGGGAGATGCCCCACGGCGCGATCGTGTCCGGGGCCTCCTGCAGGGCGGTCAGCACGTCGGGCCCGTAGAAGTCGGACAGCGGCGCCTTGGTGTCGACGCCGGCCGGCAGGGTCGCCCACGCGTCGATGAAGCGGGTCGGCTCGTCGGCCGTGCCCTGGCGGGTCGGCACCTTGCCCTCCGGGGCGAAGCCGATCCACTGCTCGTAGCCCTCCTCCATCATGTAGGCCACGAACTGCTGGGCGGACTCGGTGTCGGCGTCGGCGGTCACCGCCCACGAGACGACCTCGCCGAACTGCGCCCCCTCGTCACCGTCCGGGCCGGCGATCGTGGTGACCACGCCGCTGCTGCGGGCGAGGAACGCCGGGTCGGCGGTGCACTCCGGGCAGGTCGGCAGCGCGTCGTTCCGCAGCCCGGCCATCTCGTCGAGGATGAACGACGACCACACCACCATCGCGGCCTGGCCGGCGAAGTAGGCGGCCCGGGTGGTGTCGACGTCCTGCGCGCCCGAGACCGAGTACTGGGTGATCAGGTCGTTGTAGAACTCGAAGGCGGCCACGCACTCGTCGCTGCCGATCTGGATCGCGCCGTCGTCGTCGACCATCTGGCAGCCGTTGCCCAGCGCCAGGTGCTCGAAGGTCTGCTGGGTGAACGGGTCGTTCGGCACGTTGGCGCCAGTGAAGCCGGCCAGCTCGGGGGTGTCGAGCGCCTGGGCCGCGGCCAGGATGTCCTCGTAGGTCTCCGGCGCCGCGAGGCCCGCCGCGTCGAAGAGGTCCTTGCGGTAGACCAGCAGCTGCGCCCAGCCGTCGCTCGGCACGGCCAGCTGCGTGTCGCCGTCCCGGGTCAGCTCCAGGGCCTGCTCGGAGAAGGTGTCCGCGCCGAGCTCCTCGACGACGGCGGCGGCCGCGTCGGGGTCGTGCAGCTCGTTGGCCGCCAGCGCCTGGACGCCGGCCAGCGACAGCGCGCCGATGACGTCGGGCAGCTCCCCGGCGGCCGCGGACGAGGTGAGCAGCTGGTTGTACTGGTCCTCGGCGACGCCGACCAGCTCGACCTCGATGCCGGTCTCCTCGGTGAACGCCGCGGCGATCTCCTCCTGGGCCTGCAGCCGGTCGGGGAGGTTCTCCAGCGTCCAGACCGTGAGCGAGCCGTCACCGCCGCCGTCGCCGCCTCCGCCGCCACCACCGTCGTCGGAGCCGCACCCGGCGACGAGGACGGCCGCACTGGCCACGGCGAGGGTTCCGCGGAGTCGTCGCGTCGCTGCGCTCATTCCGTTCTCCTCTTGCTGGGAGCGGCCGGGTGCTACGGACAGTAGCGGCCAGCGGTGTTCCGTACATCACAAACGAGGCACAGCAATTATGTAGTGCAGTCAGGCGTAAAGCGTCAAGCGGTCGTTGTAAAGTGGTCTGTGGGCACGCCGATATGGCTCCCGTGAACCAGAAAGACCGGGAGGCGAGCGCCACCGTGGGCACTCCGACGACGGCGGCCGTGCGCCCCGCCCCGATCGCGCAGCCGCTGCGCCGCGGGGGCGCCGCGCTCCACGGGCGGCCCGTGGTGGTGAGCTTCACCGGCCCGGGCAGCGTCGCCCTGGTGGAGGAGGACGCGCCCGTCCTCCGGCCCGGGTCGGTGCGGGTGCGCACCCTCTACTCCGGGATCTCGGCCGGGACGGAGATGACCGCCTACCGGGGTTCGAACGTCTACCTGAACAAGCACTGGGACCCCGAGCGGCGGCTGTTCACCGACGGTGGGCGCAGCTTCGACTACCCCGTCACCGGCTGGGGCTACAGCGAGGTCGGCGAGGTGGTCGAGGTCGCCGACGACGTCGCGGACCTGCGGCCGGGCGACGTCGTCCACGGCATCTGGGGCCACCGGAGCGAGGCCGTGCTGCCCGCCGGGACGCTGGCCGGCCGCCGGCTGCCACCCGGGGTCGACCCGGTGGTCGGCGTGTTCGCCCGGGTGGGGGCCATCGCGCTCAACGCCGTCCTCGCCGCCGACGTGCACCTCGGCGAGACCGTCGCCGTCTTCGGGCAGGGCGTGATCGGGCTGCTCGCCACCCGCCTGGCCGTGCTGTCCGGCGCCCGGGTGGTCGCCGTCGACGGGATCGCCCCGCGCCGCGAGCTGGCCAGCCGGCTCGGCGCCGTCCTGGCGCTCGACCCCACCGACGAGGCCGTCCCCGTCGCCGAGTGCGTGAAGAACGGCACGGGGGCCGGCGCCGACGTGACCATCGAGCTCAGCGGCTCGTACCGGGCGCTGCACGAGGCGGTGCGCTGCACCGTGCCCGGCGGCCGGGTGATCGCCTCGGGCTTCTACCAGGGCGAGGGGACCGGCCTGCACCTGGGTGAGGAGTTCCACCACAACCGCATCCAGATCGTCGCCTCGCAGATCGGCGGCGTGCCCGCCGGGCTGGGGGACCGGTGGACGCCCGAGCGGCTGCACCGCGTCTTCATGGACCTCGTGGTCGACGGCCGGGTCGACGTCGCCTCGCTGGTGTCGCACGTCGTGCCCTGCCAGGACGTCGCCGCGGCCTACCGGCTGCTCGACGAGCGCCCGGCCGAGGCCCTGCAGGTGGTGCTCGACTTCCGCGCCGCCGCGCGCCCGGCTGCCGCGCTGGAGCGCGCGTCGTGAGGCTCGCCGTCCAGGAGCAGGTCCTCCCCGGGGCGACCCTGCAGGAGAAGTGGGACACCGCGCTGGCCTGGGGCTTCGACGGCGTGGAGCTGCGCGGCCAGGGCGGTCACGCGCTGCGCGAGCGGCTGCCGCAGCTGCGCGCGGCGCAGCGCGACGGCGTCGTGCTGCCCACCGTCTGCGTGGAGATGGACCACTTCATCGGCGACTTCGACGCCGACCGGCGGGCCGACGCGCTGGCCAACATGACCACGCAGGTCGAGGTCATCGGTGCGCTCGGCGGCGTCGGCGCGATGACCCCCGCCTCCTGGGGGATGTTCTCCCGCCGGCTGCCCCCGTTCACCCCGCCCCGCTCGCCCGAGGAGGACCGCGAGGTCCTGCTCGACGCGCTCGTCCGGCTCGGCGAGGTCGCCGAGCGGGAGGGGACGCGCATCCTGCTCGAACCGCTGAACCGCTACGAGGACCACATGGTGAACACCCTGGCCCAGGCCGCCGAGCTGGCGGAGGCCACGGGACTGAAGAGCGTCCGGGTGGGTGCCGACACCTACCACATGAACATCGAGGAGGCCGACCCGCCGGCCGCGCTGCGCGGCGTCGCCGGCCGCCTCGGTCACGTGCAGCTCTCCGACAGCAACCGGCTCGAGCCCGGCGCCGGCCACGTCGACTGGGCCGCGCACCTGCGGGCGCTCGACGCGCTCGGCTACGACGGCTTCCTCGCCTTCGAGTGCCGGCTGTCCGGCGACGCCGCCACGGTGCTGCCCCGCGCCACGGCGCTGCTGCGGAGCCTCGCGTGACCACCGCCGACGACCTGACCGACGACCTGGCGCTCGACTGGGCCGCGGACGCCGTCCTCGCGGAGACCGGCGTCCGCGGCGCGGAGCTGGCCGCCCGCGCCGCCTACGCCCTGCGGGCGAACAGCGCCGGGGCCATGACCAAGGCCGCGCCGCACCTCTACCCGCACCAGTGGAGCTGGGACGCCGCGTTCGTCTCGGTGGGCATCGCGCACCTCGACCCGCGCCGCGCGTGCGCGGAGCTCGACCACCTGTTCAGCGGGCAGTGGGCCACCGGCATGCTGCCGCACATCGTCTTCGACCCCGACGAGCACGACTACTTCCCCGGCCCCGACCGGTGGGGGTGCGAGGTCAGCGACGCCGCGCCGGCGGCGCCCCGCACCAGCGGCATCTGCCAGCCGCCGGTGCACGCCCTGGCGGTGGAGCGCATCGCCGCCATCGCGGACAGCCACGGACCGGCCGCGGCCGCGCACGTGCGCGCCTGGCTCCCCGGCGCCTACCGGACGCTGCTGGCCTGGCACCGCTACCTCGCCGACCGGCGCGATCCCGAGGGCACCGGCCTGCTCACCGTCCACCACGGCTGGGAGGGCGGGATGGACAACTCGCCCCGCTGGGACGGGCCCTACTCCCGGGTCGACGTCCCGGCCGACCTGCCGCCCTACCGGCGCCGGGACACCCGGATCGTGACCGACACCCGGCAGCGCCCCACGCAGCTGGAGTACGACCGGTACCTGACCAGCGTCGAGGAGCTGAAGGCCGCCCGCTACGACGACGCCCGCATCCGGGCGACGGCGAGCTACCTCACCACCGACGTCTTCATGTCCGCGATCATGGCCGCCGCGAGCGAGGCCCTGGCCCGGATCGCCCGGTCGCTGGGCGCGCCGGAGGTCGCCGAGCTCGAGGAGCACGCGGCGCGCTTCCGCGCCGGCGTGGCGGCCGGCGTCGACCCCGAGCTGGGCCTGGCGCTGGACACCGACCTGCGCACCGGTGAGCGGCTGCGCGTGCAGACCGTGGCCGGGTTCGCCCCGCTGCTGTGCGGCGGCCTCGACGAGGCGGGCGAGCGCGCGATGGTGCGCCTGCTGCGGTCGACCGACTGGACCGGGCACCCCGCCCTGCGGCACGCCGTCCTGCCGACGACCAGCCCGACGTCGCCGGACTTCCGGCGGCGGGCCTACTGGCGCGGCCCGAGCTGGCCGGTGATCAACTGGCTGTTCGTCTGGATGCTGGAGCAGCGCGGCCTCGAGGACGTCGCGGCGCCGCTGCGCCGCGCCTCGCTGGACCAGCTGGCCGAGGGCTCGCTGGCGGAGTACTACGAGCCGTTCACGGGCGAGCCGCTGGGCAGCGCCTGCCAGTCCTGGACGGCGGCCGCGGCCCTCGACCTGCTGCTCACCTGAGCCGTCGGAGTGCCACGGCGCGGATCCCGCGCCCGTGGCACTCCGCTCAGGACGACGGCGGGGTGTGGTGGACCGCCTCGACGTTGTTGCCGTCGGGGTCGCGGAAGAAGACGCCGTAGTAGCCCGGGTGGTACTCGGGCCAGATCCGCGGCTCGTGCAGGATCTCCGCGCCGGCGTCCTTCGCGAGCGCGAACACCTCGTCGACCGCCTCCCGCGAGGGCGCGCGCAGCGCCAGGTGCACCGGCCGCACGCCGTCGTCCACCTGGGTGCCCAGCCACAGCTGCGGGAAGCCGTCGGGGCCGCACAGCCCCACCGCGTCCCCGTGGCGCATGGCCTCGCGCACGCCCAGCGGGGCGAACACGCGCGTGTAGAACGACGCCGCGGCATCGAGGTCCGCGACCTGCAGCGAGAGGTGGTCGATCACGCGGCGCAGGCTAACGGCCCGGCGTCCCGCTGCGGTGATCATGGCGTCCGGGGAGCGGCACGCCGGGTCGCCGCGGCGTGCCGCTCCCCGAGCTCCATGATCGCCGGGGGGGCGGGGGCCGCGGGCAGCGCTCCGGTGGCGCCGCTGCTTGGATGGAGCGCAGCGCCGGGACCGCCCCGGGAGCAGGAGGGAGCACCGTGGCCGAGCTGACCCGACCGGACGTCGACCCGCCGACCGGCCCCGCCCCGGCCGACCTCGTCGTCGAGGACCTCGTGGTGGGCGACGGCCCCGAGGCGACCCCCGGCAGCCTGGTGAGCGCGCACTACGTCGGCGTGACCCACGAGGGCGGCGAGCAGTTCGACGCCTCCTGGGACCGCGGCGACCCGCTGGAGTTCCGGCTGGGCGTGGGAATGGTCATCCAGGGCTGGGACGAGGGCATCACCGGCATGCGGGTCGGCGGCCGCCGCCGGCTCACGATCCCGCCGCACAAGGCCTACGGCGACCGCGGCGCCGGCGGCGTCATCAAGCCCGGCGCCACCCTGGTCTTCGTGGTGGACCTCGTCGGCGTGCGGTAGGTCTCCGGCGGTTGCCGAACCCAACCGCGGGGCACCGATGGCGCCATGAGTCCGCCGGCGCCCGAGCAGTCCGTCGTCACCCCGGGGCCGCCGGCTCCGCCCGTTCCCGGGGACACCGGCGGCCCCGAGCACGACAGCGGCGGCGAGAGCACCGGCACCGTCGTCCTCGCCGGGCTGGCCAACCTCGGCATCGCGATCGCCAAGCTCGTCGGCGGCCTGATCAGCCACTCCTCGGCGATGCTGTCCGAGGCGGCGCACTCCCTGGCCGACACCATCACCGAGGTCCTGCTGTTCATCGCGCTCAAGCGCGGCAACCGGCCGGCCGACGACAAGCACCCGTTCGGCTACGGCCGCGAGACGTACTTCTGGGCGTTCATGGCGTCGCTGTGCACGTTCGTGCTCGGCGCCGGCTTCTCGGTGTGGCAGGGGATCAGCACGATCCTGCACGGCGAGGAGCAGGGCTCGCCGACCGTCGCCTACGTCGTCCTGGCCGTCTCCTTCGTGCTGGAGGGGGCGTCGTTGCTCAAGGCGGTGCGCCAGGTCCGCGGCGCGGCGCGCCGGTGGAAGGTCACGCCGGGCCGGTACCTGTCGGCGACCACCGACACCACGGTCAAGGCGGTCACCTTCGAGGACAGCGCGGCGCTGGTCGGGCTCCTGCTGGCCGCGGCCGGCCTGTTCCTCGAGCACGTCACCGGCGATCCCACGTGGGACGGCGTCGCGGCCATCACCATCGGCGTCCTGCTGCTCGCCGTGGCGTACTCGCTGGCGCGGGCCAACGCCTCGCCCCTGATCGGCCAGGCGGCCTCCTCGCGGATCGAGGAGGAGCTGCGCCGGGAGATCCTGGCGCTGCCGCACGTCGAGCAGGTCCCGCTGCTGATCACCTCGGTGATCGGGCCCGGGCAGCTCGTCGTCGCCGCCAAGGTCGACTTCACCGACGAGGCCACCGCCGACGAGATCGAGCGGACGTCCGACGACGCGGAGCGCCGGCTGGTCGCCCGGCACCCGGGCGTGCGCTACGTGTTCCTCGACCCGACCGACGCCGCCGGCCACGTGCAGGCGGAGGCGCACCGGCCCGCGGAATGACCCGGGACTGGTTGAACGTTCACCCGACCATGCGGATCGAGGTGTGGTCGGACGTCGTCTGCCCCTGGTGCTACATCGGCAAGCGGCGCCTGGAGGCGGCCCTGGAGCGGTTCCCCCACCGCGACCAGGTCGAGGTGGTCTGGCGGTCGTTCCAGCTCGACCCGTCGATCCCCGAGGGCGAGACCTTCCCCACGCTGCCCGCGCTCGCGGAGAAGTACGGCCGCTCGGTCGAGGAGATGCGCGCCATGCAGGCGCGGGTCGAGGAGATGGCCGCCGGCGAGGGCCTGCGCTACGACCTGGCGAACGGCGTCAGCGGCAACACCCTGCCGGCCCACGAGCTGCTGCACCTGGCCGCGGCGCGCGGCCGGGGCGGGGAGATGAAGGAGCGGCTGCTGCACGCCCACTTCGAGGAGGGCCGCCCGGTGTTCTCCGTCGAGGACCTGCTCCCCCTCGCCGTGGAGGTGGGCCTGGACGAGGCCGAGGTGCGCGCCGCGCTCGCCGACCGCCGCTACCTGCCGGCCGTCCACGAGGACGTCGCCACCGCCCGGGCGCTCGGCGCCACGGGGGTGCCGTTCTTCGTGGTCGACCGGAAGTACGGCGCCGCCGGCGCCCAGCCGGCCGCCCTGCTGCTGCAGGTCCTCGAGCAGGCGTGGGCCGAGGCCCACCCGCTGCGCACCGTGCCGGACGCCGACGGCTGTGCCGGGGACGCCTGCGCGCTGTAGCTACTGGGTCGCCGGACCGCCCTGCTCGGTGCCGGACAGCTGCCGCAGGAACTCGTGGCAGCGCCTGGCCCGCTGCGAGTCCTGCTCCATGACCTCGCGGAAGAAGCCCGCGATGTCGTCGAGCCCGGCGTTCTCGGCGTCCCGCACGTACTGGCCGTAGTCGTGCCCGGCCTTGAGCGAGTGGTACTGCACCGAGATCAGGTCGTAGGTCACGTCCTCGAAGCCGGTCTCACCGGTGGCCATCGTTACCTCCTCGAGCTGGGGGGATTGCGGGACGGCGAGGGCTTTCCCGTGGTGGGGCCCGTGAAACGGCTCAGCCGCGCGGCGCCTCGGAGAAGGCACCGCCGGTGACGTCGCCGCCGCCGGCGTCGTCGGCCTCGGTCCCCCCGGCCTGCAGCTCGTCCTCGCCGGTCGCCGTCGGGTCGTCCGCGGTGGAGGCGAGGTCGGCGCCCTCGGCGAGGGCGCCCGGGTCGGCCTGCGTGGTGCGCGGGTCGTTGAGCGGGTCGGGGACGTCGGGATCGGTGACGGTCATGGCCGGTCGCATGCCCCGGCCGGCCCCTGGTCAACCCGTAACAGATATGTTACGCATTAGCCGTGGAGGCGCTCGGGGCCCTCGCCGACCCCACCCGGCGGGAGATCGTCGCGCTGCTCGCGCGCCGCGAGCTCGCCGCCGGTGAGCTGGCCGCCCGCTTCCCGGTGAGCCGCCCGGCGATCAGCCGGCACCTGCGGGTGCTGCGCGAGGCCGGGCTGGTGCACGACCGGGTGGAGGGCCGCCACCGCCTCTACGCGCTCGACCCGCGACCGCTGCGGGAGCTCGACGACTGGCTGGAGCCCTACCGCGACCTGTGGGCCGCCCGCCTGGACGCGCTCGACACCGAGATCGCCCGCGGCCGGCGGGCCCGACGGACCGGAGACACGGCATGAGCGACAGCCCCGACGACCGCCGCGGCGTCGTCACCCCCGAACCCGGCGGCGGCCGGCGGCTGGTGTTCCGCCGGAGCTGGCCCGACCCGATCGAGGACATCTGGTCGGCGCTCACCGAGAACGACCGGTTGGCCCGCTGGATCGGCACCTACGAGGGCGAGCGCGGCGCCGGCGGCACCGGCACGTTCATGATGCTCCACGAGGGGGACGAGCCGGCCGCCTCGCCGACCACCATCGTCGAGTGCGACCCGCCGCGGCGGCTCGTCCTGGAGTGGACGCAGCCGGAGCACTGGCGGGTCGAGCTGGACCTGAGCACGCAGGGCGGCCGCACCGTCCTGCTGTTCAGCCAGGTCCTGCCGACCGAGGAGGGCGTCGCGGACGTCGCGGCCGGCTGGCACTGGTACCTCGACAAGCTCGCGGCCGAACTGCACGGCGAGCCCCAGCCGACCGACTGGGACGCCTTCCTCGCCGAGGTCGGCCCGGCCTACCGCGCCTGACGGCCGGTCCGCGCCATGACCCCGCCATCACCCCGTCATGACCGCGCCGTGCCGCGCGGCACGCGGCCGGCGAGGGAGTCGCCGGGGTGGTGGGCCGGCCGCGCCGTCGCCCACGTCCGCAGCGCCGGCACGGTGACCGGGGCGCTGGATGGGAGGAGCTCGTAGGCCGCCCGGCGCGCGACGGCGAGGGCGTGCCCGGCGAGGCCGGTGGCGGGCCGGGCGGGTGAGCAGCGTGTTCACGGCGGCGCAGCGCGGGGCCGGCGCGTCGCCGGATGTGGTGAACGCCGCGGCGCACCACAGGCGCGCGACCCCGGACAAGACGTCTTATACGTAACATCTCTCACGGTTACACGACGGTGTACGCCTTGTAGCCTGACCCGATCCGGAGCCCCGGTCGCGCCGTCCCGGCGTCGGTGCGGCGGGACCAGTTCAGCCACATGGATGGAGATGCCGTGACCTCAGTGGCCACCCCCGGCTTGGACAACGCGCCCACGACGCACACCCGGCTGCTGGCATGGGTGCGGGAGATGGCCGAGCTCGCGACCCCCGACCGGGTCGTGTGGGTCGACGGCAGCGACGAGGAGTGGGAGCGGCTCACCGGGAAGCTGGTCGAGGCCGGCACGTTCACCCGCCTGGAGAAGAAGCCGAACTCCTTCTGGTGCGCCTCCGACCCCAGCGACGTGGCGCGCGTCGAGGACCGCACCTTCATCTGCTCGGTCGACGAGGCCGACGCGGGGCCGACCAACAACTGGATGGCCCCGGACGAGATGAAGTCGATCATGACCGAGCTGTACCGCGGGTGCATGCGGGGCCGGACCATGTACGTGATCCCGTTCTGCATGGGCCCGGTCGAGGCCGAGAACCCGATGTTCGGCGTCGAGCTCACCGACTCCGAGTACGTCGTCGTCTCGATGCGCGTCATGGCCCGCATCGGCAGCCGCATCCTCCAGGCCATGGGGGACGACGCGACGTTCGTGCCGGCCATGCACTCGGTCGGCGCCCCGCTGGAGCCCGGTCAGCAGGACGTGCCCTGGCCGTGCAGCTCGACGAAGTACATCACCCAGTTCCCGGAGGAGCGGGCCATCTGGTCCTACGGCTCCGGCTACGGCGGCAACGCCCTGCTGGGCAAGAAGTGCTACTCGCTGCGGATCGCGTCGGTCATGGCCCGCGACGAGGGCTGGCTCGCCGAGCACATGCTGATCCTCAAGCTGACCAGCCCCCAGCAGAGGACCTACTACATCGCCGCCGCCTTCCCCTCGGCCTGCGGCAAGACCAACCTGGCCATGCTCGAGCCCACCATCCCCGGCTGGAAGGTGGAGACCCTCGGCGACGACATCGCCTGGATGCGCTTCGGCGAGGACGGCCGGCTCTACGCGCTCAACCCCGAGTACGGCCTGTTCGGCGTCGCGCCGGGCACCGGCTGGGACACCAACCCCAACGCGATGCGCACGATCGACGAGGGCAACTCCGTCTTCACCAACGTGGCCCTCACCGACGACGGCGACATCTGGTGGGAGGGGATGACCGACGAGCCCCCGGCCCACCTGACCGACTGGAAGGGCCGCGACTGGACGCCGGGCTCCGCGGAGCCGTCCAGCCACCCCAACAGCCGGTTCTGCACGCCGATCACCCAGTGCCCGATCCTGGCGCCGGAGTACCACGACCCGAAGGGCGTGCCGATCTCGGCGATCCTCTTCGGCGGCCGCCGCAAGACCACGATCCCGCTGGTCACCGAGGCGCGGGACTGGAACCACGGCGTCTTCATGGGCGCGACGCTGTCGTCGGAGACCACCGCGGCCGCCACCGGCGCCGTCGGCGTCGTCCGCCGCGACCCGTTCGCGATGCTGCCGTTCATCGGCTACAACGCCGGCGACTACTTCCGGCACTGGGTGGAGACCGGCAAGGCGCACGACGCGGCCAAGCTGCCGCGGATCTTCTACGTCAACTGGTTCCGCCGCGACGACGACGGCGGCTTCCTCTGGCCGGGCTTCGGCGAGAACAGCCGCGTGCTCAAGTGGGTCGTCGAGCGGCTCGAGGGCACCGCGGCCGCCGAGGAGACGCCGATCGGGCACGTCCCGACCGCCGACTCCCTCGACGTCTCCGGCCTCGACCTGACCCGCGAGCAGGTCGAGAAGGCGCTCGCCGTCGACAAGGACGAGTGGCGCGCCGAGGTCCCGCAGATCACCGAGTGGTTCGAGAAGTTCGGCGACAAGCTGCCCAGCACGATGTGGGACGAGCTGGAGATCCTCAAGCACCGCCTGGACGGCTGACGGGAGGACCCCGCTGCAGGGGCCGACGGCGATCAGCTCACCTGATCCGGACCGGTCCTCCCCCGCGTCGCACCGCGGGGGAGGACCCGTCCCGGTAAGGGAGGACGACGCCCGCCCGCGCCGCGGAGCCGTGACCCTCGCGGCGCGCCGCGCGGGCGCGACCACACGGCGCGGGTGGGCGCGGCGGGCGCCACGTCCGGGTGATCACGGCCGGTCCGGCGTGTCGTGGAGCCCGTCCGACGCGCCGCGTGACCGGGGCGTCGGTTAGCGTGACGACGCCTGACACCTTCTCCGACGGAGACCTCCCCCCTCGTGGCCAATCCCTATCTGCACGTGCTGCGCACGCCGCACGCGCTGCCCATGGTGCTGGCCGCCTTCATCGGCCGGCTCCCGCTGTCGATGGTGGGGCTCGGCTGCGTCCTCCTCGTCGCCTCGGAGACCGGCTCCTACGGCTTCGGCGGGGCGGTGGCCGCCGTCGGCGCGGTGACGACGGCGCTCGCCGGACCGGTGATCGGGCGGCTCGCCGACAGCCACGGCCAGCGCCGGGTGCTGCTGCCCGTGCTCGCCGTCTTCGTCGCCGCCGGCGCGCTCTTCCTCGCCGCGGTGAAGGAGGACTGGCCGCGCTGGATCGTCTTCGCGGGGGCCGGTGTCGCCGGGGCGTGCATCCCACCGGTGGCCTCGATGATCCGGGTGCGCTGGACGCACCTGCTGCGCGGCAGCCACCGCCTGCCCACCGCGCTGGCCATGGAGTCGGTGGTCGACGAGTTCGTCTTCATCGTCGGCCCGGTGCTGGTCACGTTCCTGTCCACGACCGGGCACGCCACCTCCGGCGTGGTCACCGCGTTCACCCTCGCCGTCGTCGGCAGCCTGCTCTTCGCCGCCCAGCGCCGCACCGAGCCCCCGCCCGGTGGCCACGAGAGCCGTTCCGGCCCCTCCGCCATGCGCACCCCGGGGCTGCGGGTGCTCTTCGTCGTCGGCGGGGCCGTCGGGGCGATCCTCGGCACGCTGGAGATCGCGCTGGTCGCGTTCGCCGACGAGGTCGGCGCGATGTCGCTGTCCGGCGTCCTGATCGCGGGGCTCGCCGTCGGGTCGATGGCCAGCGGCATCGGCTGGGGTGCGGTGCACTGGCGGCACCCGCTGCGCCACCGCCTGCTCGTGGTGCTGGTGGCGCTCACCGTGCTGAGCGTCCCGCTGCTGCTCATCGGCGACATCTGGGTGATGATCCCGTTCGTCGTCGTGGCCGGGATCGCCGTGTCGCCGTCGCTGATCAGCTCGTTCACCCTGGCGGAGCTGCTCGTGCCGCGGGCCGCGGTGACCGAGGCGTTCACCTGGATCGGCACGGCGCTCGGTCTCGGGGTGGCCCTGGGCGCCTCGGTCGCCGGCAAGATCGTCGACGTCGCCGGCGCGAACGCCGCCTTCCTCGTCGCCACCGTCTCCGCCGGCGTCGCCGCCGTGGCCGTCGGCGTGTTCCAGCGGCTGCTGCACGTGCCCGCCGAGCACGCCGCGGAGCCGGCGCTCGCCGCCTGAGCAAAACACACCAAGTCGCTCGTATTTGACGGGATTCGCTTCGCCTGGTTGATTGGGGGCGTGACTCCGCTGCTCCTCCACCGCCGGTCCGACGTGGACCTGCTGCGGGTGGCGAGCGCGCTGTGTCCGGGTCGCTGAGCACGCACCCCTCTCATCGACCACTGCCGCCGTAGCCGCGGCCACCCCCGTGAGGACCCCTTCCCGCATGTCTCCGGCACCGCTGTCCGCTGCCCTCGCCGACCCCCGCATCGCCCCGCTCGTGGCCGCCGCGGCCACCCGCCCGACCGGCTCGGCCGCGCTCGCCGTCGCCCTCGCCGCCCGCCCCGGCCTCTGGGAGCCGGTGGTCGGCTTCCGCGAGAGCACGCGGTGGACGGCGCTGCTCGAGCCCGACGACGTCCGCCCGTTCCTCGACGCGTCGCTGCACGACGAGCTCGACGACGCGCAGATCTGGCTGCTGTCCTGGCTGCCCGGCCAGGGCACGCCGCTGCACGACCACGGCGACTCGGCCGGCGCGTTCGCCGTCGCCCGCGGCACGCTCACCGAGAAGGTGGTCGCCACCGGGGGACCGGGTCGGCCCCGCGAGACCGACACCGGCCTGCCGGCCGGGCGGGTCCGCTACTTCGGCCCCCGCTACGTGCACCAGGTGACCAACCGGCACGCCGAGCCCGCCGTGAGCGTGCACGTGTACGCGCCCCGGCTGACCCTGATGAACACCTACCGCATCGCCGACGACGGCCTGGTCCGCACCGGCACCGAGCGCGCGGGGGTGGACTGGTGACGGCGCGGCCGGCCGGCGCCCGCACCATCGACGAGCTGCTGGCCGAGGCGCGCAGCCGGCTCGACCGCGTGACCCCGGCGGAGGCCGCGGCCCGCGTCGCCCGGGGGGCGCTGCTGGTCGACATCCGCCCCGCCGCGCAGCGCGCGGCCGAGGGCGAGGTGCCCGGCGCGCTGGTGGTGGAGCGCAACGTCCTCGAGTGGCGGTTCGACCCGGCGTCGGAGGCCCGGCTGCCGCAGGCGACCGGGTACGACGTCGAGGTCGTCGTGCTCTGCTCGGAGGGCTACACCTCCAGCCTCGCGGCCGACGCGCTGCGCTCGCTCGGCCTGTCGCGGGCCACCGACGTCGTCGGCGGGTTCGCCGCCTGGGAGGCCGCGGGGCTGCCCGTCCGGGGCTGAGATGCTGCCCGGGTGACCCGTCCACGCGCCGCCGCCGGTGGCGGCCGCACGCTCGGCGTGGCCCCGGAGCGGCTGGGGCGCTGGCTCGACGGCGTCGCCGACCGGCACGGCGCCTTCACCGAGGTGGCGGCGGACGACGGCGCGGTGCGCATCGCCTGCGCCGACGGCACCACCGCGGTGCTGCGGGCGCCGTTCGGCTGGACGCCGGAGCCGGCGCTGCTGACGGGCTTCACCGCCGCGGCGCGCCGGCCCCGGCGGGCAGCGGTCCTGCTGGTGCGGCGCGGCCGGTGGGCGGTGGGCGTCTTCACCGGCGCGCAGCTGGAGGTCTCCAAGGTCGACGCCCGGCTCGTGCAGGGGCGCAGCGCGGCCGGCGGGTGGTCGCAGCAGCGGTTCGCCCGCCGCCGGGCCAACCAGACCGACGCCGTCGTGACCGCGGCCGCCGACACCGCCGCGCGGGTGCTCCTGACGCACGCCGGCTCGGTGGAGGCGCTGTTCACCGGCGGCGACCGCGGCCTGGTCGACGCCGTCCTGGCCGACCCGCGGCTGGCGCCGCTCGCCGCGCTGCGCCGCGAGCCCGCGCTCGAGGTGGGCGAGCCGACGAAGGCGGTGCTGCTCGCGACGCCGCAGCAGTTCCGCGCGGTCGCCGTCCACATCGTGGAACCCCACGAGCGCTGACGGCCACGATCAGCCCACCTGATCCGGACAGCTCCTCCCCCACGCCGCACCGCGGGGGAGGAGCCGCGGGGACCAGGTCACCTGATCACGGCCGCGGAAACGGGCGTGACGGATCGGCCGGCCGGGCGTAACGTCCTCCGACCGTGTCCTCCGCAGCGAGCGCGACGACCACCTCCCCCGACCCCGTCCTCACCGCCGAGCGCGCCCACCTGGCGCGCGCGGCCGACTGCCTGACCGAGATGCGCGCCGCGGCCGCCGCGGTCACCGACGCCGGCGTCGACGCCTGGGCCTCCGAGCGGCTGGGCGCCGCCCGCGCCGAGCGGCTGCGCCGGCTGGCCGCCGACCCCGGCGTGCCGCCCTTCTTCGGCCGCACCGACACGGCGACCGAGACCTTCCACATCGGCCGCCGGCACGTCCGCGACGCGGCGGGCGACCCGGTGGTCATCGACTGGCGGGCGCCGATGAGCCGGCCGTTCTACCAGGCCAGCGCGGCGGATCCGCAGGGCCTGGTGCGCCGCCGCCGGTTCGGCTTCGCCGGCGGCGAGCTGACCGGCTACGAGGACGAGCTGCTCGGGGCCGGGGACGAGCACGAGAGCGAGTTCCTGCGGCGGGAGATCGAGCGCCCGCGCAGCGGTCCGATGCGCGACATCGTCGCCACCATCCAGCCCGAGCAGGACGAGATCGTGCGGGCGCCGCTGACCGAGTCGATCTGCGTGCAGGGCGCCCCGGGCACCGGGAAGACGGCGGTCGGGCTGCACCGCGCCGCCTACCTGCTCTACACGCACTCCGGGCAGCTGGCCCGCACCGGCGTGCTGGTGGTCGGGCCCAACCGGGCGTTCCTGCGCTACATCGAGCAGGTGCTGCCCACCCTCGGCGAGGTGGACGTCGAGCAGACCACGGTCGCCGGCCTCACCGCGCGCGTCCCGGTGCGCGCGGCCGAGGAGCCGGCCCTCCACGTGCTCAAGGGCGACGCCCGCATGGCCGAGGTGCTCCGCCGGGCGCTGTGGGGCGGCATCGCCAAGCCGGCCGAGGACCTGCTCGTCCCCCTGGCCGGGCGGCGCTACCGGGTCCCGGTCGAGCGGCTCAAGCGCTGCGTCGACGACCTGCGCCGCCGCGGGCGGAACGCCGACCACCTGCAGGCGCTGCACTACGCCGCCGGCCGCGAACGGCTCGCCATGGCGCTCGCCGAGGACGCCCGCCGGCAGAAGGAGCTCGCCGGCGGCAGCCCCACCGACACCGAGACCCGGCGAGCGGCCCGCAGCCCCGAGGTGCGGGCCTTCTGCGACGAGGTGTGGCCGGCCTGGGACGCCGCCGACCTGGTCCACGCCCTGCTCACCGAGCCCGACCGGCTGGCCCGCGCCGCCCGGGGCGTCCTCGACGACGACGAGCAGGCGGCGCTGCACCGGCCCGCCCGCTCGCCGCGCACCGCGCCCTGGACCGAGGCCGACGCCGTCCTCGTCGACGAGGCCGCCGGGCTGCTGGCGCGCACCCCCGGCTACGGGCACGTGGTCGTCGACGAGGCGCAGGACCTCTCCCCGATGCAGTGCCGGGCGATCGCCCGCCGGCTGGCGGCCGGCTCGCTGACCGTGCTGGGCGACCTCGCGCAGGCGACCGGCCCGTGGGCGGTGGCCGACTGGGCCCGCACCCTCGCCGACCTCGGCCGGCCGGGCACCGCCGTGCGCCCGCTCACCCGCGGCTACCGCGTGCCCGGCGAGGTGCTCGACTACGCCAACCGGCTGCTGCCGGCCATCGCCCCCGGGCTGCCGCCCGCCACGGCCACCCGCCGGGACGCCGGCTCGCTGACCGTGCGGCCGGTGGGCACGTTCGCCGGGCCGCTCGTCGACGTCGTCGCCCGGCTGGCCGCCGACGAGGGGTCGATCGGCGTGGTGTGCGGGGACGCCGCCGTCGCGGAGGTGGTCGCCCTGCTGCGCGACGCCGGGCTGCCCGCCGAGGCGCTGACCGACGACGGCGAGGCCCTGGACCGCAGCAGGGCGCGCGTCGCCGTGGTGCCCGCGACGCTGGCCAAGGGCCTGGAGTTCGACGCCGTCGTGGTGGTCGACCCCGGCGCGATCGCGGCCGCGGAGCCGCGCGGCCTGCACCGGCTCTACGTCGTCCTCACCCGTGCGGTGAGCACCCTCGTCGTCCTCCACCGCGGGGACCTGCCGCCGGAGCTCGCCGTGTAGGGACGACGCCGCTCCCCCGCCGCGGGCAGGACCCCGCCCGGGACCCGGCAGCGGAGCCACTCCGGTCCCGCCTGTCCCTGCGCGGCGCGGGTGGTTGTGGATCGGGACGTTTCCTGTTGAGGTGTGACACCGTTCGAGGGGAGGAGGGCGATGGAACGGCCGGAAGTTGCCAGCACTCTGCTGAAGTTGCTGTCGACGGTCGTCGTCGCCGGTGCCCTCGTCGCCGGACTCCTCTTCCCCTGGATCGGCGGCCCCGCCCTGGCCGCCCAGCGCAGCACCGGCCTGCTCGGCGAGCCGCCGGTCGAGCTCACCGACGAGCCGCCGCCGGGCAACACCGTGGTGCTCGCGGCCAACGGCGAGCCGATCACCTACTTCTACGAGGAGAACCGCGCGCCGGTCGGCGGTGACCAGATCGCCGAGGTCATGAAGCAGGCGATGATCGCGATCGAGGACGCCCGCTTCTTCGAGCACAACGGCCTGGACGTGCAGGGCACGCTGCGCGCGCTTGTCACCAACATCGCCTCCGGCGGCGTGCAGGAGGGCGGCTCGACGCTCACCCAGCAGCTGGTGAAGCAGACGCTGCTGCAGACCGCCGACACCCCGGAGGAGCGGCGCGCCGCGGTGGAGCAGACGCTCGGCCGCAAGCTGCGCGAGGCCCAGCTGGCGCTGGCGCTGGAGGAGGAGTACTCGAAGGACGAGATCCTCACCCGCTACCTGAACATCGTCTACTACGGGCAGAACGCCTACGGCATCCAGCCGGCCGCCCAGGCGTTCTTCAGCGTCGACGCCGCCGCCCTCACGCTGCCCCAGGCCGCACTGCTGGCCGGGCTCGTGCAGAGCCCCACCCACGACGACCCGTTCACCAACCCGGAGGCGGCCACCGCCCGGCGCAACGAGGTCCTCTCGCGGATGGCCGACCAGGGGTACGTCAGCGAGGCCGCGGCGGCGGAGGCCGCGGCCGCGCCGCTGGGGCTGGCCCCCGCGCCGGCGCCGCGCCGCGGCTGCGTGCAGGCCTCGGTCGGCCCGTACGTCTGCGACTTCGTCCAGCAGTACCTGATCAACGAGCTCGGCCTCACCCAGGACGACCTCGAGCACGGCGGCTACACGATCCACACCACGCTCGACCCCGACCTGCAGCGGGCCGGCGACCAGGCCGTGCTGCAGACCCTGCCCATGGGCGACTCGCTGGCCGGCATGTTCACCGCGGTGGAGCCGGGCACCGGGCACCTGCTCGCGATGAGCGTCAACCGCGTCTTCGGCTACGACGTCACCGACCCCGCGCAGGAGTCGTACAACCTCAACGTCGCCCCCAGCCAGGGCTCCGGGTCCACCTACAAGGTGTTCGTCGCCGCCGCCGCGCTGGCCCGGGGGTACGGCAGCCACTACACGCTGACGACGTCCGACCCGTACGTCTCGAAGGTGTACCGGGACGGCGGCGAGCCCTACGACGTGCGCAACGCCGGCCGGTACGGCAGCACGCTGGACATGACCACCGCGCTGTACCAGTCGTCGAACACCTACTTCCTCGCCCTCGAGGACGCCCTCGGCAGCGTCGAGGAGCCGGTGCGCATGGCCGAGCGCATGGGGCTGTTCCAGTTCAGCGACCCGGCGCTGCCGCAGCAGATCATCGACGACAACCGCGGCTCGTTCACCTTCGGCGCGGAGGCCACCAGCCCGCTCGGGCTGGCCAGCGCCTACTCGACCCTGGCGGCCGGCGGCACGCAGTGCGACGTCGTCCCGCTGACCCGGCTGCTCGACCGCAACGGCGAGGACGTCCGCGGCGAGGACGGCGCCCCGCTGGTGCGCGACCGGTGCACGCCGGAGGCGATCCCCGCCGGGGTGGCCAACACGCTCAACCAGATGCTGCGCCGCGACGTCGAGCCCGGCTACGGGGGGCAGACCGGCCGCCGCGCGTACGTGCCGGGGCACCAGATCGCCGGCAAGACCGGCACCTCGCAGGACAACTACTCGGTCGCGTTCGTGGGCTACACGCCCGAGATCACGGCGAGCGTCATGGTGCTCAACCCCAAGCGCAACGAGGACGTCGGCGGCTTCGGTGGCGGCAAGGGCGCCCAGATCTGGCACGACGCGATGGCGCCGGTGCTGGAGGCCCGCGGCAGCGGCGAGTTCCCGCCGGCCGACGAGCAGGTCGAGAACGGTGACACGCGGCCGCTGCCGCGCTGCTCGGGCGTGAGCGCGTGCAAGAACGCGCTGACCGCCGCCGGCTTCCAGTGGACGACCGCGCGGGTCGACAGCGACCGGCCCGCGGGTCAGTTCGTCGGCCTGAGCCCGCGCAGCCGCGCCGTCCCCGGTCAGGTCGTGACCATCCTGGTCAGCAACGGCTCCGACTACGTCGAGCCGACCCCTGAGCCCGCGCCGCCGCCGCAGGAGCCGGCGCCCGCGCCCCCACCGGCCCCGGCCCCACCACCGGATCCGGTGCCCCCGGACGACGGCGGGGGCGCCGGTGGCGGGGGCGACGAGGGCGGGGACGGCGGTGACGGCGGCGCGCCCGGCTTCCCCGGCGACGGGGCCGTCGACGACTGACCGGCGAACCGGTCGTCGAGCGCCTGGGTGAGCAGCCAGCCGCCGAGCAGGACCAGGTGCAGCAGGAACAGCCAGAACCCGACGGCGACGACGCCGCCGACCACGGTGAGCCCGCCGAACGGCGCGCCGAGGTCGAGGGGGAGGGCGAGGAACAGCACGAAGCCCTGCAGGAAGCCCGACAGGCAGGCGGCCGTGAACGGGACGCCGATCAGCAGCGCCCGCCAGCCCGGCCGGCTCGCGGCCACGACGCGGAACCCCCACAGCAGCGGGACGACGAGCGCGGCGAGGACGGCGTAGAAGCCGACGGCGACCCGGGTCAGCGTGCGCCCGTCGCGCTCGAGGTCGGCCATGACCTCGACGGCCTGCAGCAGGGGGTAGAGCAGCACCGGGGTGACCAGCAGCAGGGGCAGCGCGAGCAGCCGGCCGCGCCAGCCGGTGAGCGTCTCCTCCCGGCGGCTGAAGCGCAGCAGCGCCCGGCGCAGCCCCTCGCCGTACAGCGACATCGGCACGAGGGCCAGCAGGACGCCGACCCAGTCCAGCCCCACCCCGGCGTCCACCAGCCGCTCGACGGCGTCCGGCGCGCCGACCTCGGCCGGGAACAGCTCGGCCAGCCGCTCCCCGAGGGCACGCACCGCCGCCGGTGAGGTCAGCCCGGCGGTGAGGCTGAACGCGACGACCAGCAGCGGCACGACGGCCAGCCCGGCGTAGAACGTCAGCCCGGCCGCGATCAGCGCCAGGTCGCGGCCCTGCAGCCGCTGGCGCACGTTGCCGGCCAGCCCGGCCGACTCGGCCCACCAGCGCGCGGGGGACCACCAGGACGGCTGCACCCCGTCATGCCACCAGCTACCGGCGGGGGCTGCCCGTCGGGGTCAGCCGGCGAGCAGGGAACGGGCCGCGGCGTGCCCGCCCAGGCCGCTGACCCCGCCGCCGCGGACCGTGCCCCCGGAGGAGGCGTGCACGATCCGCGGGGACGCGGTGGCCACGCCCCAGGTGCCGGCCTCCGCCGCGGTCTCGGCCACCGGCCAGGACAGGTCGCCGTGGAAGATGTGCCCGCCGGGCATGGCCAGCGAGGCGGCGACGTCCAGCGGTGAGGCCGCCTGCAGGCACGGCCGGCCGTCGGCGTCGCGGGCCAGGCAGTCCTCCAGCGGCTCCGCCAGGTGCGCGTCGAGCTGGGCCACCACCCGCCGCACCGCCTCCTCCCGCGTCCCCTCGGGGTCGGCGGCGTAGAGCTCGGCCGGCGTGTGCAGGCCGAAGAGGGTGAGGGTGTGCCAGCCGGCATCCCGGGGCCCGGGCCCGAGCACGGTCGGGTCGGTGAGCGAGTGGCAGTAGACCTCGAAGGGGATCGCGTCGGGCAGCCGGCCGGCGGCGGCCTGCGCGTGGGCGGCGTCGAGCTGGTCGGCGGCCTCGTCGACGTGGAAGGTGCCGGCGAACGCCGTCGCCGGGTCGGTGCCGGCCCGCAGCCGGGGCAGGCGGGTGAGGACCATGTTCACCTTCAGCTGCGACCCGCTCGGCCGCGGGCCGGGGTCGGCGCCGGTCAGCTCGGCGAGCACGGCGGGGGCGGCGCCGACCACGACGTGCCCGGCGTCGACGGCGCGCTCGCGGCCGTCGTCGTCGGTCCAGTGCACGGTGACGCGGTCGGCGGCCTCCTCCAGCGCGGTGACCGCGGCCCGGGTGGCGAGCTCCGCCCCCGCGGCGCGGGCGGCGGCGGCCAGCGCGCCGGTCACCGCTCCCATGCCGCCGACCGGCACCCGCCAGCGCCCCGTCCCGTTGCCGATCACGTGGTACAGGAAGCAGCGACCGGCGGGGCCGGCGGCGTCGTGCAGGTCGGCGAACGTGCCGATCAGGCCGTCGGTGAGGGCCACCCCGCGCACCACGTCGTCGGCCAGGTGGTCGGCGACGACGTCGGCGAGCGGGCGTTCCAGCAGGTCCCGCCAGATCCCGGGGTCGCGCAGCCGGCGCTCCAGCTCGCCGGCGGTGAGCAGCGGCTCGGTGAGCGTCGGCGCGACGTCCTCGGCGAGGGTGGCCAGCCGCGCGTACAGCCGCCGCCAGCCGGCGAGCTCGGCGTCGGAGCCGGTGAGCGCCCGGAAGGAGGCCGCCGTGGCCGCGCCCTCGTCGCGCTCCACGAGCAGGCCGGTGGGCCGGCCGGCGCGGGCGACGGCGGTGTAGGACGCCACCCGGCGATCGGCGAGGGCCACCCCGAGGCCGAGGTCGGCGACGATCCGGTCGGGCAGCAGGCTCACCAGGTAGGAGTAGGCCGAGAGCCGGACGTCGACCCCCGCGAACAGCTGCCGGCTCACCGCGGCCCCGCCCACCTCCGCCGCGCGCTCGATCACGAGCACCGACCACCCGGCGCGGGCCAGGTACGCGGCCGCGGTGAGGCCGTTGTGTCCACCTCCGACAACGACGGCGTCGTACCGGGTAGCTGCCACGTGCGCACGGTAACCGCCGCGGGGGCCGCCCTTCGCGCAGGTCGCCCGGCGCGATCCCGGCCGGCGGGCGGGTGACCAGGCGTCCGCTGTCGTCACTCAGCGTCCGGACTGAAGCGCAGAGCGTTGTGAAGACGTGCACAAATTACATCGAGGTGATTGTCACGAGACGGCAACGCCCTTACGGTCTGTGTGTCCGTCGGGGCGTTGAGTCACCTTCCTGGGTGAGCGACCTGCCGGCGCCGGACCGGTCGCAGCGCCGCGGCCCGCGTCCGCCCCCCGTGCCGCACAGCCAGCATTGGAGAGCCGCCCTCCCATGGCGACCACTCGGACGTCTTCCCCGCGCCCGAACCCCCGCCGCCGGACCGCCCGTGGCGCCGCCCTGGCGGTCGCCGCCGCCCTCGGCCTCGCGTTCGTGCCCGCGCCGGCCGCCGCCGCGCCCGAGCAGCCGGGCACCGCCCAGGAGGCCGCGGCGCTGATGGCCGCCCGCGCCCACGACCTCGAGGTGGTCACCGAGCAGTTCAACGACGCCCGGGTGGTCCTCGAGCAGCAGCAGGCCGCCGTCGCGGCCGCGGAGGCGACGCTGGCCGAGGCGCAGGCCGCGTTCGCCGCCGCGCAGGCCCAGGTCCGGGGGATCGCCCGCAGCGCCTTCACCGGCGAGGGGCTCAACGGCTTCGCCGCGCTGATGACCAGCGACGACGCCGACGACTTCGTCGCCCGGATGTCCACGCTCTCCGTCGTCGCCGGCCACCAGGACGAGATCCTCGGCGAGGCGGCGGCCGCCGGTCAGGCCGCCGCGGAGGCGCAGGCGACCGCCGTCGAGGCCGCCACCCAGGCCCAGGCCACCTTCGACGCCGTCGCCGCCCAGCAGGCCGACCTCGAGGCGCAGATCGCCGCGTACCGGGCCGACTTCGACCGCCTCAGCGCGCAGGAGCAGCGGGCCGCCACCGAGCTCGCGGCCACCCACGGCGCCGACCGCGCCAGCCGCACCGAGCGGGCCGAGCCGCTGCCGTCGGGCCCGGTGGTGGCCAGCAGCGAGGCGGCGCAGATCGCCGTCGACACCGCGATGGCGCAGCGCGGCAAGCCCTACGTGTGGGCGGCCGCGGGCCCCGGCTCCTACGACTGCTCGGGCCTGGTCCAGTACGCGTTCAAGGCCGCCGGCATCAGCCTGCCGCACTCCAGCGCGCAGCAGTCGCGGATGGGCCAGTCCGTCTCCCGCAGCCAGCTGCAGCCCGGTGACCTCATCTTCTTCTACAGCCCGGTGAGCCACGTGGGCATCTACATCGGCAACGGCCAGATGGTGCACGCCCCGACGTCCGGCGACGTGGTCAAGGTGGCCGGCATCGACGCCGTCGGCTCGATCACCGCTATGCGGCGCATCGCCGGCTGACCGGCTGACCGTCCGCCGGTCGCGGGTCAGCCCGCCGACGGCGGCGTGACCCGCTGGAGCAGCCCCCACACGAACTCGGCGCGGGTGCCGTCCGGGAGGTGGACCTCCCAGCGCGTGTGCACGCCAGGGTCGACGCCGCGCGCGCCGGGCAGGCCCACCAGGTCGTCGAGCACGTGCTCCCACACCCGCAGCCGCCCGGCCGCGGCGCGGGGCGCCCACGCCCCGGGCACGCGGACGAAGTGCTCCTCGAGCACCTCCCCGCCCGGCCCGGACAGCACCTCCCACCGGTGCTGCGGCCACAGCGGCAGGGGCCACCGGCGCACCTCCAGGTCGAGGTCGCCGAACCGGCGGTCCTCGGTCTCCTCGGCCGGCCCCAGCACGGCGGTGCGCAGCGCCAGGCCGCGCGGCGCCCGCGGCGAGTGGTGCAGCGCCTGCCAGCGGTTGTGCGCGGCGTGCGCCTGCGCCCGGGTGGCGCCCAGCCGGGGCAGGGCGTCGGCGACCAGGTCGGGGCGCAGGTCGGCCATGCGGCGCAGCAGGACGAGGCAGAACTCCCGCCGAGCCAGCCCGCGCACGCTGCGACCCTGCCATCCGGCGAAGGTCACACCCGCTCCGGGGACGCCGGCGGCGCGCCCCGCGTTGCCCCCTGTCGGAACCGTCCCGAGGAGGAAGCGCGCCCATGCCGTCCCCTGCCCTGACCGCCACCGTCTTCCGCGTCGTCGCCGTCGCCGAGGCGCTCAGCTGGATCGGCCTGCTGGCCGGCATGTACGTCAAGTACGTCCCCGGGACCACCGAGGCCGGCGTGCAGGTGTTCGGGCCGATCCACGGCGCGGTCTTCGTCGTCTACGTCGTCGTGGCCCTCGTCGCAGCGCGCGTGCTGCGCTGGCGGCCGGGCACCGCCCTGCTGGCGCTCGTGGCCGCCGTCCCGCCGCTGGCCACGGTGTGGTTCGAGCGGTGGGCCACCCGCAGGGACCGGCTGCCGCGCCGGGAGCCCGCCACCGCCTGATCCCGGGCGCCGTTACGGTCCGGGGCATGGCCGAACCCGTGCTGCCGACCACCGCCCGCCGGCTCCTCGCCCGCACCGCCCGCGTCCAGCGCGACGGGCGGGCGCCCGGCCTGGTCGCCGGCGTCGTCCGCGACGGCGGCCTGGCGTGGTCGGCGGGGCGCGGCGACGTCCCGGAACCGCACACCGACGTCCAGCACCGGCTCGGCTCGATCAGCAAGACGGTGACCGCGGTGGCGGTGCTGCGGCTGCGCGACGAGGGCCGCCTGGCGCTCGACGACCCGCTCGACCGGCACCTGCCGGGCACGCCGTTCGGGGACCGGACGGTCGGCCAGCTGCTGTCCCACCTCGCCGGCGCCTCGGCCGAGAGCCCCGGCGGCTGGTGGGAGCGCACGCCGGGCGGGTCGCTGGCCGAGCTCGAGCTGGGCGCCCAGGACGTCGTCCTGGGCGCCGCCCGCCGCTTCCACTACTCCAACCTCGGCTTCGGTCTCCTGGGCGAGCTGGTGGCCCGGCACCGCGGCGCGCCCTGGGAGGACGTCGTCCGCGCCGAGGTGCTGGCCCCGCTGGGCATGCACCGGACGACGCCCCGGCCGGTCGCGCCCGCGGCGGCCGGCACGGCGGTGCACCCGTGGGCCGACGTCGTCCTGCCCGAGCCCGAGCACCACGCCGGGGTCATGGCCGCGGCCGGCCAGCTCTGGGCGACCCTGGCCGACCTGGCGCGCTTCGCGGTCTTCCTGCTGGGCGACACCGGCGACGTGCTCGACCCCGCGACGCTCGAGGAGATGACCGAGCCGGCCGGCGTCGACTCCTCCGCGCCGGGCTGGTCGGCCTACGGGCTCGGGCTGCAGGTGCTGCGGCTCGACGGGCGCACGCTGGTCGGCCACGGCGGCTCGATGCCCGGCTTCCTCGCCGGGGTGTTCGTCGACCGGGAGGAGCAGGCCGGGGCGGTCCAGCTCGCCAACACCACCTCGGGCCTGGACCCGCTGGTCCCCGGCCTGCTCGCCGACCTGCGGGAGCTCGAGCCGCGCGTCGTCGAGCCGTGGCGGCCCGCGCCGGCGCCGGTCGACCTGGACCTGCTCGGGATCTGGTTCTGGGGGCCCGCGCCGCACGTGCTGCGCGCCGTCCCCGGCGGTCTGCTGCACCTCGGGCCGCTGCCGGGGCGCACCGGCCGGGCCAGCCGGTTCCGCCGCCGTCCGGACGGCACGTGGGTGGGGCTGGACGGCTACTACGCCGGCGAGCCGCTGCGGATCGCCCCCGACCACCTCGACCTGGGCACGTTCGTCTTCACGCGGACGCCGTACGACCCGGAGGCGCCGGTGCCCGGCGGCGTCGACGAGCGCGGTTGGCGCTGACCCGGTTCTCCGGGCGACACCGGCGCTCCCGCACGCTGTCGCCCACCAAGGCGTGCGACACCGCCGATTCGTAGCCGAGGACGGGGTCACGGCCTGTCGAAGGCGTCCATCGTCGTCTTGAGCACCAGCCCGTAGACCAGGTGCGGGACCAGGTCGCTGACCCAGTCGGTGGCCGACCACGTCCGCGGGTCGGTGATGCCCAGGGCGGTCATCGGGCCGTTCGCGGCCACCAGCACCCCCGCCGTCGTGAGCGCCGTGCCGACCGGCTTGCTGGACCGGAAGCCCGCCGCGCGCACCAGGCCGGTCAGCACCCCGACGCCCACCCCCGCGACCAGACCGGTCAGCGGGCCGAGGCCCTGCACCCGGTTCCGCCGGTGCTCCTCGTCGCCCGGGATCGGCACGTGCGCCTTGCCGGCGAGCGCCTCCACGGTCCGCTCGGGCGTGGAGCTCGTGCCGCGGCCGCGGACCACCATGTCCACGTAGGTCACCGCGTTCAGCGCGGTGCTGGCCGCGGCCCCGGCGGCCGCCCCGCGCAGCGCCCAGCCGAGCGGGCTGATGCCGCGGCGCTCCTCGCCGAAGGTCCCGACCGGTGTCCGCTTCGCCATGCCCGCTGCGCTACCCCGCCTGGCGGTCCGCACGCGCCGCCCGCACGCTGGGCACGTGACCGACGTGGACGCGCAGCTCGAGCGGGCCATCGGTGCGCTGCTCGACGCCCGCGCCCCGGCGTCCATCTGCCCCTCGGAGGCCGCCCGCGCGGTCGACCCCGACGGCTGGCGGGAGCTCATGCCGGCCGCCCGGGCCGCCGCCGGCCGGCTGGCGGCCGCCGGCGAGGTCGAGGTCACCCAGCGCGGCGCGGCCGTCGACGTCGCGACCGCCCGCGGTCCGGTCCGCGTGCGCCGTCCCCGCTGAGGGTCACCAGCCCGGACGGCGCAGGAACTCCGCCACCAGCCGCGCCGTCCGCTCGATCGTCGCGGCGTGCATGACCTCGTAGCCGTGCGTCGACAGGGTCGGCAGCGAGACCAGCGCCGCCCGCGCGGCCTGGCCGCCGGCCTTCGACTGCGAGGCGTCGGAGTCGAACGCCTGCCAGACCGCGGGCACCGGGTCCACGCCGATCTCCCGGCCCAGGGCCAGCAGCCGGTCGGCGATCGGCTTGTCGTAGACGGCGGCGTCGTCGGCGTAGGCGATCGCGGGGCCGTCGCCGACGTCGACCTGGTACTCGGCCTCGGCGGGGCCGACGTCCAGGGCAAGCGTGACGTCGCCGGGCAGGGTGCGGCTCGCGTACGCGGCGCCGACCCCGCCCGTCTCCTCCCCGGTGGTCGCCACCAGCAGGACGTCGCCGGCCGGGCCCCCGCCCTCCCGCAGCAGCGCGGCCGCGTGCACCACGGCGGTCAGCGCGGCCCGGTCGTCGAGGAAGTAGCCGGCCACGTGCTCGCCGAGGTCGACCAGCGACCGCCGGCTGGCGTGCACGCACACCCGGGTGCCGGCGTGCACGCCGCAGCGCGCCAGGTCGTCGGGCGAGCGCCCGGTGAACACGTGGACGTCGCTCCACTGCATCGCCCGGTCGCCGCCGTCGGGCTTGGTCTGCTGCACGTGCGGCGTCTCCGCCGTGGTGTGCTCCGAGCCGAGGGTGAGCACGCCGGTCAGCACCTCGTCGTCCCCGAGGACCGCCACCGGGCCGAGCCCGAAGTTGCCGGGGTACATCGTGCCGACCTCGTTGACCCGCAGCGTGCCGTCCGGCTCGACCCGCTTGACGATCATCGACAGCTCGTCCAGGTGCGCCATGACGCGGACGACCGGCCCTCCGCCGCCGCGGACGAGCCCGACGAGGTTGCCGGCGGCGT
The DNA here is from genome assembly GCF_054050035.1 of Geodermatophilus sp. SYSU D00815. Taxonomy (NCBI): domain Bacteria; kingdom Bacillati; phylum Actinomycetota; class Actinomycetes; order Geodermatophilales; family Geodermatophilaceae; genus Geodermatophilus; species Geodermatophilus sp. SYSU D00815. The sequence goes on along the minus strand of NZ_JBJGYO010000002.1, from coordinate 191,290 downwards.
CGACCGACAGCTCGTCCACCAGCGGTTCGAGCTCGCGGCGCACGACGTCGCGCACGGCGTCCTCCTGGCCGCCGGGCCCGTAGGCGAGCAGCAGTTCCTCGAGCAGGTCGCGGCGGATCGGTGGCACGGGGCTCCTCCCGGAGAGGGGACGCGGTCCGGCGCCCGTACCCCACCCCCCTGGGCCCACGCTCCCCGGCGGCTCCTACCGTTTCCGCAGAGCCGAGACGACGGCGTCCGGACCGGACGAGGAGCGACCAGCGTGAGCAGCGGCGAGGTCCCGGAGCGGGTGCAGCACATCTACGACGAGGTGCTGCGCCGCAACCGGGGCGAGAAGGAGTTCCACCAGGCAGTCCGGGAGGTGCTGGAGTCCCTGGCCGTCGTCCTCGACCGGCACCCCGAGTTCACCGAGATGAAGACGGTGGAGCGGATCTGCGAGCCGGAGCGGCAGATCATCTTCCGCGTCCCGTGGCAGGACGACCGGGGCGAGGTGCAGATCAACCGCGGCTTCCGGGTCGAGTTCAACTCGGCGCTCGGGCCGTACAAGGGCGGCCTGCGGTTCCACCCGTCGGTGGACCTGGGCATCGTCAAGTTCCTGGGCTTCGAGCAGATCTTCAAGAACGCGCTGACCGGCATGCCGATCGGCGGTGGCAAGGGCGGCTCGGACTTCGACCCCAAGGGCCGCTCCGACGCCGAGGTCATGCGGTTCTGCCAGTCGTTCATGACCGAGCTCTACCGGCACCTCGGCGAGTACACCGACGTGCCGGCCGGCGACATCGGCGTGGGCGCGCGGGAGATCGGCTACCTGTTCGGCCAGTACAAGCGGATCACCAACCGCTACGAGTCGGGGGTCATCACCGGCAAGGGCCTCGGCTGGGGCGGCGCCCTCGTGCGCACCGAGGCCACCGGCTACGGCGCCGTCTACTTCGCCGCGGAGATGCTCGCCGAGCGCGGCGAGTCGATCGAGGGGCAGCGGGTCGTCGTGTCCGGGTCGGGCAACGTCGCGGTGTACGCGGTCGAGAAGGTGCACCAGCTCGGCGGCACCGCGATCGCCTGCTCCGACTCCAGCGGCTACGTGGTCGACGAGAAGGGGCTCGACCTCGAGGTGCTCAAGCAGGTCAAGGAGGTGGAGCGGGCCCGCATCGAGGTTTACGCCGAGCGGGTCCCGTCCGCCACCTTCGTGCCCGGCGGCAGCATCTGGGACGTCCCCTGCGACGTCGCGGTCCCCGGCGCCACCCAGAACGAGCTGGACGGCGACGCGGCGGTGCAGCTGGTGCGCAACGGGTGCCGGTACGTCGTCGAGGGCGCCAACATGCCGACGACGCCGGAGGCGGTGCGCGTGCTGCGCGACGGCGGCGTCGCCTTCGCCCCCGGCAAGGCGGCCAACGCCGGCGGCGTCGCCACCTCGGCGCTGGAGATGCAGCAGAACGCCTCCCGCGACCGGTGGACCTTCGAGCACAGCGAGGCCCGCCTGGCGGAGATCATGCGGGACATCCACGCCCGCTGCGCCCGGACCGCCGAGGAGTACGGGTCGCCCGGCGACCTGGTGCTCGGCGCCAACGTGGCCGGCTTCCTGCAGGTGGCCGGGGCGGTGCACGACCTCGGGCTGGTCTGACCCGCGAGATCTGCGCGGCGGTGGCCGTGAGCCGCTGACCGCCGCCGGAGTGCAGATCCGGCGGCGGTGTCAGTCGCGTCCGGCGGCCCGCTCGAGCAGCGGCGTCGTGCGGTGGTCGACGAACCGGCGCAGCGCCAGCGCCGTGTCGGTGCGCTGCACGCCGGGGATCCCGAGCACCTGCTCGGTGATCCGCCACAGGTCGTCGGCGTCCCTGGCCGCCACCTCGACGAGGAGGTCGACGACCCCGGAGAGGCCGATCACCTCGAGCACCTCGGGGATGTGCGCCAGGGCGTCGCTGACCTCGGCGAGGCTGCGCTGCACGACCTGCACGGTGACGTAGGCGCGCAGCCGGTAGCCCAGCGCCTCGGGGGCCACCCGGCGCTCGAACGGGGTCAGCGCGCCGTTGCTCTCCAGCCGCGCCAGGCGGGCCTGCACCGTGCCGCGCGCCAGCCCCAGCTGCTGCGAGAGGGCCATCACGCTGGCCCGCGGGTCCTCGTTGAGGGCGAGCAGCAACCGGGCGTCGGTGGCGTCGACGTCGGGCACGTTGCTCAGTCTGGCATGCGAGGACGTCCTACTAATAGTCATCGTGCGCAATCTGCGTCGCGAACCTTGCGCACATCGTCGCCAGGTGATGTTGTCCTCGCACGGGGATGTCGTGTCACCATGTGTGAGTGGCGCCACACCCCGGCGCCACGAGACGTCCACGACCGAGGCACTGCCGGCGACCCCGGCCCCGAGGCAGACGGCGAGGAGCAGATCTGTGACAGCGCTGCACCAGGCGACGGAAGTCGTCGACCCGGTCCCCGGGGCGCAGGCGCCCCACCTCCCGCAGCAGCCGGAGCTGGTCCAGCTCCTGACGCCGGAGGGCGAGCGGGTCGAGCACCCCGAGTACTCGGTCGACCTGTCCGACGACGAGCTGCGCGGCCTGTACCGCGACCTGGTCCTGGTCCGCCGCTGGGACGTCGAGGCGACCGCGCTGCAGCGGCAGGGCGAGCTCGGCATCTGGGCCTCGCTGCTCGGCCAGGAGGCGGCCCAGGTGGGCGCCGGCCGGGCCCTCGAACCCGGCGACATGGCCTTCCCCACCTACCGCGAGCACGGTGTCGCCTGGGCCCGGGGCGTCGACCCCCTCGACGTGATCAGCCTGTTCCGCGGCGTCGACAACGGCGGCTGGGACCCGACCGCCACGAACTTCAACCTCTACACCGTCGTCATCGGCGCCCAGTGCCTGCACGCCACCGGCTACGCGATGGGCGTGCAGCGCGACAGCGCCGAGAGCGCCGTGCTGGCGTTCCTCGGCGACGGCGCCACCAGCCAGGGCGAGGTCAACGAGTCGATGATCTGGGCGGCCACCTTCTCGGCGCCGGTCGTCTTCTTCTGCCAGAACAACCAGTACGCGATCAGCGTGCCGATCGAGCGGCAGTCGCGCGTGCCGCTCTACCAGCGCGCCGCCGGCTTCGGCTTCCCCGGCGTCCGGGTCGACGGCAACGACGTCCTGGCCGTCCTCGCGGTGACGAAGGCAGCGCTCGCCGCGGCCCGCGACGGCCAGGGCCCCACCTTCATCGAGGCCTTCACCTACCGCATGGGCGCGCACACCACCTCCGACGACCCCACCCGCTACCGGCTGGCCAGCGAGCTGGAGGAGTGGAAGCTGCGCGACCCCATCGCGCGGCTCAAGGCGCACCTCTCGCGGGCGGCTATCGCCGACGCCGCCTTCTTCGACTCGGTCGAGGCCGAGGCCGACGAGCTGGCCGCCCGGATCCGCACGGGCACGCTCGAGATGCCCGATCCGCCGGGCACGGCGATGTTCGACTCGGTCTACGCCGAGCAGACCCCGCAGCTGGCCGCCCAGCGCGAGGAGTTCGTCGCCTACCACGCGAGCTTCGAGGGGGCCGGGGAATGAGCACCGAGACGCTCACCATCGGCAAGGCGCTCAACCTCGGCCTGCGCCGGGCCATGGAGGACGACGCCAAGGTCGTCCTCATGGGCGAGGACATCGGCCGCCTCGGCGGCGTCTTCCGGATCACCGACGGGCTGCAGAAGGACTTCGGCGAGGACCGCGTCGTCGACACCCCGCTGGCCGAGGCCGGCATCGTCGGCACCGCCGTCGGCCTGGCGATGCGCGGCTACCGGCCGGTCTGCGAGATCCAGTTCGACGGCTTCGTCTTCCCGGCCTACAACCAGATCGTCACGCAGGTGGCCAAGATCCACGCCCGCTCGCAGGGCCGGCTGGCGATGCCGATCGTCATCCGGATCCCGTTCGGCGGCGGCATCGGCGCCGTCGAGCACCACAGCGAGAGCCCCGAGGCCTACTTCGCGCACACCCCCGGCCTCAAGGTCGTCGCGGTGAGCAACCCGGTCGACGCCTACTGGGGCATCCAGCAGGCGATCGCGCACCCCGACCCGGTCGTCTTCCTCGAGCCCAAGCGCCGCTACTGGGAGAAGGCGCCGGTCGACACCGCCGCGACGCCCGACCCGCTGTTCGCCTCGCGGGTGGTCCGCGGCGGCGACGACCTCACCGTGCTGGCCTACGGCCCCATGGTGAAGACGGCGCTGCAGGCGGCCGAGGCCGCCGCCGAGGAGGGCCGCTCCCTCGAGGTGGTCGACCTGCGCACCCTCTCGCCGCTCGACCTCGACCCGGTGTTCGAGTCGGTCCGCCGCACGGGCCGCTGCGTCGTCGTCCACGAGGCGCCGGTCACCCTGGGGCTGGGCGCGGAGATCGCCGCCCGGGTCACCGAGAGCTGCTTCTACTCGCTGGAGGCGCCGGTGCTGCGGGTGGGCGGCTACGACACGCCCTACCCGCCGTCGAAGCTGGAGGAGGAGTACCTTCCCGACCTCGACCGGGTGCTCGACGCCGTCGACCGGGCGCTGGGGTTCTGAGCATGCCGGACCTGCGCCAGTTCAGGCTGCCCGACGTCGGCGAGGGGCTGACCGAGGGCGAGATCCTGCAGTGGCTGGTCGCCGTCGGCGACACGGTCGTGGTCAACCAGCCGCTGTGCGAGGTGGAGACGGCGAAGGCGGCCGTCGAGCTGCCCTCCCCGTACGCCGGCACCGTGACCGAGCTGCACGTCGAGGCCGGGACGACGGTCGACGTCGGCACCCCGATCATCACCATCGACATCGGCGGGGACGCCGCTCCCGGGCCCGACGACACGGAGCCGGCCGCCGGCCTGATCGGCGGTCCGGCCCCGGGCGGTCGGACGTCGGTGCTGGTCGGCTACGGGCCGAAGAACACCGAGGCCAAGCGCCGGCCGCGGCGCACCGGGGCGGCGGTGGCCGCCCGCGCGACCGCCCCGGCCGTGCTCCCGCAGGCCGACTACGGCTCCGGGGGCACCGAGCGCCCGCCGCTGCTGGCCACCGCGCCCGACATCACCACCAAGCCGGTGCGCCACGGCGGGCTGGAGATCGGCCGGGCCGCCGAGGCGCACGCCGCGGCCGAGGAGGCGGCGCCGTCCCGGGCCGCCGACCACGGGCACCGCCGCCCGCGGCCGCTGGCCAAGCCGCCGGTGCGCAAGTACGCCAAGGACCGCGGCGTCGACCTCGCCGTCATCACCGGCACCGGCGACGGCGGCGTGATCACCCGCGCCGACGTCGACGCCGCCCTCTCCGGGGCTGCTCCAGGTTCCGGGAGCGGTGCTTCCGGTACCGGGAGCACCGTCGTCCCCCGGGTTCCCGGTGCAGGAAGCCCGGTGACGGCGGGGGAGCAGCGGATCCCGATCAGGGGCGTGCGCAAGCACACCGCGGCGGCCATGGTGGCCAGCGCGTTCACCGCGCCGCACGTCACCGAGTTCCTGACCGTCGACGTCACGCGCACGATGAAGCTGCGGGACCGGCTGGTCGCCCGCCCGGAGTTCGCCGGCGTCAAGGTCAGCCCGCTGCTGCTCGTGGCCAAGGCCCTGCTCCTCGCCGCGCGGAAGCACCCCGTGGTCAACAGCTCCTGGGACGAGCAGGCCCAGGAGATCGTCGTCCACGGCGCGGTGAACCTCGGCATCGCCGCGGCCACCCCGCGGGGCCTCGTCGTCCCCAACATCAAGGACGCCGACCGGCTCTCGCTGGTCGAGCTGGCGCGGGCGCTGGCCGAGCTCACCGAGACCGCCCGGGCCGGGCGGACGGCGCCGGCCGACATGACCGGCGGCACGATCACGATCACGAACGTCGGGGTGTTCGGCGTGGACACCGGGACGCCGATCCTCAACCCCGGCGAGTCGGCGATCCTCGCCTTCGGCGCCGTCCGCGAGATGCCGTGGGTGCACAAGGGCAAGGTCCGGCCGCGGCAGGTCACGCAGCTGGCGCTGTCGTTCGACCACCGGATCATCGACGGCGAGCTGGGCTCCCGCTTCCTGGCCGACGTCGGCGCGGTGCTGTCCGACCCCGGGATCGCGCTCGCCTTGCAGCCGTGATCATGACGCCGTGACCACCGATCCAGCGCGGATCGTGGTCGCGGGGCCATGATCGTCGGCGTGACCGACCTCGACCGGCTGCTCGCCTTCGCCGCCCGCTCGAAGCTGCCCGACGGCTTCGGCTACCTCCGCGACGACGGCGGTCTCGACGCCACCCGCGGCCAGGAGACGTGGATCGTCGCGCGGATGACGCACGTCTTCGGCCTGGCCTCGCTGCTCGGCCGGCCGGGGGCGGACGAACTGGCCCGGCACGGCGTCGCCGCCCTGGCCGGCGGCCCGCTGCACGACCAGGCGCGCGGCGGGTGGGCGGCGAGCACGGCCGACCCGTCCAAGGCCGCGTACGTGCACGCCTTCGTCGTCCTGGCCGGGGCCACGGCGACGACCGCCGGCGTGCCCGGTGGCGCGGCGCTGCTGGAGGAGGCGCTCGAGGTCTGGCAGGACCATTTCTGGGACGACGACGCCGGCCTGGCGGTCGAGGAGTGGGACGCCGCCTGGACGACCTGCGACGCCTACCGCGGCGCCAACGCCAACATGCACGGCGTCGAGGCGGTGCTGGCCGCGGCCGACGCGCTCGGCGGCGATCCGCGCGCGCCGCGGCTGCGCGCGCAGGCCCTGCGCAGCACCGAGCGGATCGTGCACGGGTGGGCCCGCGAGCGCGACTGGCGGCTGCCCGAGCACTACACCGCCGACTGGACGCCGCTGCCGGAGTTCAACCGGGACCGACCGGCCGACCCGTTCCGCCCGTACGGCGTCACCGTCGGGCACCAGTTCGAGTGGTCGCGGCTCGCGCTCCACCTGCGGGCCGCGCTGCCCGACCCGCCGTCCTGGCTGCTCGAGGACGCCGTCGCGCTGTTCGGCGCGGCCGCGACGCGGGGCTGGGCGGCCGACGGGCACGACGGCTTCCCGTACACGCTCGGCTGGGACGACCGCCCCGTGGTGGGCGCGCGCATGCACTGGGTGCTGTGCGAGGCGGTCGCGGCGGCGTCCGTGCTGGAGCGGGTCACCGGGCAGCCGCGCTACCGGGCGCTGGCCGACCGCTGGCGCGCGCACGGCGAGGACGTCTTCGCCGACCCGGCCACGGGCAGCTGGCACCACGAGCTGAGCCCCACCGGGGAGGTCGGTCACGGCACCTGGTCGGGGCAGCCGGACGCCTACCACCTCGCCCAGATGCTGCTGCTCGAGGGCCGCCCGGTGCGGGGGAGCGTCGCTGCGGGCCTGCCCTGAAACGGCGCCCCTGCAGGAGGTTCTCCAGGTGTTCGGCCCGGATCCGGTGGGTAGGTCGTGCGCGACCGGAATCCGAGACAAAGGAGGAACACCCCGTGGCCACCGTGCAGGAGTCCGTGGACGTCGACGTCCCGATCCGCGTCGCCTACGACCAGTGGACGCAGTTCGAGTCGTTCCCCGAGTTCATGGGCGGGGTCGAGCGCATCACGCAGATCGACGACACCCACACCCACTGGGTCACCAACATCGACGGCGTGAAGCGCGAGTTCGACGCCGAGATCACCGAGCAGCACCCCGAGGAGCGGGTCGCCTGGACCTCGACCAGCGGCGAGGCCAAGCACGCCGGCGTGGTCACCTTCCACCGGCTGGACGACGCCAAGACCCGCGTGATGATCCAGATCGACTGGGAGCCCGAGGGCATCATCGAGAAGGCCGGTGCCGCCCTGGGCTTCGACGACCGGCAGGTGAAGGCCGACGCCCAGCGCTTCAAGGAGTTCATCGAGAAGCGCGGCATGGAGACCGGCGCCTGGCGCGGCGACGTCTCCCGCCCCGACCAGTAGGAGGAACCCCCTCGCCCCCGCCACTGGCACCCTCGTGGCGGGGCGTGCGAGGGAGCCGTTCCCGCACGTCATGACGGCGCCCGTCCCCCGCAGCCGCAGGGGACGGGCGCCGGCGCACGTCCTGGAACGGCCCGGCTGCAGGGTCCGTCCCGAGCCTGCGAGGGACGGGGGGCAGCCGGGTCCTTCCGCTACTCCGCGTCGAGGTCCTGGGCGACCATGCCGGCGATCCGGTCCAGGACGGCCTGGTCGTCGCTGGTCACGATGACCTCGGCGCCCTGCTTGGCCCCCAGCGTCATGATCATCAGCGGGGAACCCGCGTCGACGGGGTTGCCGCCGGGGGTGGCCAGGGTGACCGGGACGCCGGCCTTGCCCACGGCCTCGGCGATCAGGGCCGCCGGCCGCGCGTGCAGCCCGACGCGGGAACCGACGGTGACGGTCTGACTGGGCATCGATGCCTCTTCCTCGTGCGGATCGGTACTGGTCAGGACGGTAGTTGGGGAGTGCGCCCCGTGTCAGGCGGTGGCGGCCCGCGACGGGGCCGGCGGCGCCACGGTGTGCGTGTGCTCGAGGTCCACGGCGTCCTCGGGCAGCTCCTCGGCCTTGGTGCGGCCGATGCTCTTGGCGACGATCACCGCCGCGGCGCCTACGACGGCGCCGATCACGATCGCGAGCAGCCAGACCAGGAGGCCGCTGATCGCGAAGAAGACGAAGACGCCACCGTGCGGGGCCTGGGCCTCGAGCCCCGCGGAGGCCACGATCGCTCCCGTCGTCGCGGACCCGATCATGATCGACGGGATGACCCGCAGCGGGTCGGCCGCCGCGAACGGGATGGCGCCCTCGGTGATGAACGCGAGCCCGAGCAGCCACGCCGCCTTGCCCTGCTCGCGCTCGGCCGGGGTGAACACCCGCGGCCGCACCACGGTGGCCAGGGACAGGGCGATGGGCGGGACCATGCCGGCGGCCATCACCGTCGCCATGATCACCAGGGGGCCGGTGTTCTCGCTCGGGTCGGCGATGTAGCTGGCCAGTCCGGCGGTGGCGAAGGCGTACGCCGCCTTGTTGACCGGCCCCCCCATGTCGAAGGCCATCATCAGGCCGAGCAGGATCCCGAGCAGGATCGCGGACGTGCCGGTGAGGCCGTTGAGCCAGTCGGTCAGCGAGCCGATCGCGGCCGCCAGCGGCCGGCCGAGGACGATCGCCATGATGCCGCTGGAGATCAGCGTGGCGCCCAGCGGGATGATCACGACCGGCATCAGGCCGCGCAGCACGCGACCGACCTTGAGGCGGGACAGCCACAGCGCCGCGAACCCGGCCAGCACGCCGCCGATGAGGCCGCCGAGGAAGCCCGCGTTCACCGTGGTGGCGACCAGGCCGACGATGAAGCCGGGCGCGATGCCGGGCCGGTCGGCGATGGCGTAGGCGATGTAGCCGGCCAGCGCGGCGACGATCAGGTAGGTGAAGGTCAGGTTGCCGATGAGGAACAGCACCGCGCCGAGGTAGCCGGCGAGCCCGCCGCGCAGGTTCTCGACCGTGCTCGCGGGCAGGTCGAACACCGAGTTGTTCAGCACCCAGGTGAGCGCCCACGACTGGCCGGTGTCCGGGTTCGCGTTGGCGATCGGGTAGCCGGCGAGGGCGAAGCCCAGGGCGATGAGCAGACCGCCCGCGGCGACGAACGGGATCATGTAGCTGATGCCGGTGAGCAGCCAGCGGCGGATCTCCGCGCCGGTGCTCGGCCGGGGCCCGAGCGCGGCCGGTCCGGCCGCGGCGGCGGTGCCGGGGACCCGGCGGGCGTCGGGGTCGTCGGCGGCGGCCAGCGCCTCCTGGACCATCTTCTCCGGCTCGCTGATGGCCCGCTTGGTGCCCGACTGGACGACGGGCTTGCCGGCGAAGCGCTGCTGGTCCTTGACGCCGACGTCGACGGCGAAGATCACCGCGTCGGCGGCCCGGATCACCGCCGGGTCCAGCGGTGTCGACCCGGAGGAGCCCTGGGTCTCGACGTGCACGTCCACCCCGGCGGCCCGCGCGGCGGCGGTGAGCTTGTCGGCGGCCATGTAGGTGTGCGCGATGCCGGTCGGGCACGCGCTGACGACGACCAGGCTGCGGCCGGGCGCCTCCGCCGCGGGGGCGGCGGCCGGAGCGGCAGCGGGGGCGGCGGGGGCGGCGGCCGGCGCGGCGGCCGGCTCGGGCTCGGGGGCGACCACCTCCTGCACCAGGGCGACGACCTCCTCGCGGGTGGCGGCCGACCGCAGCGACGCCACGAACTCCGGCCGCACCAGGGCCCGGGCCAGCGCGGTGAGCAGGGTGAGGTGGTCGGCGTCCCCGTGCGCCGGCGCGGCGATGAGGAAGGCGAGGTCGGCCGGGCCGTCGGGCGCGCCGAAGTCGACCCTCGGCGAGAGCCGGGCGAAGGCCAGCGAGGCCTCGGTGACGGCGGCCGAGCGGCAGTGCGGGATGGCGATGCCGCCGGGCAGGCCGGTGGCGGCCTGCGCCTCGCGGGCCATCGCGTCGCTGTGCAGCGCCTCGGCGCCGGTGGCGCGGCCGGCGTCGGCGACCAGGGCGGCGAGCCGGCGGACGACGGTGTCCTTGTCGGCTCCCAGGTCGGCGTCGAGCGCGACCAGGTCGGGAGTGATCAGAGCGGGCATGGAGAGGTTCCCCCTGGAGCAGGTCAGCGGGCGTCCCGGCCGGCGGCCCGGACGAGAGGGGTGCTGCTGGTGCCGGCGAAACCGGCCGTGACCCGAACTGCTGGACCGTCCACCTGGGCCGGGGTGGGAACGGCGGATCCGGGGAGCGACGCGCTGGCCGCGCCGTACGCGACGGCGCTGCGCAGCCGCTCGGCGGGCGGGTGCCCGGCGAGGTCGGCGAGCAGGTACCCGGCGAGGCTGCAGTCACCGGCGCCGACGGTGCTGCGCACGGCGACCGGCGGCGGCTGCGCCGACCACAGCCCCTGCGGCGTCGACAGCAGCGCGCCGTCGGCGCCGAGGGTGAGCAGCACCTCGGCGACGCCGCGCTCGTGCAGGGCGCGCACGGCGGCGAGGGTGGCGCCGGCGTCGGCCAGTACGGCGGCCTCCGGCAGGCCGGCGAGCTGGGCGAGCTCCTCGGCGTTCGGCTTGAGCAGGTCGGGGACCGCGTCGGGCCCGGCGTCGAGCAGGGCCCGCAGCGGGGCCTCCGAGGTGTCCACGGCCACCCGCGCGCCGGTGTCGCGCACCGAGCGGACGAGCTGGGCGTACCAGTCGACCGGGGTGCCGGGCGGCAGCGATCCGGAGAGGACCACCCAGCGGGCACCGGCCGCGTGCCCGTGCACCGCCGCGGTGAGCGCCGCCCGCGAGCCCTCGTCGAGGGGCACCCCCGGCTCGTTGAGCTTGGTGGTGGTGCCGTCCGGCTCGGCCAGCGTGTAGTTGGTGCGCACCGGCGCGTCGACCGGGACGGTGGCCAGGCGCAGGCCGCGGGCGCGCAGGGCGCCCACGATCGGGTCGTCGTCGGCGGCCGGCAGCACGGAGAGGACGGCGGTGCCGGCCGCGGCGAGCGCCCGCGAGACGTTGACGCCCTTGCCGCCCGGCTCGGTGGAGCTGACCCCGAGGCGGACCACGCCGCCGCGGTCGAGCGGGCCGGGCAGCGCCAGCGTGCGGTCGAGGCTCGGGTTGGCGGTGAGGGTGACGACGTCGACGCCTCGGCTGTGCACGGCTCGGCTCACGCGACCACGACCTCGACCCCGGCGTCCTCCAGCTCGGCCACCGCGGCCGGGTCGGCGCCGGAATCGGTGACCAGCACGTCGACGTCCTCGACGGCGGCGAACCGGACCAGGTGCTCGCGGCCCAGCTTGCTGCTGTCGGCGAGGACGACGCTGCGCTGGGCGGCGCGGACCATGGCCCGCTTGGTGGCGGCCTCCGCCTCGTCGGGGGTGGAGAAGCCGTGCCCGGCGCTGATCCCGTTGGTGCCGAGGAAGACCACGTCGGTGCGCAGGTCGGCGAGGGCGCGGATGGTCGTGTCGCCGACCGCGGTCTGCGTGATCCCGCGGACCCGCCCGCCGAGGACGTGCAGCGTGACGCCCGGCGAGGCGGACAGCCGCGTCGCGATCGGCACGGAGTTGGTGGCCACGAGCAACCGGCGGTCGGTCGGGAGGACGTCGGCGAGGGCCGCCGTGGTGCTGCCGCCGTCGAGCAGGACGCTGCCCTCCACGGAGGGGAGCAGGTCGAGCGCCGCCACCGCGATCTTGCGCTTCTGCTCGGTGCGCGTGCCGTGCCGCTCGCCGAGGCCGGTCTCGACCAGGGTGAGCGCCCCCGAGGGGACCGCGCCGCCGTGCACCCGGCGCAGCATCCCGGCCCGCTCGAGGACGGCGAGGTCGCGGCGGACGGTCTCCATCGTCACGCCGAACTCCTCGGCCACCGCGGCGACCTGGATGCGCCCGCGCTCGGCCACCAGCGTGGCGATCGCGTGCTGGCGCTCCTCCGGGTACATGCGACCCTCCCTCCCTCCGGGTGCCGCCACACGGGATGTCCGATTATGTGGCTTTCGGGTTGCTGTGGTGTTGTTCTATGCCCGATTGGTTGACAAGTCAAGGCCCGTTCGTGACCCTGGTCACCGACGGACGACGGCGTCCCCCGCCCTCGAGACCCATGGAGCGCCCCGTGCCCACCACCGCCCCCGGGACAGAATCGCTCCCGCCCACCTCCGGCCCGGCCGTGCTCACCGGTACGCCCGTCGTCCCGGGGGTCGCCCTCGGCCCCGTCGTCCGCCCGTCGGGCGCGGTCCGGCTCCCCGGCGACGACGGGGCGCCGGTCGCGGAGGCGCAGCGGCCCGCGGAGAAGCAGCGCTTCACCGCGGCGGCCGAGACCGTGGCCGGGCGGCTCGAGGCCCGGGCCGCCGCGGCCACCGGGGTCAGCGCCGAGGTGCTGGCCGCCACGGCCGGCCTGGCCCGCGACCGCGGCCTGCTCGCGGCGGTCGAGCAGCGCATCGACGGCGGGCTGGCCGCGGAGGTGGCCACGGTCCGGGCGGCCCAGCAGTTCGTCGACCTGTTCACCTCGCTGGGCGGGCTCATGGCCGAGCGCGCGACCGACGTGCGCGACGTCCGCGACCGGATCGTCGCCGAGCTGACCGGTCAGGGCGAGCCGGGGGTCCCGACGCCCGCGCGGCCGTCGGTGCTGCTCGCCGACGACCTGGCGCCGGCCGACACCGCGGGCCTGGACCCGGCGCGCATCGTCGGCCTTGCCACGCGGCTCGGCGGCACGACCAGCCACACGGCGATCATCGCCCGGCAGCTGGGGTTGCCCTGCGTCGTGGCGGTCGGCGGGCTGGACGACGTCCCAGTGGGGGCGACCGTGCTGCTGGACGGCGAGCAGGGCACGGTCACGGTGGACCCGGAGCCCGGGGAGGCGCAGGCCCGGGTGGCGGCGGCGCGCGTCGCCGCCGAGGCGCTGGCCGGCTACCGCGGTCCGGCCACCACGAAGGACGGGCACGCCGTGCAGGTGCTGGCCAACGTGCAGGACGGCGCCGGCGCCCGCGCGGCGGCGGCGGCGCACGCCGAGGGCGTCGGGCTGCTGCGCACCGAGCTGGCCTTCCTCGGCCACGCGGAGGAGCCCACGGTCGAGGAGCAGGCCGCCGGCTACGCCGAGGTCCTCGCCGCGTTCGAGGGGCGCAAGGTCGTGGTGCGCACGCTCGACGCCGGCTCCGACAAGCCGCTGACCTTCGCCACCCTGCCCGACGAGGCCAACCCGGCCCTCGGCGTGCGGGGCCTGCGCATCGCCCGCCGCGACCCGGGCATCCTCGACCGCCAGCTGGACGCCGTGGCCCGCGCGGCCCGGCAGACCGGGAGCACGCCCTGGGTGATGGCGCCGATGGTGGCCACCGAGGCCGAGGCGGCGGACTTCGCCGCCCGCGTGCGCGACCGCGGCCTGGTGCCCGGCGTGATGATCGAGGTCCCCTCGGCGGCGCTGCTGGCCGAGCGGCTGCTCGACCACGTCGACTTCCTGTCGATCGGCACCAATGACCTGTCGCAGTACGCGCTCGCCGCCGACCGGCTGTCGGCCGACCTGGCCGACCTCACCGACCCCTGGCAGCCGGCGCTGCTCGAGCTGGTGCGGCTGACCGCCGACGCCGGGCGGCGCAGGGGGCGGCCGGTCGGCGTCTGCGGCGAGGCGGCGGCCGACCCGTTGCTCGCCGTCGTCCTCGTCGGCCTCGGGATCAGCTCGCTGTCCTGCGCCGCGTCGGCGGTGCCGGCGGTGGGCGCCCGGCTCGGCACGGTGGACCTCGCCACGTGCCAGGCCGCGGCCGAGGCGGCCCTGGCGGCCCGCGACCCGCGGTCGGCGCGGGACGCCGTCCGCGAGGTGGTCCGGGCCGCGGAACGAGGCGCAGCTCACCCTGCCGAGTGAGGTTCCCTCGGCGTTTCGCCGAGTTGACCTTAATTCCTTAGGAATAGTCTCCGATCTGCCTGTATTAGTACAGGTGTCACCCCGAGACGGCTTCCGAAGGAGCAGCAGAGATGAGCAGCGTGACGTCCAGCTGGCGCGAGCGTCGGCGGGCGGCGCGGACGCGGCGGGCGCTCGACCGCGCCCTCGACCGCGCGACCGGCCCGGCGATGGTCGACGAGTTGCTGACCCTGGCCGCCAGCCGCGCGTACAACAGCATCCCGCGCTGAGCGCCGACGACGACGGCCCCGCCTCCACCCGGAGGCGGGGCCGTCGTCGTCCCTGCCCGGTCGGCCCGGCTCAGTGGTGGGCGTGGACCACCGCGTGACCCCTGCCGCGGCCGATCAGCCACTTGTTCACCGGCGTCGTCACGACGAACGCGACCGCGAGCGCGCCGGCGAGCGAGAACCAGAACAGCCCCGAGGCGAGGCCGGCCTCCATCGCGCCCGGGACCGACAGGATCACCGCGTTGTCGACCACCTCCATCACGGCGATCGAGACGGTGTCGGCGGCGAGCGCGATCCGCAGCGCCGCGCGGAACGGCACGCCGCTGCGCAGCACCGGCCGCACCGTCAGCGCGTAGCCGAAGACGAAGGCCAGGGCCACGGCGAGCGCCACGGTGGCCGCCTCCGGCAGGCCGAGGGCGGTGCCGATGACCATGCCCAGCACCTCGCCGATGGCGCAGCCGGTGAGGCAGTGCAGGGTGGCCCGGATCGCGGTGCTCCACGGCGCGCTGCCGGAGGAGGTGGACGTCGTGTGGTCGTGCATCGGAGCCTCCCTCGTAAATACCCCCCTGGGGTATCTACGTGTTTACGCCCCCGGCCGCCGATGCGCAAGGGGGGCGGCTCCCCCGGACGGGGCAGGGCGCTCAACCGGGGCGTGCGCGCTGCCGATGCACCGGGCGTGACGGGGAACGCGCCGGCCGAGGCCCGGGAGACCTCCGGCGCCACGACCGCGCTCGTGGTCTCCTACGTGCGCGACCGCGGCGGCGAGGACGCCGTCGAGGAGACCCTGCGCCGCGCCGGCCTGCCCTTCCCGGCCGCGGACCTCGGCCGCCACGACCACTGGGTGAGCTACGAGTCGCGCATCCGCCTGTTCGCGGCGGCCACCGAGGTGCTGGGGGACCCTGCGACGATGTGGCACGTCGGCAGCCAGGCGCTGGCCCACGGCCTGAACCCCGGCCTGGTCCTGCTCGTGCGGGCGATCGGCTCCCCGCGGCAGGTCTACCGCCAGCTCCCGCGCGCCGTCGCCAAGTTCTCGACCACGTCGACGATGGAGGTCGTCGAGAGCGGGGCGACCTCCGCCACCGTCCGGTTCACCCTGCACGAGGGCTACCGGCACTCGCGGCTCGACTGCGACTACGCCCGCGGGCTGATCGGCACGGTGCCCTGCGTCTTCGGCCTCCCGCCCGCCGAGGTCCGGCACGACGAGTGCGAGTCGGACGGCTACCCGGCCTGCGTCTACCACCTGACGTGGCAGAACCGGCGCCGGTTCCGCGTCCGGCGGCGGGTCCCCGGCGCCGCGCCGGGAGCCGACGCCGAGCTCGTTGCCCTGCGCTCGCAGCTGCACGGCCTGCAGACCGCCGCCCGCGAACTGGTCGCCGGTGACGACCTGGACACCGTGCTGCGCACGATCGTCGCCCGCGCCGCGCAGGCGGTGCTCGCGCCGGCCTACCTGCTGGCCGTCTCCCCGCCGGCCGGCGGGGAGCCGCTGGTGCACAGCGCGGGCCTCCCGGCCGAGGACGTCGCCGGGCTGGCCCGCACCCTCCTCGCGGGCGGCGACCTCGGCCCGAACGCGGTGGTCGTCGACGTGGCCTCGGCCCGCGGCACGCACGGCCGTCTCGCGGCCGTCTACCGGGAGGGGGACGGCGCCCTCGGGGACGAGCGGTCGATGCTCGCCGCCTACGCCGGCCACGCCGCGGCCGCGCTCGACCTGCTCCTCGCCCTCGAGGACGCCCGGCGGGAGGCCGACCGCGCCGGCGCGCTGCTGGCCCTGGCCCACGAGCTGGCCGGCGCCGCCGACCAGGCCTCCGTCTGCCAGGTCGTCGCCCGCGCGCTGCCCCGGGTCGTCGGCTGCACCCGCGCCATGATCATGCTCTGGGACGCCGAGGACGGGACGCTGCGGACGGCGGCGACCGAGGGGCTGGACCCGCTGGTCACCGACCTCGCGATGGGCACCGAGTTCACCACCGAGGACTCGCCCGAGCTGGTCGGCATGCTCACCGAGCGGGAGTGCCAGGTGCTCCACGCCGACTCCGGCAGCCCGGCGATGCGGCAGCTGCTGCACGGCATCGGCAGCAGCGACGCGGTCGCCGTCCCCCTGCTGGCCGGCACGGTCTTCCTCGGGGTCGCCGCCGGGGGGTGGCGGCCCGGGGAGGCGCCGGGGCACCTCGACGGCGAGGTGCTGACCCGCCTGCGCGGCATCGGCGACCAGGCGTCGACCGCCATGGCGAAGGCCCGGCTGCTCGACACCGTCCGCCACCAGGCCACGCACGACGCGCTGACCGGACTCCCCAACCGGGTCCTGTTCCTCGAGCGGCTGGCCGCCGCGCTGGCCGGACGCGGGCCGGCCGAGGAGGTCGCCGTCGTCTTCTGCGACCTCGACCGGTTCAAGCAGGTCAACGACACCCTGGGGCACGCGGCCGGCGACGAGCTGCTGCGGCAGGTCGCCGCCCGCCTGCTGGCCGCCGTCCGTCCCGGCGACACCGTCGGCCGGCTCAGCGGCGACGAGTTCGCGGTGGTGCTGCGCGGCCTCGCCGCACCGCAGGGCTTCGACTCCCTGGTCCAGCGCGTGCGGGCCTGCT
Organism: Geodermatophilus sp. SYSU D00815; assembly: GCF_054050035.1. Taxonomy (NCBI): domain Bacteria; kingdom Bacillati; phylum Actinomycetota; class Actinomycetes; order Geodermatophilales; family Geodermatophilaceae; genus Geodermatophilus; species Geodermatophilus sp. SYSU D00815. The sequence continues at coordinate 174,296 of NZ_JBJGYO010000002.1, read as the reverse complement.
TCGACCGCCCCTTCCGCCTGGAGGGGCGGGACGTGCCGGTGGGCACCAGCGTGGGCCTCGCCGTCCACCGCGGCGACGGCGGGCCCGAGCAGCTGCTGAAGCGGGCCGACGCGGCGATGTACGAGCACAAGCACCGGGGACGCGACGAGCGGGCCCCGGCGCCCCAGCGATAGGGGCGCCCTAGTCGCGCAGGCGCGAGCGCAGCGCCGCCCGGTCGGCCTCGCCGAAGCCGTGGCTCTCCAGCCACCCGATCGGGCCGCCGTGGCGCTCGTCGAGCACGCGGAGCAGCCCGTCCATCGTGGCGGCGTGCGGTGTGTGGTCGGCGACGTCGCGCCGCTCCATGTCCTCGGCGTAGGTGGGGGAGGCGGCGAGCCGGGCGACGATGTCGTGGATGACCTCGGCGGTCAGCGCGTAGTCGGCGACGATCTCCTCGTGCGGCACGCCGGCCACGGCGAGCGAGAGCGCCACCACGACGCCGGTGCGGTCCTTGCCGGCCGCGCAGTGGACGATCGCCGCCCCCGGCCCGCCGTGCGCCAGCGCGCGCAGCGCCTCGACGACGGCGTCGCCGCGGTCGTGCAGGTAACCGAGGTAGGAGCGCACCGCCGGCGGCTCGTGCTGGTCGTGCTCGGCCACCTGCCGCGGCAGCACCGACTCCTGCCAACCCGCGGGCAGGTCGGGGAGCTCGGCGTCCTCCTCGACGGCGAAGACGTCGGTGCGGTGCCCCCGCTCGGGCAGCAGCGTGAAGTGCCGGTGGGTGACCTCGGGGACGTCGCGCAGCGGGCCGCGGCCCTCCAGCAGCACCTCGGCGGTGGTGCGCAGGTCGACGACCTCGCGCACCTTCAGCTCGTCGACCAGCCGGCGGACGTCGTCGGCGCTCAGGGTCTGCAGGTTGTCGCTGCGCAAGATCCGCCCCGGCACGGTCCGCCCGCCGTCGGTCGTCGGCAGGCCGCCCAGGTCGCGGGTGTTCGCCGTGCCGTCGAGCCGGATCCAGCGGTCGGGGGACGCGTCGCGGTGCGAGGAGGTCACGCCTCGACGGTACGGCGCACGGACGACGGGACGGTGTCGCGCCGGTGGCCGCCGCCGGTCCGCTCGGGTCGGTGCGGGCCCCCGCCGGCGCCGGCCCGGGCCGGCAGCGCGTCGCAGACCGCGACCAGCCGGGTCCGCAGCACCGCCGCGCGCTCGGCGAACGCCCGCTGCCGCCGCACGTACTCGGCCTTGCCCGCGGCGGTCTCGATCGCCACCGCCGCGTGCCCGTAGGAGGAGAGGTCGTACGGCGAGGCCTGCATGTCGAGCAGGCGCACGTCGCGGGCCAGCTCGAAGCAGTCGAGGGCCAGCTCCCCCGGGACGGCGGGGCCCAGCTTGCCCGCCCACTTGTGCAGGTCCATCGACGCGTGCAGGCAGCCGGGCTGCTCGAGGTCGACCTGCGTGGCGCGGGTGGGCTGCAGCCGGTTGAGCGGGACGGCGGCCGGCGTGAAGAACCGGAAGGCGTCGAAGTGCGAGCAGCGGACCGGGTGCGCCTCGACGACGGCGTCGGTGCCGGCCCGGCCCAGCCGCAGCGGCAGTGGGTGCCGGTGCTCGTCCTCCCGGTAGACCATCGCCCACTCGTGCAGGCCGAAGCAGCCGGTGTGCACCGGCCGCGCGGCGGTGGCCGTCAGCAGCCGGTGCACGAACGCGACCGTGTCCCCCCGGTCGGCGAGGAAGGCGTCGACGTCGAGGCGCACGGCGCCGTCGTCGTCGGTCGCGTACCAGCGCCAGGCGGCGTGCGGCGCCGGGCCCTCCGGCGACGGCTCGAGGGCGGCGCCGGGGCCGGGGTGCCAGCGGCGCAGCAGCGAGGGCCGCGTGCCGTAGTACTCGTAGAGGAAGTCCTCGACGGCGTGCCGCTCGCCCGCGACCCGGCGAGCCCGGTGGCCGGCGGTCAGCGCGTCGGCGCGCTCGGCGTGGGCGCGCGCCCGCTCCTGCCAGACCTCCGCGCGCACCGGTCCAGCGTAAGGACCCCGGTCCTCCCCACCCCGGGACGGGCGCTCAGGTGAGCCGGTGCAGGCGCAGCGCCAGCTGGATCTCGAGCGCCCGGCCGGGCGCCGACCACTCCGCGCCGAGCAGGTGGCCGATCCGGTCCAGCCGCTGGCCCACGGTGTTGACGTGCACGCCGAGCGCCTCGGCCGCGCGGGCCGGCGAGCCGCCGGCGTCGAACCACGCCTGCAGGGTGGCGACGAGCGCGGTGCCGCGCCGCCGGTCGTAGTCCAGGACCGGCCCGACGGTCGACCCGACGAAGCCGGGGACGTCGCGGTGCTCGCCGACGAGCAGCCCGACGAAGCCGAGCTCGGCGGCGCTGGCGGACTGGCCGGCGCGCCCGAGCGCGAGCAGGGCGGCCGTGCAGCGGGCGGCCTCGGCGTACGCCGCCGCCAGCCCCGCCGGGCCGGCCGCGGGCCCGGCGCCGCCGGCGGTGACCGGGCCTGCTCCGGCACCGGTGAGCTCGCGCGCGACGGTCGCGGCCGCGTCCTCCGGGCCGGGGCCGGGGAGGCACACCACCACGCGCCCGTCGTGCAGCCCGGCCAGGCCGCCCCGCGTCGCGGCCAGGTGCACGGCGGCGGCCAGCGCCCGCGCCCGCCGCGGCTCCGGCGCCCGGGCGTCGACCACGGCGTGCGGCCGGTCGAGGTCGGCCCCGAACCGCCGGGCGCGCTCGCGCAGCCCGTCGGGGTCGCGGCCCGGGGCGGTGAGCAGCTCGTCGAGCAGCTCGCCGCGGACGCGGTTCTCGGCCTCGCTCGCCGTCCGCCGGATGAGCAGCAGCAGCGCGGTGACCAGCGCCGCCCGCTCGAGGATTCGCTGGTCGGCGCCGGAGAGGTCGTCGTCGCGGTGCAGCACGAGCCCGCCGAGCAGCTCGTTGCCCACGGTGACCGCGCTGGTCCACCAGCTGCCGTCCCGCGCGGTGCGCCCGGTGGCCCGGGCCTGTCCCAGGGCGGCCGCCGGGTCGGGTGGCAGCGCGTCGTCCGGCCCGGCGGGGGAGGGCCGGCCCTCCTCGTCGAGGACGACGATCCGGCCGCCGAGCACCTCGGTGACCGCCGCGGCGACGTCCTCCACCCCGCCGCCGCGCAGGACGACGTCGATGAACCGGTCGTGCGCCTCGGCGGCCCGCTCCACGGACGCGGTGTACGCCCGCAGCTCCCGGCCGGCCGTGGAGAGCTCCTCCAGCGCGGTGCGGGTCTCCTCCAGCAGCCGGGCGTTGTCGAGGGCGATGGCCGCGTGCGCGGCCAGCGACCCGAGCAGGGCCACCTCGGAGCGGTCGAACGAGCGCTCGCTGCGGTCGGCGGCGTAGAGCACGCCCATCACCGAGGAACCCCGGACGAGCGGGACGCCGAGGATGGCGACCAGCCCCTCCTCGTTGACCCCGCCGTTGATCTCCTCGGTGTGCAGGAACCGGTCGTCCCGGGAGTAGTCCGCCGTCGCGTACGGCGACGCGGTCTGGGCGACCAGCCCGCCGAGGCCCTCGCCCATGCCCAGCCGCAGGGCCTGGAACCGGGCGGACACCGACCCGTCGGTGACCCGCATGCAGGTGTCGCCGCGGCTCTCGTCGTTCAGCGTCAGGTAGGCGACGTCGGTGCCGAGCAGCTGGCGGGCCCGCCGGACGATCGCGGTCAGCACCGAGTCGACGCTGCGCAGCGCGGCGAGGTCGCCGGCGGTGTCGAACAGCGCCGCCAGCTCGGACTCCCGCCGGCGGCGGGCGGCGAACGCCTCGCGCACGCGCAGCGCCAGCAGCTTCACCTGCTCCAGCTCGGCCACGGTCGCGCCGTCGGCCCCCGCGGCGCGGGCGCGCACCAGCGGTCCTTCGTACTCGATCGCCGCGGCGTCGTCGAGCAGCAGCTCGAAGTACTCCGCGGCCGTCAGTGGGCGCTCCAGCCGCCGTCGAGCAGGAGCGACGTGCCGGTGACCGACGCCGCGGCCGGGGAGCACAGGTAGGCGACCGCCTCGGCCACCTCGGCCGGCTCGAGCAGGCGCTTCACCGCGGCCGGCGCCAGCATCACCTGCTCCACCACCTCGTCCTCCGACAGGCCGTGGGCCCGTGCCTGGTCGGCGATCTGGCCCTCGACCAGCGGGGTGCGCACGTAGGCGGGAGCGACGCAGTTGGAGGTGACGCCGTGCTCGGCGCCTTCCAGCGCGATCACCTTCGACAGCCCCTCGAGGCCGTGCTTCGCCGTCACGTACGCGGACTTGTAGGCCGACGCGCGGTGCCCGTGGATCGAGCTGATGTGCACGACGCGCCCCCACCCGCGGCCGTACATGTGCGGCAGCGCGCCCCGGACCAGCCGGAACGGCGCTTCCAGCATCAGCCGGAGGATGTGGGAGAACCGGTCGACGGGGAACTCGTGCAGCGGCGCCACGTGCTGCAGGCCGGCGTTGTTCACCAGCACGTCGACGTCCAGGTCCAGGGAGTCGACGGCGTCGAGGTCGGTGAGGTCGGCGACGACGGCGTCACCGCCCACCTCCTCGGCGACGGCCTTCGCCGCCTCGGCGTCCCGGTCCAGCACCAGCACCGAGGCGCCTGCCGCGGCCAGCCGCTGCGCGCAGGCGCGTCCGATGCCGGAGGCGCCCCCGGTGACCAGCGCCCGTCGTCCCGTCAGCTCGTCGGCCATGGCAGCACGGTAGGCCCGCGCCGGGAGGCTGCGCACGTGCGCCCACCACAGCCGCCGCCGCGACCGGTGTGGTGAGCCCACACGAGCGCGGAGGCAGGGGGCGGCGTGGACCGCGCGCGCCGGGAGCGGGGTGGTGCGTCGTGGGCGGAGGGCACATGCCGCGCCGGCCGGATGCGGCCCGCCGCCACATGGTGACGTCGATCACGGGTACCTAGCGTCGAGCCCGAACGGACCGCCGGCCCCTCGACGAGGAGACCTCCCCCCATGTCCGCACCCGCCACCTCCGGCACGCGCTTCGGCCGCGTCGTCGGCGCGAGCATCGTCGGCACCACGGTCGAGTGGTACGACTTCTTCCTCTACGGCTCCGCCGCCGCGCTGGTGTTCAACGACCTGTTCTTCCCCGAGCAGGACGACTTCGTCGGCACCCTCGCCGCGTTCGCCACCTACGCCGTCGGGTTCTTCGCCCGACCGGTCGGCGCGCTGGTGTTCGGCCACTTCGGCGACCGGCTCGGCCGGAAGAAGCTGCTGGTCATCTCGCTGCTCATGATGGGCGGCGCGACGTTCCTCATCGGTCTGCTGCCGACGTACGCGACGGTCGGGGTGCTGGCCCCCGTCCTGCTCATCGTGCTGCGCCTGGTCCAGGGCTTCGCCCTCGGCGGCGAGTGGGGCGGCGCGGTGCTGATCGTCTCCGAGCACGGCAGACCGCAGCACCGCGGCTTCTGGGCGTCGTGGCCGCAGGCGGGCGCGCCGGCCGGCAACCTCCTGGCCACCGGCGTGCTGGCGCTGCTGGCCGCCTTCCAGTCGGACGACGCGTTCGCCGCGTGGGGCTGGCGGGTCCCGTTCCTGCTGTCGGCGGTGCTCATCGTCGTCGGCCTGTTCGTGCGCCTGGCCGTCAGCGAGTCGCCCGTCTTCCTCGAGGCCCAGCGCGTCGCGGCCGAGAAGGCGGCGGCCACCGGCGCCGCGGAGAAGGCCCCGATCGTCACCGTCCTCGCCCGCTACAAGCGCGAGGTGCTCACCGCGATGGGCGCCCGCATCGCCGAGAACGTCTCGTTCTACGTGCTCACGGCGTTCACGCTCGTCTACATCCGCGACGTGCGGGGCCTGGACGCGTCCTTCGCCCTCAACGCCGTCCTCATCTCCTCCGCCGTCCACCTGGTGACCATCCCGCTGTGGGGCGCGCTGTCCGACCGGATCGGCCGCCGGCCGGTGTACCTGTTCGGCGCCGCCGGCATCGGGCTCTGGGCCTATGCGCTGTTCGGGCTGCTGGACCAGGACAACTTCGCGCTCGCCGTCGTGGCGATCACGACCGGCCTGCTCTTCCACGGCGCGATGTACGGGCCGCAGGCGGCCTTCTTCGCCGAGCTCTTCGGCACCAAGGCCCGGTACACGGGCGTGTCCGTCGGGGCGCAGCTGGCCTCGGTCGTCGCCGGTGCGCCGGCGCCGCTCATCGCGCTGGCGCTGCTCGGCAGCTTCGACGACCCGAACCCGGGCGCGGTGGCGCTGTACCTCATCGCGTGCGCGGCCGTCACCCTCATCGCGGTCTGGGCCTACGGCGAGACGCGCACCCGCGACCTGGCCGGGGACGACGCCGTCGTGCTGAAGGAGGACGGGCGCACCACCGCCGCCGTGTGACCGGCGGACGGCGACGGGCGCCCCACCACCGCCGGTGGTGGGGCGCCCGTCCGGCCGTCTAGTCCGACGTGTTGCCCGGGCGGGCGACGCCGTCGTCCCGCTGCGCCTCGTCGTCGGTGGTGAGCGTGACGGTGTCGCGCTCTCCACCGTCGCCGGCGTCGTTGCCGGGCGTGCCGTCGACCATGTTGCTGCTCGAGTCGGCGTCGGTGGTGTCGGGGGACTCCCGGTAGCCGGTGGGCTGGGACTCGGTCACGGTGCTCCTCACTTGTCGTGCTGCGCGCGCTGGGCGGTCGAGAGGTCGCTGTCGGCCCGGGCCGGCTGCTCGTCGGGGGTGGCGGCGTCGCGCTCCACCGCCTCCTCGCGCGTCAGCGGCACGTCCTCGAACGACGAGCCGGTGTCGGCGTTGTCGCCCGAGCCCGAGGCGGTGGGGACGTCCTGCTGGATGCGGTCGCTGCCCGCGGGATCGGTCATCGCCCTCGCTCCTTCCGTCGTCCCGACCCCATGCCCACGTCGGTCCGCCGGAAACGGCGACGGCCGCCTCCCCGTCCACGGGAAGGCGGCCGTCGCCGCGGGGCGGTCCGCTCAGAAGGCGGCCTCGGGCACCTCCATGAGCGCGTTGTCGGTGTGCTCGACGACGACCCGCTCGGCGGTGAGCCTCGGCAGCACCTGGCTGCAGAAGAAGCGGGTGGCGGCGAGCTTGCCCTCGTAGAAGTACCGGTCCTTCTCGCCCACCTCGCCGGCCAGCGCGGCCAGGGCGACCTCGGACTGGCGGACCAGCAGCCACGCGGTGATCAGGTCGCCGGCGGCCAGCAGCAGGCGGGAGGTGTTCTGCGCGACCTTGTACAGGCTGCTCATGTCCTCCCGGGCCGCCGTCAGGTGGCCGAACATCGCGGTGAGCATGCCCTGCACGTCGGAGAGCGCGGTGGCCAGCAGCGCCCGCTCCTCCTTGAGCCGGCCGTTGCCGACCTCGGCGTCGATGGTCGCCTGGATCTGCGAGGCCAGCCAGGTCAGCGCGACGCCGCCGTCCTTGACGATCTTGCGGAAGAAGAAGTCCTGGCCCTGGATCGCCGTGGTGCCCTCGTAGAGGGTGTCGATCTTGGAGTCGCGGATGTACTGCTCGATCGGGTAGTCCTGCAGGTAGCCGGAGCCGCCCAGGGTCTGCAGCGACTCGGCGGTGAGCAGCTGGGTGGCGCGCTCGGAGCCGAAGCCCTTCACCACCGGCAGCAGCAGGTCGTTGACCCGCTCGGCGAGCTGCGCCGCCTCGCTGTCGCCGGCGCCCTCGGCCTGCGCCTGGATCACCTGGTCGCGGAAGGAGGCCGCGTACAGGTACAGCGCCCGCATGCCCTCGGCGTAGGCCTTCTGCAGCATCAGCGAGCGGCGCACGTCGGGGTGGTGCGTGATGGTCACCCGCGGGGCGTCCTTCGACGTCGCGGTCAGGTCGGCGCCCTGCACCCGCTCCTTGGCGAAGGCCAGCGCCTGCTGGTAGCCGGCCGACAGCGTGGCGATCGCCTTGGCGCCCACGAACATCCGGGCGTGCTCGATGACCTTGAACATCTGCGCGATGCCGTCGTGCACCTCGCCGACCAGCCAGCCCTTCGCGGGCACCGGGCCGTCGCCGAAGGTGAGCTCGCAGGTCGTGGAGACCTTGAGGCCCATCTTCTTCTCGACGTTGGTCACGTACACCCCGTTGCGCTCGCCGAGCGCGCCGGTCCCGAGGTCCACGTGGAACTTGGGGACGACGAACAGCGACAGGCCCTTGGTGCCCGGCTTCGCGCCCTCGGGGCGGGCCAGCACCAGGTGGACGATGTTGTCGCTCAGGTCGTGCTCGGCCGAGGTGATGAACCGCTTGACGCCGGTGAGGTGCCAGGAGCCGTCCTCCTGCCGCACGGCCTTGGTGCGGCCGGCGCCCACGTCGGAGCCGGCGTCGGGCTCGGTGAGCACCATGGTGGCGCCCCACCTGTGCTCGATCATCAGCTCGGCGAGCCGCTTCTGGTCCGGCGTCCCCAGCTCGTGCAGCACGCCCGCGAAGGCCGCCCACGCCCCGTACATGAACACCGCCGGGTTGGCGCCGAGCACCATCTCGAAGGCCGCCCAGGAGAGCGTGACCGGGGCGCCGAAGCCGCCGAGCTCCTCGGGCAGGTCGAGGCGGTACCACTCGCCGTCCTCGAGGGCGCGGACCGACTTCTTGAACGACTCGGGCAGGGTCACCGAGTGGGTGGCCGGGTCGAACACGGGCGGGTTGCGGTCGGCGTCGGCGAAGGACTCCGCGATCGGGCCCTCGGCCAGCCTGCGGATCTCGGCGAGCACGCCCCGGGCCGTCTCGGCGTCCATCTGCTCGAACGGCCCGGTGCCGAAGCGGTCCTTGGTGTCGAGGAACTCGAAGAGGTTGAACTCGAGGTCCCGCAGGTTCGCGGTGTAGTGGCCCATGCCGGTGGCTCCTGTGCTCGCGTGCGCTGTGACGGCGCTCATGTACTCGCCAGTAACAAACGCTATTACCGGCGAGTAGCCAGGGCAAGCGTCGAGCGCGCGGACACGCTCGTGAGGGGTGGGTGGAGCAGCGGTCGATGCGCCTCGCGGCCCTCGCGGCGTGGTCGTGACCCGCGCCGCCGGCGGTGCCGGTGGCGGCCACCCGGTGAGGGCGAGGCGCGTCCTCCCGCGCCGGAACGGCTCCTCCCTCGCGGTGCGGCGGAGGGGAGGAGCCGCCCGGATCAGCTCAGCTGGTCGTGGCCGCGGGCGTCAGGGCTTCTGCCGGCGGCGGGCGCGCCGGGCCACGCCGGCCAGGGCCACCACCAGGCCGCCGAGCGCGGCGGCGATGACCAGGGCCAGCACCAGCGGTGCGTCGATGTTGCCGAAGACCAGGCTGATGTCGACCGTCTGGGTGTTGAAGACGACGAACAGCACCAGCAGCACGGTGACGAAGACCAGCAGCGCCGCGGCCAGCGACCAGCCGATGGTCTTGCCGCGGTGCCGGCCGGGCGCGGGTGCTGCGGGTCGGGTGCCGGCGGGAGCCTGGCCGCCGGGGACGCCGGGCGTGCCCGGCCGCGGCCCGGCGGCGCCGGGGGTGCCGGTCGGGGGCTGCTGCGGAGCGGTCACGGCGCCAGTCTCCCGCCGCGGGCCGCCGCGGTCACGGCCGCGGCGAGGACCGTTCCCGATTCGTCACCGGTGCGCATCGGGCTCGCTCCCGGCGGGCGGGTAGGACGGCCCCGCCTGGCCGCTGGCCGGCCGCGACGGGGCGCCGCCGGAGTCCTCGTCGTCGGGCGGGGCCACGGCAGTGCCCAGCGGCCCCACCTCGGGATCGAGCTCGGCGTCGTCCTTGCCCGTCGGCGTCGTCACGCCGACGGGCTACCCGGGCGTGGCCGCCGTCAGTCGTCCAGCGCCGGTCCGGCCTCGTGCCGGGGGTGGCCCGGGGTGCGCTCGCGCTGCTTCATGCGGGCCTCGAAGACGTGCCGGTCGCCGTCGGCCAGCTCGGTGCGCGCCCGCTCGTCGAAGGCGCGGAAGGTCGACCAGTAGCTGGCGTCGTAGTCCTCGACGATCTGGAACGTCCACCGGTCGGCGATGACGTTGCGGCCGACCAGGTCGCGCTCGAGGTCGTCGGCCAGCTCGCCGTGCCCGGCCTTGCGGAACAGCTCGACGGCCTCCTGCAGGGTCAGGTCGGCGGTGCCGGTCAGCCGGTGGAAGCCGTACAGCAGGCCGCGGGCGTGCTCGGCGGCCTCCAGGGCCTCCGACAGCTTGCCGAGGGCCTCCACCGTGGTGTCGTCGAGGTCGGACCGGGTGCGATCGGTGCTCACCGGCCCATCCTGCGGTGGACTCGCGTCAGGCGCGCGCCGTGCCCACCAGCTCGGTCGCGTGGTCGATCAGCTTCTCGGCCAGCTGCCGGCCGTGGGAGGCGGGGCCGTCGGGGCCGAGCAGCCCACCGGAGAGGTACATGCCGTCGATGATCAGGTGGACCTGCGCGGCCAGGTCCTCGCCGGCCCCGGGGAGCAGCTCGTCGGCCAGGCGCTCCAGCCGGCCGTGCAGCTCGAACTTGTAGTCGGCGGCGGCCACGCGGGCGGGGTGCTGCGGGTCGTCGTACTCGCTGCTGACGTTGGTGAACGGGCAGCCGCGGAAGCCGGCGCGCGTCACGTCGCGCTCGACGTGGTCGACCACCGCCAGCAGCGCGGCGCGCGGGTCGCCGTCGCAGCGGGCCAGCTCGGCGTCGATGGAGGCGAGCACGGTGGCCGCCTTGCGGGCGAGGTAGGCGCCGACCAGCTCGTCCTTGCTCTTGAAGAGCCGGTAGACGGTCATCTTGCCCAGGCCCGTCTCGCGCACCAGCTCGTCCATCCCGACGCTGCGCGAGCTGCGCGTGGCGAACAGGCGCTCAGCGGTGTCGAGGACGATCGCCTGCCGCTCGGCGCGGCTGCGGCGGACCGGTGCCGACGCGTCGTCGGCGGGAGCAAGCTTGAGGGCGGCGGTCACGCCACGGATGGTGCCGCAGCGCGTGACGGAAGAGTTCGCGGCACGCCGGGGATGGTTGCTCTGTGTGACCAGTGGCGGCGGAGTTGCGCGTGACCCCGGGGGTCACTGGGACCGATGTGGCGACTCTGCGTGACCACCCGGGCCGTCGAGGCCCGGGTGGGTCGACGTCAGTTCCGGCGGATGCGCCGGGGGTTGGCCAGCAGCCGCGCGGTCGGCAGGGCCGAGGTCTCCTGGGGGCGGGACTCGTCGGTCTGCTCCGCTACGGCGCCGGCGGCGGCTCGGGGTTCGCGCTGGGTCTCCTGCATGACGACCAGCCTGCCCGTGCCCCGGCCAGGGGAAACAGCCCCGAACCGGTGATCCCGCTCGCACTCGGGATGATCTGCGTCACGTCCGCCGCCTCAGGTCAGGTCGGCCAGCAGCGGGTCCCACAGGTCGAGCGAGGACGGGTAGGAGGCGTACACGCTGAACCGGTCCACCACCCCGCCGAACCGTTCCCGCACCAGCCGGCCCAGCTCCTCCGGCGTCCCGACGACGGCGAACGCGGCGAGCACCTCGTCGGGGACCAGGTCGCGCATCGCCGTCCACTTGTCCTCGCGGCGGCTCACCGACAGGGCGTGCAGCTCCTCGCCCAGCGCCGCCCAGCCGTGCAGCTCCAGCACCGGGCGGTAGGCGGGGGTGCTGCCGTAGAAGGCGATGGTGCCCTTGACCGCCGCGGCCGCCGCGGCCAGCTCGTCGTCGGTGCGGCCGGTGACCACGAGCCCCGGCAGGTTCACGGTGACGTCGGCGCGCGACCGGCCGGCCGCCGCGAGCCCCTCCTCCAGCGCCGGCAGCGTGCGCTCGCGCAGGTACCGCGCCGTGGTGAAGCCGTGCACCAGCAGCCCGTCGGCCACCTCGCCGACCAGCCGGGTCATGGCCGGCCCGACGGCCGCCAGGTACACCGGGGGAGCGCCCCACTCGTGCGCCGGCGGCGAGAACATCGGCGTCATGAGGGTGTGCCGGTAGTACTCGCCCTCGAAGCGCAGCGGGATGCCCTCCTGCCACGCGGTCCAGATCGCCCGCAGCGCGCCGACGAACTCGCGCATCCGCGCCACCGGGCTGCCCCACGGCATGGAGAACCGCCGCTCCACGTGCGCCCGGACCTGCGTGCCCAGACCGAGCACGAACCGGCCGCGGGTGTAGCGCTGCAGGTCGTGGGCCGTCGAGGCCAGCGTCATCGGCGAGCGCGCGAACGCGACGGCGATCGCCGTCCCGATGGTCGGCCGGGTCGTCGCCGCGCCGGCGGAGTGCAGCAGCAGGAACGGGTCGTGCGCGACCTCCGAGGCCCAGATCCCCGCGTAGCCGCGGGCCTCCAGCTCGCGGGCGGTGGCGGGTACGTCGTCGATCCCGGTGGACAGCAGCGCGGCGTCGAGGAGCACGGCTCGGGAGCCTGCCCGACCGGGCACCTGCTGACCAGCGACCGGGTGGTTGTGGCCGGGGACACAGCCGTGGTGAGGTCGGCGGGTGACCCTGGACTTCGACGAGGGCGAGGAGCTGCGCGCCCTGCGCGCGGCCGTCGCCGACCTCGGGGCCCGCTACGGCCAGCCGTACTTCCTCGAGCAGGCCCGTTCCGGTGGGCGCACCGACGCGCTCTGGCAGGAGGCCGGCAAGGCCGGCTTCCTCGGCGTGAACCTGCCCGAGGAGCACGGCGGGGGCGGGCGCGGGCTGGTCGAGCTCTCCCTCGTCCTCGAGGAGCTCGGCGCCGCGGGCTGCCCGCTGCTGATGATGGTCGTCTCGCCGGCCATCTGCGGCACGGTCATCGCCCGCTACGGCACCGCGGCGCAGCGGGAGCGCTGGCTGCCCGGGCTCGCCGACGGCTCGACGACGATGGCCTTCGCGATCACCGAGCCCGACGCCGGCTCCAACTCCCACCGCATCGGCACCGCCGCCCGCCGCGACGGCGACGGCTGGGTGCTGTCCGGCCGCAAGGTGTGGATCAGCGGCGTCGACCAGGCCGACGCCGTCCTCGTCGTCGGACGGCTGGCCGACGGTCCGCCCGGCACGCTGCGCCCGGCGCTGTTCGTCGTCCCGACCGACGCCCCCGGGCTGACCGCGCACCCGATCCCGATGGAGATCGTCAGCCCGGAGCGGCAGTTCCAGCTGTTCCTCGACGACGTCCGGCTGCCCGACGACGCCCTCGTCGGGCACCCCGACCAGGGCATCGCGCAGCTGTTCGCGGGGCTCAACCCCGAGCGGGTCATGGCCGCCGCCTACTCGCTCGGCGTGGCCCGGCTGGCCATGGCCAAGGCCACCTCCTACGCCCGCGAGCGGCAGGTGTGGGGGACGCCGATCGGCGCGCACCAGGGCCTGGCCCACCCGCTGGCCGCCTGCCAGGTCGAGATCGAGCTGGCCCGGCTGATGACCCAGAAGGCGGCCTGGCTCATCGACACCGGCCGGGACGCCGGCAGCGCGGCCAACAGCGCCAAGTACGCCGCCGCCGAGGCCGCGGTGCACGCCGTCGACCAGGCCGTCCAGACGCACGGCGGCGGCGGGCTGTCCCAGGAGTACGGCGTCGCCGCGCTGCTGGCGATGTCCCGCGTCAGCCGGATCGCCCCCGTGAGCCGCGAGATGATCCTCAGCTTCGTGGCCCAGCACGACCTGCAGCTGCCCCGCTCCTACTGAACCGGAGAGCCCCTGTGCCCCAGCCGCGCATCCACACCAGCGAGTACCCGCCGGTCGAGACCCCGACGACGCCGATCTGGCAGACCGTGCTGGCCGGCGCCGCCGGCCGCGGCGACCACCCCGCGCTGGTCGACGGGATCACCGGTCAGACGGTCACGTACGCGCAGCTGGCGCGGATGGTGGAGCGGATGGCCGCCGGCTTCGCCGAGATCGGCGTGAAGCCCGGCGACGTCGTCGCGCTGCACAGCCCCAACACCGTGCTCTACCCGGTCGTCTTCTACGCGGCCAGCCGGGCCGGCGCCACGGTCACCACGCTGTCGGCGCTGGCCACCGCCAAGGACATGGCCGGCCAGCTCGCCGACTCCGGCGCGACGCTGGTGGTCACCGTCGGCGCGCTGCTGCCGGTGGCGCTGGAGGCGGCCGGCGAGCGGCCGGTGTGGACCTGCGACCGGGTGGAGGGCCACCCCAGCGTGCAGGACCTGCTCGCCGCCACCGGCCCGGTGCCCGACGTGGCCGTCGACCCGGCCGAGGACGTCGCCGTCCTGCCCTACTCCTCCGGGACGACGGCGCTGCCCAAGGGCGTGATGCTCACCCACGCCAGCATCGGGGTGAACCTGGCGCAGATCGACCGGCTGCACACCATGGGGCCGGAGGACCGGATCGTCGCCGTCCTGCCCTTCTTCCACATCTACGGCATGACCGTGCTGATGAACGTCGCCCTCCGCAAGGGCGCCACCGTGGTGGTGCTGCCCCGGTTCGACCTCGCGCAGTTCCTCGACGTCATGGAGGGGCACCGCATCACCCGCGCCTACGTGGCCCCGCCGGTCGTGCTGGCGCTGGCCAAGCACCCGGCCGTCGAGGGCCGCGACTTCTCGGCGCTGACCTTCCTCCTGTCGGCCGCGGCCCCCCTGGACGCCGAGCTCGCGCGGGCGTGCGCCGACCGGCTGGGCTGCGAGATCGGCCAGGCCTACGGCATGACCGAGCTCTCACCCGGCACGCACCTGGTGCCCGACGGCACCGCGCGCTCGGCCCCGCCCGGGACGGTCGGCAAGCTCTTCCCCTCCACCGAGGCGCGGCTGGTCTCGGTGGAGACCGGTGAGGACGTCGGCCCCGGCGAGGAGGGCGAGATCTGGATCCGCGGGCCGCAGCGCATGAAGGGCTACTTCGGCCGGCCGGAGGAGACCGACACGCTCATCGACGCCGACGGCTGGCTGCACACCGGCGACATCGGCGTCGTCGACGAGGACGGCTGGTGGTTCGTCGTCGACCGCGTCAAGGAGCTGATCAAGTACAAGGGCTACCAGGTGGCCCCGGCCGAGCTCGAGGCCGTGCTGCTGTCCAGCCCCGACGTCGCCGACGCCGCGGTCATCGGCGTCTACGACGAGAAGGGCGACGAGGTGCCCAAGGCGTTCGTCGTCCGGGCGCCGGGTAGCACGGCCGGGGAGGAGGACCTCCTGGCGTACGTGGCCGAGCACACCGCGCCGTACAAGCGGGTGCGCCGGGTGGAGTTCATCGACGCGGTGCCCAAGGCGGCCAGCGGCAAGATCCTGCGCCGCGAGCTGCGGGCGCGGGAGCGGCAGACCGCCGGTCAGGCCTGACCCGGGGTGTCGGCGCCCTCGCCGACGTCCTCGCCCTCGGCGGGCTGCTGCGGGTGCGGCGTGCGGGAGTCGACCTCGCGGCCGGGGTCGACGTCGCCCTCGGCCGGCTCGCTGGTGTGCGGAGTGCGCTCGGGATCGGTCATGCGCGTCCTGTGCCCGCCGGTGACCTCGCGAAACGGGCTCGCGGGCGGGCCGGTCGGGGGCGGGGCGTCAGCCCCGGTCGTCGTCCTCGGCCTGGTCGGGGGTCGCCCCGAGGCCGGACCGGCGGGCCCACAGCGGCAGCGCGTACCAGGTGGCGGCGCCCACCAGCGCGGTGAACCCGCCACCGGCCACCCCCGCCCACCGGCCCAGGACGACGTCGAGGATCAGCAGGACGCCGGCGCTGATTGCCACCACCAGCAGGCCGAGACCGGTCATCAGCAGCCGGTCGGCGACGTGCACGAGCGCCGCCTTCTGCCGGCGGCGGAACACCAGCCGGTGGAACGACACCGGCGCGATGAGCACGATCGTGGCCAGCGCCGTCGACAGCAGGGTCAGCGTGTAGACGCCGATCTGGAAGCCGTCGAGCTCGGTGAACCGGGAGGTGAAGGCCAGGCCGAGCAGGAAGGCGAAGAGCACCTGCACGCCGGTGATCGCGACGCGGAGCTCCTGCAGCAGCTCGGCGAGGTTGCGGTCGAGCAGCTGGTCGACCGTCTCGCCGCGCGAGCGCGCCCTGGACTCGGCCGCCGCCGGACCGAAGCGGTCGCGGCGCGACCCCAGCTCGACCGCCGGTTTCCCGCGCACGGCTCGGAGGTACCCGGCAGGCGCCGCCGACACCCGGGAGTCCCCATGGCGCACACCGACGCCGACGCCGTCCGCCGCGACTTCGCCGAGGCGGTCACCATGACCGCCGGTGAGCTCGAGCGGTGGCTGGAGACCGACGAGTCGCAGGAGGTCGGCCAGAAGGACGGCTCCGGGGAGTCCACCGGGCACGCGTCCGGACGGCGGATCGTCGAGCTCCTGCGCACGAAGGAGGCCGACCTCACCGACGGCGACCTCGCGCACATGCGCGAGGTCCACGGCTACGTGCAGCGCCACCTCGCGCAGCGCCCGGCGAAGGAGGACGTCGAGACCTCGCGGTGGCGGTACTCCCTGATGAACTGGGGGCACGACCCCTTGAAGAAGGCGTGAGGAGCACCCTGCGCCGGAACGACCCGGCCCAGTACGACGAGCTGGCCCACCACTGGTGGCGGCCGACCGGGGAGTTCGCCGCCCTGCACTGGCTGGCCGCCTCCCGCGCGGAGCACATCCCGCTCGCGCCCGGCCCCGACGCCCTGCTGGTCGACCTCGCCTGCGGCGGCGGCCTGATGGCCCCGCACGCGCGGCGCCTGGGCTACCGGCACGTGGGCGTCGACATCGGCCACCGCGCCCTGCAGATCGCCCGCGAGCACGGCGTGCTGCCGGTGCGCGGCTCCGTCCACGCCGTGCCCCTGCCCGACGGCTGCGCCGACGTCGTCGTCGCCGGGGAGGTGCTCGAGCACGTCGCCGACCACGCCGGCGTGCTCGCCGAGTGCGCCCGCCTGCTCCGCCCCGGCGGCACGCTGGTCCTCGACGCCCTGGCCGCCACCCGGCTGTCGGTCCTGGTGAACGTGCGGATCCTCGAGCACCTGCCCGGCGGGCCGCCCCGCGGGCTGCACGACCCGGCCCTGTTCGTCGACCGGCGGCGGCTGCTCGAGGCCGCCGACCGGCTGGGGCTCGAGCTGCGCCTGGTGGGGCTCCGGCCGTCGATGCGCGAGGCGATCGCCTGGAAGCTCGGCCGCCGGGAGCTGGTCCGGATGAAGCCGATCCGGTCGACCGCCGTCGTCTTCGCAGGTTACGGGCGCAAGCGGTGAAGGAGCGCAGGCGCGGGGGCGCACGTACCGTCGATCCGGTGAGGCGGGAGCAGCGGTGAACGCGGCGGTGCTGACCGGCGCGGGCTCGGCCCTGCCGGCGACCCTCGGCCAGGACGCGGTCTGGGACGGGTTCTTCGCCGCGCACTACGCGGGGGTGCGCGCGGCCCGGCGGATCTTCGCCTCCGCGGGGGTGCGCACGCGGCACGCGGTGGCCAACCCGGTCGACGAGGACCTCAGCGGCTGGAGCACCGGCGCGCGGATGGCCCGCTACGTCGAGGAGGCGCTGCCGCTCGGCAAGCAGGCGGTGGCCGGCGCCCTCGACGCGGCCGGCCTGGCGCCCGACGACGTCGGCCTGTTCGCCGTCGCCACCTGCACCGGGTACGCCACGCCCGGCCTCGACATCCGCCTGGCCAGCGACCTCGGCATGCCCGCCGGGCTGCAGCGGCTGCTCGTCGGGCACATGGGCTGCTACGCCGCGCTGCCCGGGCTGTCCGCCGTCGGCGACTTCGTGGCGGCCCGCGGCCGGCCCGCGGTCCTGCTGTGCTGCGAGCTGACCAGCCTGCACGTCCAGCCGGCGCAGCCGGACCTGGAGCAGGTGGTGGCGCACGCCCTCTTCTCCGACGCCGCGGCAGCCGTCGTCGTCGAGCCCGGTGCGGGGCGCGGCCGGCAGCTGGCCGGGGTGGTCGCGCGCACCGATCCGTCGACCGCCGACCACATGACGTGGGACGTCACCGACCTGGGCTTCCGCATGGGGCTGTCCCCGCGGGTGCCCGACGTGCTCGCCCGGCACGTCGGCGACGTCGTCGACGAGCTGCTCACCGGCGCGGGCCTGCGGGCCGAGGACGTCGCCGGGTGGGCCGTGCACCCCGGCGGCCCGCGCATCCTCGACGTCGTCCGCGACCAGCTGGGCCTGCGGGAGAGCGACCTGGCCGCGTCGCGCCGCGTGCTGGCCGAGCACGGCAACTGCTCCTCGGCCACGGTGCTGCTGGTCCTGGAGGAGCTGGCCGACGTCGACGGCCCCGTGGTGGCGATGGCCTTCGGGCCCGGCCTCACGCTGTACGCGGCCCTGCTGCTGCCCGCGCGGGAGGGCCAGAAGTGCCCGAGCAGGGTCGTTCGCCCCTACGCTTGAGACCGGCAGGTTCCGGCTCCTCCGGAAGGGGGCGGGGCACGTGCAACGGAGCACTGCGCCGGTGCGGGTCTTCCTCGTCGACGACCACGAGATCGTCCGACGAGGGGTCGCCGAGGTCCTCGAGGAGGACCCCGGCATCACCGTCGCGGGGGAGGCGGGGTCGGTCGCCGAGGCGCTGGCCCGGGTGCCCGCCGTCCGCCCCGACGTCGTCGTCGTGGACATGCGCCTGCCCGACGGCACCGGGGCCGAGGTGTGCCGCCAGCTGCGCGCCCGGGTGCCGGGCCTGCGGACCCTCGTGCTGACCAGCTACGCCGACCAGGAGGCGCTGGCCGCCGCCGTGCGGGCCGGCGCGTCCGGCTACCTGCTCAAGCAGGTGCGCGGGCCGGCGCTGGTGTCGGCGATCCGCACGGTGGCGGCGGGCGGCACGCTGTTCGACCCCGGCGCGGGGCCGCCCCGCAGCGCCCCGCCGCGCCGGCCGGCCGACGGGCGCAGCCGGCTGGCCCAGCTCACCGACCAGGAGCGCACGGTGCTGCGGCTGATCGGCGAGGGGCTGACCAACCGGCAGATCGGCGACCGGATGGGCCTGGCCGAGAAGACGGTGAAGAACTACACCAGCCACCTGCTGGCCAAGCTGGGGCTGGAGCGGCGCACGCAGGCGGCGATCCTCGCCACCGAGCTGCGCGACCGCCCGCAGGGCTGACGCCGCTCAGGGGCGGGGGACCCACCAGCGGACCTCGGTGCCGGCCGGGCTCGAGGAGACGGTCAGCCCGCCGCCGCGGCGCTGCGCGCGGTCGGCGAGGTTGGCCAGGCCGCTGCGCGCGAGCACCGGCGGCAGGCCGCGGCCGTCGTCGGTCACCACGACGTTCACGTCGTCGTCGACGTCGGCGGCGACCGTCACCCGGCCGGCGCCGGAGTGCCGGACGACGTTGGTGACCAGCTCGCGGACGACGGCGACCAGGTCGGGCACGAGGTCGCGGGGCAGCGAGTCGAGCTCGCCGCGCAGCCGCAGGTCACGGCGCAGCGGCCGGCCCTCGGTGATGCCGCGGACCACCTCCGCCAGCTGCCGGCGCACGGTGGCCGCCGCGTCGTCGTCCTCCTGGAGCTCGAAGATCGCCGCCCGGATCTCGGCGATCGTGGCCTCCAGCTCGTCGATGCTGCGGCCCAGCCGGGAGGCGAGGCCCGGCTGGCTGGCCTCGAGGGCGCGGCTGAGCCGGTCCAGGCTCAGCACGGTGGCGAAGATCCGCTGGACCACGTGGTCGTGCAGATCGCGGGCGATCCGGTCGCGGTCGGCCTGCACCTGCAGCCGCCGCTCCCGGCGCTGGCTGCGGGCCAGCTCGAGGGCGAGGGCGGCCCGGGTCACGAAGGCGACGATCGGGTGGTGCGGGTCCATCTCGAACGGCTCGCGGCCGCGGCGCCGCATCGCCACGACCATCCCGAGCCCGGGTGGCTCGCCGAACGGCACCATGAACCCCGGCCCGAGCCGGCGGGTGATCTCCACGGCCACGTCGGCGTGCCCGCCCAGCACGGGGTCGGCGCTCACGTCCTCGATGGCCTTGGGCACCCGGGAGCGGTAGACCTCGCCGACGTGCGTGGCGTCGAGGGGGATGCGGACGCCCTCGAGGTCGGCCGCTTCCTCGCCCGCGGCGGCCGCGACCCGCAGGCAGCCGCCGTCCTCGCCGTCGGGCACCAGCACGCCGGCGACGTCGGCCGCCGCCAGCACCCGCACCCGGTCGGCGACGTCGTGCAGCACGTCCTCCGGCTCGGCGCCGGAGAGCAGCCGGGTGGCCACCTCGGTGCCGGCCTGGAACCAGTTGCGCCCCCGCTCGGCCTGCTCGGCCAGGCGGGCGTTGCCGATGGCCAGGCCGGCCACCGCCGCGAGCGCCTGCACCACCTCGACGTCGGCGGCGGTGAACGGCTCCCCGCCGTGCTTCTGGGTCAGGTAGAGGTTGCCGAACACCGCGCCGCCCACGTGCACCGGGACGACGAGGAAGGGGTTGTGCGCCGGGTGGCCGGGGACGAAGCCGAGCTCGGCCGGGTCCTGGCCGAAGTCGGCCCAGGTGACGATGCGGGGCTCCTCGACCAGCAGCCGCATGACCTGGCCGGTGGGCAGGCGCCGGATGCGCTCGGCCTCCTGCGGGTCCGAGCCGACGACCACCAGCCGGTCCAGCCGTGAGCCGTCGCGGGTGAGCACGCCGAGCGCGCCGTACGCCGCGCCCACGCGCTCGACCGCGGAGCGGACGACGTCGTGGAGGGTCGTCTCCAGGCGGCCGCTCGCCGCGGTGGCCAGGACGGCGGCGGGGAGGACGGGGGGTTCCGCTCCCGCGGCGGGCGCCGGGAGGTCGGGCGGGGGCACGGCCCGACGGTAGGAGCCCCCCGGCGGTTCGGGAAGCGGTCGGCGGACGGTCGGGTCAGGCGCCACGCGCCAGTCGACGGGCCGGTGGCCGCGGGACGGCCTGCCGCAGCAGCGTCTTGGTCTCTGGTCCGACCACCACCAGGTCGGCGCCGTGCGCCGCGGCGCTCAGCGCCTCGAAGACGGTGCGGTCCAGCACGGAGGTGCGGGCCCGGCCGTGCACGCCGGTCTCGGCGATGGCGCGCAGCACCTGGGCCTCCACGCGCTCCAGGGCGGCGGCGTGGTCGCGGCGGGGGACCCGGCCGCCCAGCGGTGGCTCGGCGTCGTCCAGGACGCTGATGGCGACGACGGTGCCCTCGCGCCGCGCGGCCTCGCGGAGGGCCCACACGAGCGCGCCCTGGCTGGCGGCCGTGCCGTCGACCTCGACGAGCAGCCGGGGGGTCTGGCGGCGGGGGAGCAGCGGGCGCAGGCGGAGGGGTTCCACGCCGTCACGGCGTGCCGGCGTGTCACCGGTGGAGGGTTCGGAGGGCGCAGGCGGCTGCTCGTGCCCGGAGGGGAGCCGTCGGTCCTCGTTCATGCCCCGAATCGTCGCGGCCGGTCCACGCGGCTGACAGGGCACAAGGACCCAGCAGCGTCGAGACCGTGACGCTCCGGAACGGCTCCGACGCCGATCGGTGGCGAGCCATGACGCGACGCGCCGTCGCCCTCACGGTGGGTGTCCGCCGCCTGGCGGGCCCGCGGCCGGGAGCCGCGATGGCCCCCGGGACGACGATGCCGCGGGCACCTCCGGCGAGGTGCCGGGGCGGGTGCGAGCGGGTGAGGGGGATCGAGGGCGTGTCCCGAAGCGGCCCGCTCCGAGACACGAGGAACCGGGCGACGCGAAGCAGTTTGCGCATCTCTTGCGGATCCGTGGTGATGGGCGTGCGGCTGGGGCCCGAAGTTCGTCGCTGTCGGCGGGAAGACCTGCCGTGGCTACCCGGACTGGAGCACCCTGATGACGAGCAGCACCCGCACTCGCAGCACGGCCCGGAAGGTCCTGGGCTCGCTGTCGGCCGTCGGGGTCGCGGCGGCCGTGGCGGGGCTGGGCACCTTCGGCACCTTCACCGACAGCACCTCCGTGGACACCGCCGTGCAGGCCGGAACGCTGTCGATCGACCTGGGCGCACCCGGCGGCATCCCGCGCACCATCCCCGTGAGCACGAGCGGCTTCGTGCCCGGGGACTCGCTCACCCGGGCGATCAACCTGGAGAACGACGGGAACGTGGCGCTGTCCTCGATCAACCTCGCCACCACCGCCGCTGGACCGGCCAACGCCCTGACGACCGACCCGGTCAACGGTCTGCAGCTGACCCTGCAGCAGTGCTCGCGCGCCTGGACCAGGGGCGGGACCACCGAGTTGCCGACCTACACCTGCGCCGGCACGCAGCAGACCCTGTACGCCGGACCGGTGATCAGCACGGCCGCGCTGCCCGTCGCGAAGTCCCTGAGCCCCGGCGGCGAGGACAACATGATCTTCACGCTCTCGTTGCCGGCCACGGCCGCGAACGAGATGGAGGGACTCACCGCCACGGTGAACCTCGCGTTCACCGCCGTGCAGGTCGCCGGCACCGCCCGCTGATCCCGCCCACGCGCCTCGAGGCCGCCCCCAGGGGCGAGAGCTGCACGCGGGCGTCCCAGGAGCGGTCCGGCCCTCCGCGCTGCCGAGCTGCTACGCACCCCGGTCCAGCGCCGTCGAGGGCGATCCCCCTCACGCGGGTTCGTCGTGAGGCGTCTCGTGCCGCATCTCGGTGACGACGCCACCGCTCACGCGCGCAGACCCGCCCAGCGCGGCGTCGCTGCAGCGAGGCGGAGCGACTCCTCGTCCTGCCCTCCATGCCCTTCGCGTGTCCGTGTGGCGGTCGATCACGGGGAGGTCAGAGGGGTGGTCCAGCGGGTGACGACGAGGGGCCCCCCGGAGGCGTCTCCGAGGGGCCCTGTGGCGCTGACCGGGCTTTCGCCAGAGCGGGTGAGGGGAATCGAACCCCCACTGTCAGCTTGGGAAGCTGATGTTCTGCCATTGAACTACACCCGCGGGTGCTGCCGAGAGTACCCGGCGGCGGGGCCGGAGCGGCACCCACCCACCCCCGTGGGGGCTACCGCCGCATCTCGGCGAGGAAGCCGGTCGCCTCCGAGCGCAGCCGCTCGGCCATGGCCGACAGCCCGGTGGTGTCCGTGCCGTCCGGGCCGAGGGACGCCGAGCCGTCGACCGCCGCGGCGATGCCGTCGACCAGGCCGTCCATCTCGCCGACCGTCGCGCCCACGGTCTGCATGGCGGCGGCGACGTCCTCGCAGGCCTGGCGGATCTGCTCGACCTGCGCGGTGACCCGCTCGGTGGACCTCGCCGTCTGGTCGGCCAGGTCCTTGACCTCGGAGGCGACCACCGCGAACCCCTTGCCGGCCTCGCCGGCGCGGGCCGCCTCGATCGTCGCGTTGAGCGCCAGCAGCCGCGTCTGCGCCGCGACGCTGTCGATCATCGCGATGATCTCCTTGATCTCGGTCGACGACCGGGTCAGCGACGCGATGGTCCGCCGGGCGCGCTCCACCTCCGCCGTCGTCGCGTCCGCCGCCGACGTCAGCCCGGAGGCCGAGGCGGACAGCTCCGTCGACGCGGTCGCCACCTGCTCCGACATCGCCAGGACGACGGACTCGAACTCGTCGGCCAGCCGCAGCCGGGAGGTCTGGGCGTCGGTGACCGCGGCCGCGGTCTCCCGCATCGCGTCACGGGCGGCGTTGATGTTCGCCGCGCCGTACCGGAACGCGCCCTGCAGGCCGGTGAGCAGCAGCCGGCGGTGGTAGCGGCCCTCGGCCGCCGAGGTCAGGGCGGCGTCGGCCTCGCGGACGAAGGCGTCGGAGACGTCCAGCGCCCGGTTCACGGCGTCCCCCAGCGCGGTGAGCTCCGGGATCTCCGCGGAGCCGGGGACCGGGCGGCAGCGCGCCTCGAGGTCGCCGCGGGCGGCGGCCTCGCAGTCGCG
Source organism: Geodermatophilus sp. SYSU D00815 (assembly GCF_054050035.1). NCBI lineage: Bacteria > Bacillati > Actinomycetota > Actinomycetes > Geodermatophilales > Geodermatophilaceae > Geodermatophilus > Geodermatophilus sp. SYSU D00815. Next base: position 150,964 of record NZ_JBJGYO010000002.1, on the reverse strand, counting down.
CGTCAGCCGGCGGACGAAGGCCCGGTAGACCTCCAGCTCGGCCGCCTCGTCCCGGCGCTCGCCGTCCCGGGGGCGCAGCCGCGGCATCTCAGGCCTCCTCGTCGTTGACGATCGACCAGATGAGGTCCTCGTAGGACGGCGCCCGCTCGGCGATCACCCGCTCCAGCAGGCGGGAGGACGCCTCGACGGCCGCCCGGCCGTTCGGGTGCCTGCGCTCCTCGGCGAGCAGCTGCTCGTAGACCGGCCGCACGCGCGCGACGGCGCGGGGGGAGGGCAGCCGGCGGTTGGAGTGGTAGCCGACGACCGCGCCGCCCGGGCCGAAGGACGGCGTCACGTGCGCCAGCACCCAGTAGTGCGCGCCGTCGGCCGCGAGGTTGTTGATGTAGGCGAAGACCTCCTGCCGCGCGCCCAGGGTGTCCCAGAGCAGCTTGAAGACCGCCCTGGGCATCCCGGGGTGGCGGATCAGGTTGTGCGGCTGCCCCACCACCTCGTCGAGCCGGTAGCCGCTGACCCGGAGGAAGACGTCGTTGGCGTAGGTGATCACCCCGCGCGGATCGGTCTTCGAGACGATGAGCTCGTCGGCGCCGAAGGTCCGCTCCACGCCGGAGGGGGTCGCGCTCCGCCGTCCCGTCCGGGGCTTCACCGGGGCGGCGAGGGTGTCCGGCACGCGCGATCCTCCGAGGTCCGTCCGACTGCGTCCGACTCCTCATCGGCAGGCGGTCGCGCGCCACGCACCCGAGCGGCGGGAAACGGGACGAAGGTCCCACCGGGCCCGCCGGTCACCCGGCCGCCACCGGCGGCGGACGGCCGCGCCGGGACGGCGTGCGAGACTGCGCGCCATGCTGCTGTCCGACCGCGACATCACCGCGGCGATCGCCGAGGGCCGGCTCGGCATCGACCCCTACGACAAGGCGATGGTGCAGCCGTCCAGCATCGACGTCCGCCTGGACCGGTTCTTCCGGGTCTTCAACAACGCCCGGTACACCCACATCGACCCCGCGGTGCAGCAGGACGACCTCACCACGCTGGTCGAGCCCGAGGGCGACGAGCCGTTCGTGCTGCACCCCGGCGAGTTCGTGCTCGGCTCGACGCTGGAGGTCGTGAGCATCCCCGACGACCTGGCGGCGCGGCTCGAGGGGAAGTCGAGCCTCGGCCGCCTCGGCCTGCTGACCCACTCCACGGCGGGCTTCGTCGACCCGGGGTTCTCCGGGCACATCACGCTCGAGCTGTCGAACGTCGCGAACCTGCCGATCACGCTGTGGCCGGGGATGAAGATCGGCCAGCTCTGCCTGTTCCGCCTCACCACACCGGCCGAGCACCCCTACGGCTCGCCGGTGTACGGGTCGCGCTACCAGGACCAGCGCGGCCCGACGCCGTCGCGGTCGTTCCGCAACTTCACCCGCGCCGAGACGCGTCGTCCGGCTCCCTGAGGTGCACCGGCGCCTCGGCGCCGGCCACCTCCACGCACTCCTCCTGCCGGCCGGCCGGCGACCAGCCCGGTACGCGGGTCTCCACCTCGTCGTCGACGTAGCGCTGCCGGGTGACCACCCAGCCGGAGACGCCGAGGACGACGACGCCGGCCAGGACGAGGACGAACATGCCGGTGTAGCCGCCGGTGACCCCGCGCAGCACGCCGACGAGCAGCGGCCCGACACCGGCGAGCAGGTACCCCCACCCCTGCGTCACGGTCGACAGCGCGGCCGTCGTCTCGGGGGTGCGGGCGCGCAGGCCGATCAGCGTCAGCACCATCGAGAACGTGCCGAGCCCCAGGGCGAGCACCAGCATCCACAGCAGGGCCGCCGCGCGCGGGGCGGCCCACAGGCCGGTCCAGCCCACCACGTAGCAGACCAGGAAGAAGACCAGCAGCGGCCGCTGCAGCCGCGGGCGCACCGTGAGCACGGGCACGATCGCGTTGAGCGGGATGGTGACCACCGTGTTGACCGCCAGCAGCAGGCCGGCGGTGCCGGGGGACAGCCCGTTGTCGCGCAGGTACTGCGGCGCCCACCCGACGATCACGTAGGCCTCCATGGCCTGGATGCCGAAGAACAGCGCCATGGCCAGCGCCAGCCGGCTGCTCGCCAGCGGGCGCATCCGCACCGTGGTGTGCGAGCCGCGGGTCACGCCGGGCCGGGCCGGCACGAGCAGCCACGGCAGCGCCGAGACCACGGCCAGCACCGCCCACATGCCCAGCGCCCAGCGCCAGCCGTCCGCGCCGGTGCGGGCGACCACCTGCTGGGGGAGCAGCGCCGCCAGCCCGCCGCCGACGCTCAGCGCGGCGCCGTAGGCGCCCACCAGCAGGCCGGTGCGGGTGGGGAAGTACCGCTTGACCAGGCTGGGCAGCAGCACGTTGCCGAGCGCGCCGCCGGTCATGGCCAGCACCGTGCCGACCAGGAACAGCCAGAAGGAGTCGGCCGCGGCGCGCAGCACCAGCCCCGCGGCCATCGCGAGCAGCCCGCCGGCCAGCACGTGCGAGTCGCGGTAGCGCGCCGACAGCGGGGGGCCGGCGAAGCCGAGCGCGGCGAAGCACAGCAGCGGCATCGTGGTGATCACCCCGGCCAGGCCGCTGGAGATGCCGAGGCCCCGCTCCAGCTCCTCCAGGACCGGCCCCACGCTGTTCACCGCCGTGCGGAGGTTGAGCCCGGTCAGGACGATGGCGACGGCGATCAGCAGCAGGCCGCGCGGCCGGGCCTCGTCCCGGATCGCGACGGTCGGGGACGGGGCGGTGGAACTCACCGGAGGATTCTCCGCCAACGGTCCCGGTGCCCCGCCGCCGGGCTCAGCCCACCCGTTCCAGGTGCGGCACGGCCCGCGGGACGCGGCGCCAGAGCGCCTTCTGCAGCAGCAGCGTGGCGGTCGCGGCGACCAGGATCCCGGCCAGGTTGATGCCCAGCTGGGTGGCCGCCCGCCCGAACTCCGCGCCGCCGCCCAGGGCCAGGCTGATGGCCATGTCCGCCGCCGCCGGGACGGTGGTGACGGAGATGAAGACGCCCACCAGCGCCCCGCTCTTGGCCGACGTCAGCGACAGCACGCCGGCGACCCCCGCCAGCACGGCGACCACGACCGACCACCGGTCGGGCGCGGTGATGAACCCGGTCTCGGGGCGCTCCTGGGTGAGCACCTCCGTGCCGAACCAGCCCAGCGCCCGGCCGGCGAGGACGGCGAGAGTGGTGAGCGCGATCGCGACGGCGAAGCCCACGGCGAGGGACGCCACGGCCCGCCGGGCGATCGACCGCCGTCCGTGCACCACGGCGACGGCGAGCGCGGCGAGGGGGCCGAACTCCGGGCCGAGCACCATGGCGCCGATCGTCAGGACGGCCGAGTCGTTGATGATCGCGACGGCGGCCAGCAGCGTCGCGATGGTGAGGAAGGCCAGGTAGGAGACCGACAGCGCGGCGTCGGTGTCGGTCGTGCGCACGACCTGCTCCCAGACGACCGCGTCGGATCCCTCGCCCGGCGCGGCCTCCTCCGCCTCCTCCGCGCGGCGGGAGACCGCGGCGTCGACGGCCTCCATGGTGATGCCGCCGTCCCGGTCGACGCCCAGCGCGCGCAGCTCGGCGATGAGCGCGTCGGCCGACTCCCGGGCGACGTCGGCCATGACCAGGTCGCCGGCCGGGAACTCGGCCGCACCCGGGAACACGGCGAGGTGCGCGGTGCCCGGCGAGCGCGCGAAGAGCTCGCGCACGTCGTCGGTGCGGTCGGAGGGCACGGTGACGCGCAGGTGCAGCAGCACGCGACGTTCTTACCGGGTGCCGGTCACCGTCACGGTCACGGCGGTGACCTCCCGGGCGGTGCCGTCGGCGGCCACCTCCAGCAGCGCGAGCTCGTGCGGGCCGTCGCCGGCCGGTGCGGCGATCACCAGGGTGGGGGAGAGGCACTGCCGCAGCTCCAGCGCGGGCCCGGCCGGTGTCTCGGTGTAGCCGACCACGCTGCCGGCGTCCCCGCGGACCGGTTCGCCGTCCAGCGTGACCACGTAGGAGGTGTCGTCGGGCCCGGTGAGCCGGAACCGCAGGGCGGAGCCGGCGGGCACGCTGCTCGACGCGACGGCGATCGCGGGGGTGGTGCAGTCGGCGGTGACCGGGACGTCGTCCTGGCCCCGGGCGACGAGGGCGAGCACGGCCATCACCGCGGCGGCGACGGCGAGCACCAGCCAGTGCCGGCCCCGCCTCGGTCCACCGCTGCCGGCGTCGGGGTCGGCCAGCGTGCGGGTGTCGTTGATGTCCCGCGCCATGCGCAGGCGGTGGCGGCGGTTGGCGGCCTCGAGCTCCGGGTCGGTACGACCACGGACGCCGCCGAAGATGAAGCTCATCTCGCGGCGGCGTCCGTGGTCATGCGTCCAGTGTGGACCAGGTCAGGCCTGCGCCCCGTGCTCGGTCGCGGCCGAACCGGTGCCGGCGACGTCGTCGGCCTCGGCGCCGACCTTCGCGCCCTCCTCGGTGCCGGGCGCGCCGACCGGGGCCATCGACCGCAGCAGGATCTGGCTGACGTCGAGCACCTCGACGTGCTCGCCGGCCTCGCCGGCCTGCTGCTTGCTGTTGACGGCGTCGCTCAGCATCGTGATGCAGAACGGGCAGGCGGTGGAGATGACGTCGGGATCCAGCGCGAGCGCCTCCTCGGTGCGCTCGACGTTGATCCGCTTGCCGATCTTCTCCTCCATCCACATGCGCGCGCCGCCGGCGCCGCAGCAGAACCCGCGGTCCTTGCAGCGGTGCATCTCCTGGGTGGTGAGGCCCTGCACGGAGCCGAGGATCTCCCGCGGCGGCGTGTAGACCTTGTTGTGCCGGCCCAGGAAGCACGGGTCGTGGTAGGTGATCTTGCGGTCGACCGGCGTGACCGGGGTCAGCCGGCCCTCCTCGACCAGCTGGCTGAGCAGCTGCGTGTGGTGCACGACCTCGTACTCGCCGCCGACCTGCGGGTACTCGCGGCCCAGCGAGTTGAAGCAGTGCGGGCAGGTCGTGACGATCTTGCGCATGCCCGGCACGCGGCCCTCGAAGACGCCGTTGAGGGTCTCGACGTTCTCCTGCGCGAGCATCTGGAAGACGAACTCGTTGCCCATGCGGCGGGCCGGGTCGCCGGAGCAGGTCTCGCCGTCACCGAGGACGGCGAACTCGACCCCGGCCATGTGCAGCAGCTCGGCGACCGCCTTCGTCGTCCGCTTGGCGCGGTCGTCGATGGCGCCGGCGCAGCCGACCCAGAACAGGTACTCGATGTCGTAGTCCAGCGGGCCGTCGGCGACCTTGACCTCGAAGTCGAGGTCCTTCATCCAGTCGTTGCGGACGCCGGCCTGCGCGCCCCACGGGTTGCCGCGGTTCTCGAGGTTGCGCAGCATCACGCCGGCCTCGGACGGGAAGTTGGACTCGATGAGCACCTGGTAGCGGCGCATGTCGTCGATGTGGTCGATGTGCTCGATGTCGACCGGGCACTGCTCGACGCAGGCGCCGCAGTTGGTGCAGCTCCACAGGACGTCGGGGTCGATGACCCCGCCCTCCTCGAGGGTGCCGACCAGCGGGCGGTGGTACTGCGCGTCGTTGGTGCCCGGGATGCGGGCGTAGCCCGATGTCCAGACCTGCTCGTCGCTGGGCTCGAGCACCGAGTACTCGGAGAAGTCGGGCGCGTTGTCGGACGCCTTCGTCGCGCCGGTGAGGTACGGGGCCTTCGCGTAGAGGTGGTCCCGCAGGTCCATGATCACCATCTTCGGCGACAGGGGCTTGCCGGTGTTCCACGCCGGGCACTGGCTCTGGCACCGCCCGCACTCGGTGCAGGTGGTGAAGTCGAGCATCCCCTTCCAGGTGAAGTCCTCGATCTTGCCGCGACCGAAGACGTCGTCCTCGCCGGGGTCCTCGAAGTCGATCGGCTTGCCGTTGCTGGTCATGGGCAGCAGCGGGCCGAGCGCGGGGGCGCCGGCGGTGGGGTTGCGCTTGAAGTAGATGTTGAAGAACGCGCTGAACCGGTGCCAGGCGACGCCCATGTTCAGGATCCGCGAGACCACCATCAGCCAGGTCAGCGAGACGACGATCTTGACGAACGCGATGACGCTGACCAGGTCCGGGTTGGCCGGGAACAGGTTCGCCAGCGCGCTGGAGATCGGGTGCTCCCACGCCGGCTCATCGTCCAGCCCGCTGGCGATCGCCGCGGCGCGGATGCTCAGGATGCACAGGCCCACGACCAGGACGACGGCCTCGACGAAGTAGCCCCGGCCCTCGTTGGAGCCGGCGAAGCGGCTGGCGCGGCCCTGGCGGCGCGGGTGGTCGCGCTGCCGGATGGCGATCAGCACCAGGATGCCGAGCACCGTGCCGGTGCCGATGAGGTCGACGAACCAGTTCCACAGGAAGAAGTCGCCGATCAGGGGCAGGTGCCAGGCCGGGTCGAACACCTCGCCGAAGGCCTGCACCAGCGTGAGGAACAGGCCGTAGAAGCCGACGAAGACGAACCAGTGCGCCACGCCGATGGTCGACCACTTGAGCATCCGGGTGTGGCCCAGGCTCTCGATGGCCAGCGCCTTGATGCGCTCGGCGAAGGGACCCTTCCGGCTGTCGTCCGGCTGGCCGGTGCGGATGATCCTGATCATGGCCCGGACCGCCCGGGTGGCGTAGACCACCGAGACGATCAGGAAGATGACGCTGATCGTCCCGAGGACGATCTGCAGCGGGCCGGTCATTGCTCTCCCTACTCCCCCGCGGACGCGGCACGGACGCCGTTGCCCGCACCAGCGCACGATAGCTGGCCGCCCGAGAGGTTACTCGCCGGTAACTTCAAGGGCCACGATCAGCTCACCTGAGCCCGGTACGTCCTCCCTCGCGCTGCACCACGAGGGAGGAGTCGTCGTGGTGAGGGAGGACGGCGCAGTCCACAGATCTGCCCGAACGCGTCCCGCGGCTGTCGGCGGCGGACAGGCTCGGCGGATGCTCCCCGAACTCGCAGCTGCGGCCGGTCGGCGCATGGGCGTCTTCACCGCTCAGGAGGCCCGGCGCGCCGGTTACCGGCCGGACGAGATCAGCGCGGCGCTGCGCGCTCGGCAGTGGCGGTCGCTCCGCCGCGGCGTCTACATCGAGACCCGGCGCTGGGTCGCCGCATCGGCGGATGCGCGGTCCCGCCACCTGGTCGAGTGCGCGGCCGTGCTCGCCGCCCTCGCTCCCGGGCCGGTCTTGAGCCACGAGTCCGCCGCCCGCCTCCACGGGCTGGTCGTGCCGCGACGTGTCGACGGAACGGTCCGCCTGACCGATCGCGGCGCGTGGCGCACCGGTCGGGGCTACCGGATCTCGCCGGCCTCGTTGCCGCCGGGCGACGTCCTCCGGGGGCGGCCGTTCGACGTCACCACGGTCGCGCGCACGCTGGTCGACTGCGCGCGGGAGTGGCCCCTCTGGGACTCGGTCGTCGCCATGGACGCAGCCATCCAGCTCGGGAAGGTGACGAGGGTGGCTGTGCAGGCAGCCGTTCTCGCCGGCAGCCACTGGGTGGGCATCGGCAACGCCGGGCGGGCGCTCAGCCTGGCGGACGGCCGGGCCGAGTCGCCGCTGGAGACCCGCGCCCGGTTGGCACTTCTCGCGGAAGGGCTCCCCCTCCCGGAGCTCCAGGTCGAGATCCACGACGGCGATCGCTTCGTCGGACGTGTCGACGCCTGGTACGACGACGCGGCGGTGGCCGTCGAACTCGACGGGAAGGTCAAGTACTTCGAGCCGCGCGATGGCCGGACGCCTGCCGAGGTGGCCTGGGACGAGAAGCGGCGCGAGGACGCGCTCCGGGAGCTCGGCATCCGCGTGATCCGGTTGGCCGACGAGGACGTCGGCCTGCTCCGGCGTGAGCTGGCTCCGCGGCTGCAGCGCTTCCTGGCCGCGCCGTTCGCGGGGCCGCGCCGGTTCCGCGCCGTCCGGACCGCCGAGCCCGGCGCGGGACCGACCGAGGCCGCCTGAGCCGATCACGTCGTCCTCCCTCACCGCGACAGGTCCTCCCTCCTGTTGCACCGTGGGGGAGGAGCCCCGGGGATCAGGTGAGCTGATCGTGGCCGAACCGTCGAACGGGGAAATTCGTCGACGGGGTGGGAACACCGGCCGACGAGGTGCCGTTAGGCTGGGCAGGAAAGTTGAGCGCACCAAGCGCAAGGTTGGTGCGCCGGCTACCGAGACAGACCCGGTACCACCCCAGCACACGGAAGAGAGGCCAGCTCCATGGCTCGAGCGGTCGGAATCGACCTCGGCACCACCAACTCCGTCGTGACCGTCCTCGAGGGCGGTGAGCCCACGGTCATCGCCAACTCCGAGGGCTCGCGCACCACCCCGTCGGTCGTGGCCTTCGCCAAGAACGGCGAGGTCCTGGTCGGCCAGTCGGCCAAGAACCAGGCGGTCACCAACGTCGACCGCACCATCCGCAGCGTCAAGCGGCACATGGGCACCGACTGGAAGACCAACGAGATCGACGGCAAGCGCTACACGCCGCAGGAGATCAGCGCGCGCATCCTGCAGAAGCTCAAGCGGGACGCCGAGACCTACCTGGGCGAGCCGGTCACCGACGCCGTCATCACCGTCCCCGCCTACTTCGAGGACGCGCAGCGCCAGGCCACCAAGGAGGCGGGCGAGATCGCGGGCCTCAACGTCCTGCGCATCGTCAACGAGCCGACGGCCGCCGCGCTGGCCTACGGCCTGGACAAGGGCGAGACCGAGCAGACGATCCTCGTCTTCGACCTCGGTGGCGGCACCTTCGACGTCTCCCTGCTCGAGATCGGGGACGGCGTCATCGAGGTGAAGGCCACCGCCGGTGACAACCACCTCGGCGGCGACGACTGGGACGAGCGGGTCGTCAAGCACCTGGTGCAGACCTTCAACGCGTCCAACGGCATCGACCTGTCCAAGGACAAGCTGGCCATGCAGCGGCTCCGCGAGGCCGCCGAGAAGGCCAAGATCGAGCTGTCCGGCGCGCAGTCGACCAACGTCAACCTGCCCTACATCACCGCCGGCGCCGAGGGCCCGCTGCACCTCGACGTCACCATCAGCCGCGCCGAGTTCCAGCGGATGACGCAGGACCTGCTCGAGCGCACCCGCGCGCCGTTCAACCAGGTGATCCGCGACGCCGGCATCTCGGTCGGCCAGATCGACCACGTCGTCCTGGTGGGTGGCTCGACCCGCATGCCGGCCGTCACCGACCTGGTGCGCGAGCTGACCGGCGGCAAGGAGCCCAACAAGGGCGTCAACCCCGACGAGGTCGTCGCCGTGGGCGCCGCCCTGCAGGCCGGCGTCCTCAAGGGCGAGGTCAAGGACGTCCTGCTGCTCGACGTCACCCCGCTGTCCCTGGGCATCGAGACCAAGGGCGGCATCATGACCAAGCTCATCGAGCGCAACACCACGATCCCGACCAAGCGGTCGGAGATCTTCACGACGGCCGACGACAACCAGCCGTCCGTGCAGATCCAGGTCTTCCAGGGCGAGCGCGAGATGGCGGCCTACAACAAGAAGCTCGGCATGTTCGAGCTGACCGGTCTGCCGCCGGCGCCGCGCGGCGTGCCGCAGATCGAGGTCGCCTTCGACATCGACGCCAACGGCATCGTCCACGTCACCGCCAAGGACCTCGGGACGGGCAAGGAGCAGTCGATGACGATCACCGGCGGCTCGGCCCTCCCCAAGGAGGACATCGAGCGGATGATGAAGGACGCCGAGGCGCACGCCGAGGAGGACAAGCGCCGCCGCGAGGAGGCGGAGACCCGCAACCTCGCCGAGTCGCTGCAGTACCAGACCGAGAAGTTCCTGGCGGAGAACGGCGACAAGATCCCCGCCGACAAGAAGGAGGAGCTCGGCGAGGCGCTGACCGAGCTGCGCTCGGCCCTCGGCGGCTCCGACATCAACGCGATCAAGGCCGCGCAGGAGAAGGTCGCGCGGGTCTCGCAGGAGGTCGGCGGGGCGCTCTACGCCCAGCAGGCGGAGGCCGGTGCCGCGGGCGCCGGCGCGGGAACGCCCGGTGACGGTCCGTCGTCCGGTACGACGAGCGGTGGGGACGACGACGTCGTCGACGCCGAGATCGTGGACGACGAGGACACCGACCGCCGATGAGCGAGCCGCAGGGAGGCGAGGAGCCGCGGGTCGTGATCCGCGACAAGCGGCGCATCGACCCGACCAGCGGCGAGGTGCGGGCGCCGGCCGGCGAGCAGCCGGCCGGCGCCGCGCCGGGCCCAGCGCGAGGGGAGCAGATGAGCGAGCAGGAGACGCCGGTGGCGCAGGCCCCGGCGCAGACGGGGGACGGCGACCTCGCCAGGCAGCTGGCGGAGCGCACGGAGGACCTCCAGCGGGTCACCGCCGAGTACGCCAACTACCGGCGCCGGGTCGACCGCGACCGCGCGCTGGTGGCCGACCAGGCGGCCGAGCGCTTCGCGGGGCAGCTGTTCCCGATCGTCGACGACATCCAGCGGGCCCGTGACCACGGGGACCTGGAGGGCCCGTTCAAGGTCGTCGCGGACCGCGTGCTCGGCCTGCTCGACGGGCTCGGCGCCACCGCGTTCGGCACGGTCGGCGACCCGTTCGACCCCTCGCTGCACGAGGCGGTCATGCACGACACGTCGGCCGACGTCGACTACCCCATGGTGTCGACCGTGCTCCGGCAGGGCTACCGCCGGGGCGAGCGCGTGCTGCGCACGGCCATGGTCGCCGTGACCGACCCCGCGGGGCCGGCCGCGGCGGAGGAGGGGTCGAGCACCGGCGAGCCGGGCGGCCCGGCGTCCGAGTAAGGCAGAGAGGGGGCGTCCGATGAGCACCCGGGACTTCATCGAGAAGGACTACTACGCCGCGCTGGGCGTCCCGAAGGACGCCGACGCCGCGACGATCAAGAAGGCCTACCGCAAGCTGGCCCGCGACCTGCACCCGGACAAGAACCCGGACAACGCGCAGGCCGAGGCCCGCTTCAAGGAGGTCTCCGAGGCCTACGACGTCCTCTCCGACGACAAGCGGCGCGCCGAGTACGACGAGGCGCGCCGCTTGTTCGGGGCGGGCGCGGGGGCCGGGGGCAACCCGTTCGGCGGCTTCGGCGGCGGCGGGGGCGGGTTCCCCGGCGGCGGCGGGAGCACCCCGTTCGACCTGGGCGACCTGCTCGGCCAGGCCGGCGCCGGCCGGGCGGGTGGCCTGGGCGACCTGTTCGGCGGGCTGTTCGGCGGCGGGGGATCGGGCAGTGCCCGGGCCCGCAGCCAGGCGGCCTCCGGCCCCGCCCGGGGCCAGGACGTCGAGACCGAGGCGACCCTCTCCTTCGAGGAGGCGGTCCTCGGTGTGACCGTGCCGCTGCGCATGCAGAGCCCCGGCTCCTGCCCCACCTGCTCGGGCACGGGCGCCCGGCCGGGCACGTCGCCGCAGACCTGCCCGGTCTGCCAGGGCGCCGGGGTCACCAGCCGCAGCCAGGGCGCGTTCGCGTTCTCCGAGCCGTGCCGCAACTGCCGCGGCACCGGCACGGTGATCGAGGACCCGTGCCCCACCTGCTCGGGCAGCGGGATCACCTCGCAGACCCGCACGATCACGGTGCGGATCCCGGCGGGGGTCAAGGACGGCCAGCGGATCCGGCTGCCCGGCAAGGGCGCCCCCGGCCGGCGCGGGGGCACGCCCGGTGACCTGTTCGTCGTCGTCCACGTGACCGACCACGACCTGTTCGGCCGCAAGGGCGACGACCTGACGCTGACCGTGCCGATCAGCTTCGCCGAGGCGGCGCTCGGCACGACGCTGACCGTGCCCACCCTCGACGGCACCGTCTCGCTCAAGGTGCCGGCCGGCACCGCGAACGGCCGCACGCTGCGGGTGCGGGGGCGCGGGGTCCCCGGCAAGGGGCGCTCCGGGGACCTCCTGGTCACCCTCGAGGTCGCCGTGCCGGCCAAGCTGTCCCCGGCCCAGCGCAAGGCGGTCGAGGAGCTGGCCGAGGAGCTCGACGAGGACCCGCGGCCGCAGATCACGGCCGCGGTGCGCAACGGAGGTGCCCGGTGAGCGCGCCGCCGAACGGCAGGGAGCCGCAGGACGCCGCCCGCGCGGTCGCCGACGACGCCCCCGTCTTCGTCATCTCGGTCGCGGCGGAACTGGCCGGCATGCACGCGCAGACGCTGCGCCAGTACGACCGTCTCGGTCTGGTCAGCCCCGGCCGCACCCGCGGCGGCGGGCGTCGCTACAGCCCGCGCGACGTCGCCCTCCTCCGGGAGGTCCAGCGCCTCTCGCAGGAGGACGGTGTCAATCTGGCCGGCATCAAGCGCATCATCGAGCTCGAGTCACGCGTGGAGGCGTTGCAGGCCCGGGTGCACGAGCTGCTCGAGGAGCTCGAGATGTCGGAGCAACGACGGATGGCCGCCGAGTCCGCGCTGCGGGCGGGCTACGGCTACGGCGGTGAGCTGGTGCCGATGCGCCCGGCGACCAACGCCCTGGTCGTCTGGCGGCCGAGGGAGGACCGGTGAACACCAAGTCGCACGAGGCCTTCGTCCGCCTGGAGCGGGAGATCGGCCTGCTGCTGCGCCGGTCGCGCGCGATCCAGGCGCGCCTGGCCGGGGAGCTGCACCCCGACCTGGACGGCGCCTCGTACGGGCTGCTGGCCCTGCTGCAGGACTCCGGTCCGCTGCGGGCCAGCGACCTGGTCAACCGGCTGGGGCTGGACAAGAGCACGGTGAGCCGGCAGGTCGCCGGGCTCGTGGCGCTCGGCCTGGTCGACCGCGCCGCGGACCCGGAGGACGGCCGGGCGCAGGTGCTCACCCCCTCCGCCGAGGGCGCGACCCGGCTGGCCCGCATCCGCGAGGCCCGGCGCGCCCGGTGGGAGGCCGACCTGTCCGACTGGCCGGCCAGCGACGTCGCCACCCTGGCCGAGCTGCTCGGCCGGCTCAACCGCCTCGGCGAGGCCCGCGAGGCGCACGAGGCACGCCAGGCCCAACCGAGCGCCTAGCCAGGCACCCCGTCCGACGCCCGGACCGCACGAGCGGTCCGGGCGTCGTCGTGTCCGGGGGCGGGAACACGCGGGCAGACGGCGTGGTTGCTTACGACAACCAACCAGATGTATGGTTGCGGTCTGCATCTAGTCCTCCTCCCGGGAACGCCCATGTCCGTCACGCCCGCGACCTGCGAGCGGATCACCTCGTGCCTGTCGCAGCTGGTCCGCACCGGCCGGCACCTGGCCGGCCGGCCCGGCCGGCTCCCCGGCGAGCTGCCGTCCTTCGGCACCGCGCTGCTCGTGCCGCTCGAGCGCGAGGGCGCGCTGCGCCTCAGCGCCCTGGCGCAGCACGCCGGCGTGGACCCGTCCGTGGCCAGCCGGCAGATCGCCGTGCTGGAGCGGGCCGGGCACGTGGAGCGTCGGCCCGACCCGCACGACGGCCGGGCCAGCCTGCTCAGCCTCACGCCGGCCGGAGCCGCCGCGCTGGCCGCCACGCGCGCCGAGCGGGCCCACTGGGCCGTGGGCGCCCTGGCCGACTGGGAGGAGACGGACGCCCAGCGGCTCGGCGAGCTGCTGGAGCGGCTGACCGCCGACCTCGAGGCCGCGACGACCGCCACCGGCCGATCCGCCGACACCGTCCTGCCGGCGCCGGCCGGCTCCCTCTTCCCCACCCCTCAGGAGAACCGTTGAGCACCACCCTCGACAGCCCGGTCGTCGCCCGCCGGACGGCGGCGGACCTGCCGCCGGTCGAGCAGCAGGGGCGGATGACGCACCGCCAGATCCTGGAGGCCCTCTCCGGGATGATGCTGGCGATGTTCGTGGCGTTCCTGTCCTCGACCGTCGTCTCGAACGCCCTGCCGACGATCATCACCGACCTGCGCGGCAGCCAGGGCCAGTACACGTGGGTCGTCACCGCGACGCTGCTCGCCTCGACGGCCTCGACGCCGATCTGGGGCAAGCTGGCCGACCTGTTCAGCAAGAAGCTGCTCATCCAGATCTCGATCGTCGTCTTCATCGCCGGCTCGATGCTGGCCGGTCTCGCCGGGTCCGTCGAGACGCTCATCGCCTGGCGCGTCCTGCAGGGCCTGGGCCTGGGCGGCCTGCAGTCGCTGGTGCAGATCGCGATGGCGGCCATGATCAGCCCGCGCGAGCGCGGGCGGTACTCCGGCCTGCTGGGCAGCACGATGGCCGTGGCCACCGTCGGCGGCCCGCTGCTCGGCGGCGTGCTGGTCGACACCAGCTGGCTGGGCTGGCGCTGGTGCTTCTACGTCGGCGTCCCCTTCGCCGTCGTCGCGCTGGTGCTGCTGCAGCGGACGCTGCACCTGCCGGTGACCAGGCGGAAGGTGACCATCGACTACCTGGGCGCGGCCTTCCTGACCGCCGGGGTCTCCGGGCTGCTGATCTGGGTCACGCTGGCCGGCGAGAGCTTCGCCTGGCTCTCGGCCGAGACGGCGTGGTTCGTCGGCGGCAGCCTGCTGGCGATCGTGGCGTTCCTGGTCACCGAGCTGCGCGCCGCCGAGCCGATCGTGCCCCTGCGGCTGTTCCGCGACCGGACGACGGCGCTGGCCGTCCTCGCCAGCATGGCGGTGGGCGTGGCGATGTTCGGCTCGTCGGTCTTCCTGGGCCAGTACCTGCAGGTCTCCCGCGGCTACTCGCCGACGGCGGCCGGCCTGCTCACCGTGCCCATGGTCGGCGGCATGCTGCTGAGCTCCACCGTCTCGGGTGTCCTCATCACCCGCCACGGCCGGTGGAAGCGGTACCTGGTGGCCGGCTCGGCCCTCGTGGTGAGCGGGTTCGCGCTGCTGTCGTCCCTCGACCACGAGACGTCGATGGTGCTGCTCGGCGCCTTCCTCTTCGTGCTGGGCGTCGGCATCGGCATGACGATGCAGAACCTCGTGCTCGCCGTGCAGAACACCGTGGCCGCCGCCGACCTGGGCGCGGCGAGCAGCGCGGTGGCGTTCTTCCGCAGCCTCGGCGGCACGATCGGCGTCTCGGTGCTGGGCGCGGTGCTCAGCGCGCGGGTCGGCGACCTCATCCGCGAGGGCGTGGCCACCAACCCCGCGGCCGCGGCCGCCGCGTCGCGGTCGGGCGGCGGCTCGGGTGGCATCGGCCTGGCCGACCTCGCCGACGCCCCGCCGGCGCTGCAGGCCCTCATCCGCGTCGCCTACGGCGACGCGACCGGCCGGATCTTCCTGGTCTCGGCGGTCGTGACCGTGGTCGCCGTCGTCGCGATCCTGTTCATCCGCGAGGTGGCGCTGAGCACGCAGAACGGCGAGGAGCGGCTGGCGACCGAGGACACCGTCGCCGCCTGAGCCGTACCGCTGCTACAGGCGCAGGAGGCTGTGCGCACGGTTCTGGGACTCCAGACGTGTGCACAGCCTCCCGTGCCCGAGGGGCGAGCTGTCCGGGGCTGCTAGCCCTCCAGGGCGGCGTCGAGGGTGATGTCGACGGCGGCGAGCGCCTTGCTCACCGGGCAGCCGACCTTCGCGGCCTGGGCCGCCTTGTCGAAGCCGTCGGCGTCGAGCCCGTCGACCTCGGCCCGCACCGTCAGCTTGATGCCGGTGATCGTCGCGCCGTCCTGCAGGCCGAGCGTGACGTCGGCGGTCACCTCGAGGGACTGCGGCGTGCCGCCGGCCTTGGCGATCTCGTTGGACAGGGCCATCGAGAAGCAGGCGGAGTGCGCCGCGGCGATGAGCTCCTCGGGGCTGGTGGAGCCGCCGGCCTCGTCGGCGGTGCGCTTGGGCCAGCTCACGTCGAAGGTGCCGAGCTTCGAGCTGGACAGCTCGACCTGACCGGAGCCCTCCTGGAGCGTGCCGTTCCAGGCGGTGCGAGCGGAGCGGGTGGGCATGCGTCCTCCAGTGGTCACGGCCGACCCCCTGCTGGACCGGCGCGTCGTGCCTACCCTCCCAGGTTCCGCGCCACCCCGATCAGCAGACGGCGTCGCCCCTGCTGACCCGCTCGACGAGCAGGCGCAGGCGCTCCTTGAGGTCGTCGAACTCGCTGGTGTCGAAGCCGATCGCGCCGATCATCGCCTCGGAGATCGGCAGCGCCTTCTCGCGCAGCGCGCGGCCGGCGTCGGTCAGCGCGATGCTCACCGACCGCTCGTCCTCGACCCGGCGGTGACGGGTGACCAGGCCGGCCGCGGTGAGCCGCTTGAGCAGCGGCGAGAGGGTGCCGCTGTCGAGGGCGAGCTTGGTGCCGAGCTGGCCGACCGTCTGGTTGTCGTCCTCCCAGAGCAGCATCATGACCAGGTACTGCGGATACGTCAGCCCGAGCTCGTCGAGCATCGGGCGGTAGCGCGCGGTGACCGCGCGGGAGGCGGCGTAGAGCGCGAAGCACAGCTGGTCGTCGAGGACCACGCTCGGAGCCGGCAGGCGGTTCATGCCCCGATCGTACGGGCAGGTGCGTAGCGCGTGATCACCTCGCGCGCCAGAGACCTCCGGCCGGCACGCGGAGCGCCCCTCGGCCTGGCCCCGCGCGGCCGGCCGTAGTTGACTGAGGTTGAGCGGAACAGACTCAACCTTGGCGTCGTTGGACAGCGTGGCAGACCCACGGCCGAGCAACCGGCCGTTCCCCCCTATCGGACCCGTGCGAGAGGACGAGAGCCCGAGACCATGGCGCAGAGCAAGCTCACCACCCGTTCCCAGGAGGCCGTCGCCGCCGCGCAGCGGCTCGCGGTCGACCGCGGTCAGGCCGCCCTGGAGCCCCTGCACCTGCTCGCCGCCCTGCTGGAGCAGTCGGACGGCATCGCCGTGCCGCTGCTGAAGGCGGTGGGCGCCGAGCCCTCCGACGTCCGCGCCAAGGCCGAGGCCGCGCTGAAGCGGATGCCGAGCGTCACCGGCGCCACGGTGCCCGCCCCGTCGCCGTCCCGCGAGCTGCTGCGCGTGATCAACCTCGCCTCGGAGCAGGCGAGCGCGCTGGGCGACGAGTTCGTGTCCACCGAGCACCTCCTGGTCGGGCTGGCCGACTCCGACGGCGAGGCCGGCACGGTGCTGAAGAGCTCGGGCGCCACCCGCGACGCGCTCCTGGCCGCCTTCCGCACCGTCCGCGGCAACCGCAAGGTCACCAGCGCCGACCCGGAGAACACCTTCCAGGCGCTGGAGAAGTACGCCGTCGACCTGACCGAGCGCGCCCGCGAGGGCAAGATCGACCCGGTCATCGGCCGCGACACCGAGATCCGGCGCGTCGTCCAGGTGCTGTCGCGCCGGACCAAGAACAACCCGGTCCTCATCGGCGAGCCCGGCGTCGGCAAGACGGCGATCGTCGAGGGTCTCGCGCAGCGGATCGTCGCCGGCGACGTGCCGGAGAGCCTGAAGGGCAAGCGCCTCATGGCGCTCGACCTCGGCGCGATGGTGGCCGGCGCCAAGTACCGCGGTGAGTTCGAGGAGCGGCTCAAGGCCGTCCTGCAGGAGATCACCGAGGCCGAGGGTCAGATCATCACCTTCATCGACGAGCTGCACACGATCGTCGGTGCCGGTGCGACCGGCGACTCCGCCATGGACGCCGGCAACATGATCAAGCCGATGCTGGCCCGCGGCGAGCTGCGCATGGTCGGCGCGACCACGCTCGACGAGTACCGCGAGCACATCGAGAAGGACCCCGCGCTCGAGCGCCGCTTCCAGCAGGTGCTCGTGGGCGAGCCGAGCGTCGAGGACACCATCGGCATCCTGCGCGGGCTCAAGGAGCGCTACGAGGTCCACCACGGTGTGCGGATCACCGACGCCGCGATCGTCGCCGCCGCCACGCTGTCGGACCGGTACGTCACCGCCCGGTTCCTGCCGGACAAGGCGATCGACCTGGTCGACGAGGCGGCCAGCCGGCTGCGCATGGAGATCGACAGCCGGCCGGTCGAGATCGACGAGGTCGAGCGCGCCGTCCGCCGGATGGAGATCGAGGAGATGGCGCTGGCCAAGGAGGACGACCCGTCGTCCCTCGAGCGCCTGGCCGCCCTCCGCGAGGACCTCGCCGACCGGCGCCAGCAGCTGGCCGAGCTGACCGCCCGCTGGCAGCAGGACAAGAGCGCGATCACCCGCATCCAGCAGATCAAGGAGGAGCTGGAGCGGCTGCGTTCCGAGGCGGAGCGCGCGGAACGGGACGGCGACCTGGCCCGGGTGGCCGAGCTGCGCTACGGCCGGCTGCCGCAGCTGAACAAGGCGCTGTCGGAGGCCGAGGCCGCCGCGGAGGACGCCTCCATGCTCAAGGAGGAGGTCTCCGCCGACGACATCGCCGAGGTCGTGCAGGCCTGGACCGGCATCCCGGCCGGCCGGCTGCTCGAGGGCGAGACGCAGAAGCTGCTGCGCATGGAGGACGAGATCGGCAAGCGGGTCGTCGGCCAGCCCGACGCCGTCCGCGCCGTCTCCGACGCGGTCCGCCGGGCGCGCTCCGGCGTCGCCGATCCCGACCGGCCCACCGGGTCGTTCCTCTTCCTCGGCCCGACCGGCGTCGGCAAGACCGAGCTGGCCAAGGCGCTGGCGGAGTTCCTGTTCGACGACGAGCGGGCGATGGTCCGCATCGACATGAGCGAGTACTCCGAGAAGCACTCGGTGGCCCGGCTGGTCGGGGCGCCTCCGGGCTACGTCGGCTACGAGGCCGGCGGACAGCTCACCGAGGCCGTGCGGCGGCGCCCGTACACCGTCGTCCTGCTCGACGAGGTGGAGAAGGCGCACCCCGACGTCTTCGACGTGCTGCTCCAGGTGCTCGACGACGGCCGGCTGACCGACGGCCAGGGCCGGACGGTGGACTTCCGCAACACCATCCTGATCCTGACCTCGAACCTCGGCTCGCAGCTGATCGCCGACCAGTCGCTGCCCGAGGAGCGGCGCCGCGACGCGGTCATGGGTGTCGTCCGGTCGCACTTCAAGCCGGAGTTCCTCAACCGGCTGGACGACGTCGTGGTCTTCCGGGCGCTCGGCAGCGACGAGCTCGCCGGCATCGTCGACATCCAGGTCGGCGTCCTGGCCCGGCGCCTGGCCGCCCGCCGGCTGACGCTCACGGTCACCGACGCCGCCCGCGAGTGGCTGGCCCTCAACGGGTTCGACCCCGTCTACGGCGCCCGCCCGCTGCGCCGGCTGGTGCAGTCGGCGATCGGCGACCAGCTGGCCAAGGCGCTGCTGGCCGGCGAGATCCGCGACGGCGACGAGGTCGTCGTCGACGCCGCGGACGACTTCGCCGGCGAGACCGGGCTGACCGTCCGCCGCAGCTGAGCGAGGACCTCCTCGCCCCGCCACGGGGCCGCAGGCCGGCAGAGCCCGCCGGATCCGCACGGATCCGGCGGGCTCCGCCGCGTCCGGCGGCGGCCGACACGCGCACCCGGTGTGCCCGGGAGGTCCGGCGGTCCACCATGATCGGCGGGAGGATCGACGCGGATTCAGGGAGTGACCATGACGTCAGGGCAGGGCGGCGGCTTCCCGGAGCAGCCGACGGGACGGCCCGACGACGCGCAGGGGCAGCCCGGCCAGGGCTACCCGCCGCCGCAGGGCTACCCGCCCCCGCAGGGCTACCCGCCGCCGCAGGGCCACCCCCCGGCGCCGCCCGGGCAGCCGGGGTACCCGCCGGCGCCCGGCTACGGCCCCGCGCCGGCGGCGCCGCAGGCGCAGTGGGGCGGCGGCCCCCCGCCGGTCGAGCGGCCGGTGACGGTGCGGGCGGGGATCGGGGCCTTCCTGGCCAGCCTGATCCTCGGGGTGATCGCCACGATCGTGACCTTCGCCGACCTCGACGCCCTCGTGGACCGGGCCGTCGCCGAGGCGACCGCGCAGGGCGGCACCGTGGACCTCACCGACGACGCCGCCCGCGCCGTCATCCTGATCAGCGCGGTGATCACCCTGGTGATCGTCGGCCTGCAGGCGATGTTCATCTGGTTCGCCTGGCAGGGCCGCAACTGGGCCCGCATCGTGCTGTTCGTCATCGGCGGGTTCGGCATCGTCAGCGGGCTGTTCGCCCTGGCGGGCGGGAGCACCGTCGGGTCGGGCTTCCTCCAGGGGCTCAACGTCTTCTCGTTCCTGCTCGTCCTCGCCGGCGTCGTCCTCCTGGCGCTCAAGCCGTCCAACGACTGGTACCGGTACCGCGGCTGGCTGCGGGCCACCGGCCAGAGGGGCTGACGGCCGCGCCTCGTCCGATGTCGCGTCGTCCGGCGATGAACCGAACCCGGCCCCGCGCCGAACACCTCCCGTGACCACCACCGAGCGCGGCCCGGCGGCGCCCGCCGGCGCCGGGCCCGGGCCGGTGGGGGACCGGCGGCGCGAGCGACGGCTGCTCGCGGCCCTGGCCGGGCTGGTCGCGGCGGCGGTGGCGCTCGGGACGGCCCAGCTGGCGGCCGGCTTCGTGCGCCCGGCCGCCGCGCCGGTGGTGGCCGTGGGCGACGCGGTCATCGCCGCCGTGCCGGAGGCGGTGAAGGACGTCGCCATCCGCACCTTCGGCCAGCACGACAAGCTCGCCCTGGTCGTCGGGACGCTGGTGCTCCTGGCGGGCTTCGCGCTGGTGCTGGGCGTGCTCGCGCTGCGCCGCCGGTGGGTCGGCGCGGCGGGGGTCGCGCTGCTGGGCGGCCTGGGCGCGCTGGCCGCGCTCACCCGGCCGGCGGGCGGACCGCTCGACGCGCTGCCCTCGCTCGTCGGCGCGGCGGCCGGCACCGTCGCGCTGATCACCCTGCTGCGCCCGCTCACCCCCGCGCCCGGCGCCCCGCGCCCCGGGCCCGACGCCGCCGACGCGGAGGTCGTCGACCGGCTGCGGGCCGCGCTCGCCGCGGGCGACCGCAAGGCGACCGGCCTCGACCGCCGGCGGTTCGTCGTCACCGGCGGGGTCGCGCTCGGGGTCGCGGCGCTGACCGGCGGCGGCGGCGCGCTCCTGCGCCGGCGCTTCGACGTCGCCGACGCGCGCGCCGACCTCGCCCTGCCCACCCCGGCGTCCCCGGCGCCCGCCCTGCCGCCGGGCGCCGACCTGGCCGAGCGGGTGGCGGGCCTCACCCCGCTGATCACCGCCAACCGCGACTTCTACCGGATCGACACGGCGCTCACCGTGCCGCAGATCCGCCCCGCCGCGTACCGCCTGCGGTTGTCCGGCATGTTCGAGCAGCGCCGCACCTACACCCTCCAGGACCTCTTCGACCGCGACGACCTGATCGAGCGGGACATCACCCTCACCTGCGTGTCGAACGAGGTCGGCGGCGGGCTGGCCGGCACCGCGCGCTGGACCGGCGTCCCGCTGGGCGCCCTCCTGCGGGAGAACGGCATCGGCTCCGGCTCGACCCAGCTCGTCTGCCGCTCCAGCGACGGCATGACGATCGGCGCGCCGACCCGGGCCGCGCTGGAGACCGCGGACGCCATGCTCGCGTTCGGCATGAACGGCGAGCCGCTGCCGGTCGAGCACGGGTTCCCGGTCCGCATGGTCATCCCCGGGCTGTACGGCTACGTCTCCGCGTGCAAGTGGCTCACCGAGATCGAGGCCAGCACCTTCGACGCCTTCGACGCCTACTGGGTCGAGCGCGGCTGGGCCGCGGAGGGCCCGGTCAAGACCGCCGCCCGCATCGACACCCCCGCCGCGCTGCGCCCGGTGCGCGCCGGCCGGCGGCCCATCGCCGGGGTGGCCTGGGCGCAGGGCCGCGGCATCGACCGGGTGGAGGTCCAGGTCGACGACGGCGAGTGGCAGCAGGCCGAGCTCTCGCCCCAGGTCGACGCCGACGTCTGGCGGCAGTGGGTGCTGCCCTTCGACTTCTCCGTCGGCCGGCACCGGATCACCGTCCGCGCCACCGACGGCGAGGGCCGCCTGCAGACCGAGCGGCGCGCCGAGCCGTTCCCCGACGGCGCCAGCGGCTGGCACTCGGTGCAGGTGTTCGTCACCTGACGCGCCGACGTCCCGGGCGGTCCGCCGGCGGCCACCCCGCCCCGCGCCATGCTGTGCACCGGTCCGGCCGGAGTGCGGTGACCCGCACGGACAGGAACGAGGAGCACCCGTGAAGAGCACCACCCTCGCCCGTGGCGTCCCCGCCGGCGTCGCGCTCGTCCTCACCCTGGCGGCGTGCAGCTCCGACGGCTCGTCGGGCACGGGTGCCGCGGCGAGCAGCACCCCGGCCACGTCGTCCGCGCCGGCCGCCGACGACGGCGCGACGTCGTCCGAGCCCTTCGGGGCCGCCTGCGCCGAGATCCCGGCCGCCGGGGGCGGCTTCGAGTTCATGAGCACCGCGCCCGTGGTCACCGCCGCCGGCAGCACCCCGGTGTTCTCCACGCTGGTGCGGGCCGTCACCGCGGCCGGCCTCGTGGAGTCGCTCAACGCCCAGGAGGACGTCACCGTGCTGGCCCCGGCCGAGGTGGCGTTCCAGGCGGTCCCGGCCGACCAGCTCGGCGCCGTCCTCGCCGACGTGCCCCAGCTGACCGCGATCCTGACCCACCACGTGGTCCAGGGCCGGCTGGCGCCGGACGAGCTGGCCGGCGAGCACACCACGCTGAACAACGACACCGTGACCATCGAGGGCTCCGGCGAGCAGTTCACGATCAGCGGGGAGCAGACGCTCACCACGCAGCCGGCCTCGGTGATCTGCGGCAACGTGCGGACGGCGAACGCGACGGTCTACGTCATCGACCAGGTGCTCGCGCCCGAGCCCGCCGGCTGAGCGAGGACCCGCACCCGCCTCGCAGGCTCGGGCGGTACCCGCACGATGCCGGTCGTTAGGTTGGCGGGCATGACGGCCGCCCCCGCCCTGCCCGACCGTGACCGGCTGCTCGAGCTCATCGTCGAGCTCGCCGTCGTGCACGGGAAGGTGACGCTCTCCTCCGGCCGCGAGGCCGACTGGTACATCGACATGCGCCGGCTGACCCTGCACCACGAGGGGGCGCCGCTGGTCGGTCGGGTCATGCGCCAGCTCACCCGCGACCTGCGCTACGACGTGGTCGGCGGGCTCACGCTCGGCGCGGACCCCGTCGCGACGGCGATGCTGCACGCGGCCGCCGACGGCGAGGGGTACCTCGACGCCTGCGTCGTCCGCAAGGCCGGCAAGGCGCACGGGCTGCAGCGGCGGATCGAGGGTCCCGACGTCGCCGGCCGGGCGGTGCTCGTGGTGGAGGACGTCTCCACGACCGGCAGCAGCCCGCTGACGGCCGCGGAGGCGCTGCAGGAGGCCGGCGCCGAGGTCATCGGGGTCGCGGTGATCGTCGACCGCGGTGGCCGGGCCGCCGTCGAGCAGGCCGGGTTCGAGTACCGGGCGGCGTTCGAGCTGGCGGACCTGGGCCTGAGCTGACCGCACCGCATACCGTGTGACCGTGACCACGGCGACGGCGACGTGGATCGCCGAACTCACCGACGCGCTCGGCGCGGACGGCGTCCTGACCGATCCCGACGTGACGGTGTCCTACGCCCGCGACCAGGCCATGCTGGCCGAGGCCGGCACCCCGGCCGCGGTCGTCTTCCCGCGCAGCACCGCCGAGGTGTCGGGGGTGCTGCGGGTGGCGAGCCGGCACGGCGTGCCGGTGGTCCCGCGCGGCGCGGGCTCCGGCCTGGCCGGGGCGAGCAACGCCGTCGACGGCGCGATCACGCTGGTGCTGACGCGGATGGACGCCGTCCTGGAGGTCTCCCCGGCCGACCGGCTGGCCGTCGTGCAACCCGGGGTCGTCAACAAGGCCCTGCGCGACGCCGTCGCCGGGCACGGGCTGTTCTACCCGCCCGACCCGTCCAGCTACGACTGGTGCACGATCGGCGGCAACCTCTCGCAGAACTCCGGCGGGCTGTGCTGCGTCAAGTACGGCGTCACCACCGACTACGTCCTCGGCCTGGAGGTCGTGCTCGCCGACGGGCGGGTGCTGCGCACCGGCCGGCGCACCGTCAAGGGCGTCGCGGGGTACGACCTCGCCCGCCTCTTCGTCGGCTCCGAGGGCACGCTCGGCGTCATCACCGAGGCGACGCTGCAGCTGCGGCCGGCCCCGAAGCCCCCGGTCACCCTCGTGGCCACGTTCGCCACCACGGCGCAGACCGGCGCGGTGGTGGAGCGGGTGGTGACCAGCGGGCTGGTGCCCAGCCTGCTCGAGGTCATGGACAACACGTGCATCTGCGCGGTCGACGACCTGCTCCGGGCCGACCTCGACCGCGACGCCCACGCGCTGCTGGTCGCCCAGTCCGACGCCGGCGGCGAGGCGGCGGCGCAGGAGATCGAGGCGCTCGCCGAGGTCTGCCGGGCGGCCGGCGCCGACCTGGTGCACACCACCGACGACCCGGCCGAGGGCGACCTGCTGCTGGCCGCCCGGCGCATGGCGCTGCCCGCGCTGGAGCAGCTGGGCAGCACGCTCATCGACGACGTCGCCGTCCCGCGCTCGCGGATCGCCGGCTTCCTCGACGGCTGCGACGCGATCGCCGCCGAGCGGGCGCTCACCATCGGCGTCGTCGGGCACGCCGGTGACGGCAACATGCACCCGACGATCTGCTTCGACGCCACCGACGCCGACGAGCGCGCGCGGGCCTTCGAGGCGTTCGACGACATCCTCGAGCTCGGGCTCTCCCTGGGCGGCACGGTCACCGGCGAGCACGGCATCGGCTCGATCAAGGTCGACTGGCTGGAGCGGGAGATCGGCCCGGTCGCGCTGGACGTGCACCGCGCGATCAAGGACGCGCTGGACCCGCAGGGCCTGCTCAACCCGGGCAAGGTGCTGCGCCGGGCCCCGGTCCCCGCGCTCGCCGACGTCGCCGCGCTCGGCGGGCGGTGACACGCTGTCGGCCGTGAGCGGCGCCGAGAAACGGCTGGTGGTCATCGGAGGGGACGCCGCGGGGCTGTCCGCGGCCGCGCAGGCCCGACGGCTGCGCGGACCCGACGAGCTGGAGATCCTCGTCCTGGAGCAGGGCCCCGAGGCGTCCTACTCGGCCTGCGGCATCCCCTACTGGGTGGGCGGCGTCGTGGCCGACCGGGACGCGCTCATCGCCCGCACGCCGGCCGACCTCGCCGCTCAGGGCATCACCCTCCGCACCGGGACCCGCGCCGACGCGGTCGACCTCGACGCGGGCACGGTCACCGCCGGCGGGCGGCGGATCGGCTTCGACGCGCTCGTCGTCGCCACCGGCGGCCGGCCGCTGCGCCCCGACGTCCCGGGCCTGGACGCCGACGGCGTCCTCGGCGTGCACCGGCTCTCCGACGGGGCGGCGATCCGGGCCGCGGTGGCGGCGGGCGCGCGGCGGGCCGTCGTCCTCGGCGGCGGCTACATCGGCCTGGAGATGGCCGAGGTGCTGCAGCTGCGCGGCCTGCACGTCACCGTCGTCCTGGCCGACCCGCTGCCGATGGCCCAGCTCGACGCCGACATGGGCGAGCGGGTCTGCAAGGCGATGGGCGACATGGGCATCGACGTGCAGCCGGACCAGCCGGTGCGGGAGATCGAGACCGACGCCGGCGGCGCGGTGCGCGCGGTGCGCACCGACGCCGGCCGCTACCCCTGCGACCTCGTGGTGCTCGGGCTCGGCATGGGCCCCGAGGTGGCGCTGGCCGAGGAGGCCGGCCTGCAGCTGGGCAGCACGGGGGCGATCGACGTCGACCGCACCCAGCGCAGCCGCTCGCACCCGCACGTCTTCGCCGCCGGGGACTGCGCGCAGACCGTGCACCGGCTCACCGGCGACCCGGTGCACGTCGCGCTCGGCACGCACGCCAACAAGCAGGGCCGGGTGGCGGGCTCGGTGATCGGCGGCCGGCCGGCCCGGTTCGCCGGCGTCCTCGGCACCGCGGTCACCAAGATCGGCGACCTGGAGATCGGCCGCACCGGGCTGTGCACCACCCAGGCCGAGCAGGGAGGCTTCGACGTCGTGGCCGAGACGATCGAGGGGACGACGAAGGCCGGCTACTACCCGGGCGCCGACCCGATCGCGGTCAAGGTGCTCACCGAGCGCGGCTCCGGGCTGCTGCTCGGCGCCCAGGTCGTCGGCGGCCCGGGCAGCGGCAAGCGGATCGACGTCCTCGCGACCGCGATCTGGGCCGGGCTGACCGCCGAGGAGCTGGCCGGCTCCGACCTGTCCTACGCGCCGCCGTTCTCGCCCACCTACGACCCGGTGATCGTCGCCGCCCGCGTCGCCAGCCGCGTGGAGCGCGGCTGATGACCGACGTGCGCGGCGCCGACTGGTACGGCGAGGACATCAGCGGGCAGCAGCACCGCGGGACGTGGTTCAGCGGCGTCGACCTGTCGGAGGTCACCGACGCCGGCGCCGTCTTCGAGGACTGCACCTTCCACGACTGCCGGTTCAACGGCTCGCGGCACACCGAGGCGGCGTTCCTCAACTGCACGTTCACCGGCTGCTCGTTCTTCGAGGCCGCGTTCGACCGGTGCAAGGTCGTGGGCAGCCGGTTCGACCGCTGCGGCTTCGACCTGCTCACCGTCACCGGCGGCGACTGGTCGTTCGTCGGGCTCTCCGGCGCCGACCTCTCCCGCGCGTCGTTCACCGGGGTGCGGATGCGCGAGGCCGACCTGTCCGCCGCCCGCTGCGCCGGCGGCGTGCTGCGCGACCTGGACCTCTCCGCCGCCGAGCTCACCGGCGCCGACCTGGCGAAGGCGGACCTGCGCGGCTCCGACCTCACGGCCCTGGACCCGGCCGTGGTCGAGCTGCGCGGCGCCCGCATCGACATCCCGCAGGCCGTCGTCCTCGCGGCCGCGCTGGGGCTGCGCGTCGAGCCGTGATCGGGCGGCTGCCGCGCCCGCCCGCGCGGGTGGGATGCTGACCGCGAGTACGCCGAAGCCGCCGACGCGAGGAGTGCCCCGGATGCCCATCGCGACCCCTGAGGTCTACGCCGACATGATCCGCCGCGCGAAGGAGGGCGGGTTCGCCTACCCGGCGATCAACTGCACGTCGTCCGAGACGGTCAACGCCGCGCTGCGCGGCTTCGCCGACGCCGGCAGCGACGGGATCATCCAGTTCTCCACCGGCGGCGCCGAGTTCGCCTCCGGCACCAAGGTGAAGGACATGGTCACCGGCGCGGTGGCCATGGCCGAGTTCGCGCACGTGGTGGCCGAGAGGTACCCGGTCAACGTCGCGCTGCACACCGACCACTGCCCCAAGGACAAGCTCGACGGCTACGTCCGCCCGCTGATCGCGCTGTCCAAGGACCGCGTCGACGCCGGGCAGGCCCCGCTGTTCCAGTCGCACATGTGGGACGGCTCGGCGATCGACCTGGAGGAGAACCTCCAGATCGCCGAGGAGCTGATCGACAAGTGCGCCGCGGCGAAGATCGTGCTCGAGCTGGAGATCGGCGTCGTCGGCGGCGAGGAGGACGGCGTCGCCCACGACATCAACGAGAAGCTCTACACCGCGCCCGGCGACTTCGTCGCCACCGCCAAGGCGCTCGGCCTCGGCGAGCGCGGCGTGTACCTGCTGGCCGCCACGTTCGGCAACGTGCACGGCGTCTACAAGCCGGGCAACGTCAAGCTGCGGCCCGAGATCCTCAAGCAGGGGCAGGACGTCGTCGCGCAGGAGTTCGGCCTCGGCGACGGCGCCAAGCCGTTCAACTTCGTGTTCCACGGCGGCTCGGGCTCGGCGCAGTCGGAGATCCGCGAGGCGCTGTCCTACGGCGTGGTCAAGATGAACGTCGACACCGACACCCAGTACGCCTTCACCCGGCCGATCGCCGGGCACATGTTCACCAACTACGACGGCGTCCTGAAGGTCGACGGCGAGGTGGGCAACAAGAAGACCTACGACCCGCGCAGCTACCTCAAGGCCGCCGAGACGAACATGGCCGCCCGCGTGGTCGAGGCCTGCGAGGACCTGCTGTCGGCCGGCCAGTCGCAGGGCGCGTGAGCGTGTCCCACCCGCACCAGAACCTGCTGGGGGAGCCCCCGGCCACCCTGCTGCCCGCCAACGACGAGGCGGCGCGGGAGCTGGCCGACGGTGTCCCCGCTGCCGAGGTGGCGGCGCACCACCCCACCTACAGCGCGGCCTGGGCGGCGCTGGCCGAGGAGGCGATCGACCGGCCCGAGCGGCAGCTCGGCGACACGGTCGAGGCCTACGCCTACGCCCGCACCGGCTACCACCGCGGCCTGGACGCGCTGCGCCGCAACGGCTGGAAGGGCTACGGCCCGGTCCCCTGGGCGCACGAGCCCAACCGCGGGTTCCTGCGCTGCGTGACCGTGCTCGCCCGCGCCGCCGAGGCCATCGGCGAGACCGCCGAGCAGGAGCGCTGCACCCAGCTGCTGCGCGACTGCGACCCGTCGCTCGCACCCTGAGCCCGGCAGCCACGATCAGCTGACCTGATCCCGGCAGGTCCTCCCCCGCGCTGCGGCAGGCGGGAGGACCTGCTGCGGCGGGGGAGGACGGTCGGGTAGCGGTACGTGACGGTTCGACCTGCGCGTTCGGCCGAAGGCGCTTACGCTCCGTGGTGACACGGGGGGTTGCCACTCACCTGGAGGTCAGCATGGCCACGCTGCTCTGGATCATCGCCGTGGTGCTGGTGATCGCGGGGATCTTCGCGATCATCCGGCGTCAGCTCCTGTGGGGCATCGTGCTCATCGTCGTCGGTCTGCTGGTCGGGCCGGGAGGCGTGAGCATCTTCGACGTCTAGCTCAGCGCTCGCCCAGTTCGGGGTGCAGCGCGGTCAGGGCGGCGGTGAGCGAGGTGAGCTCCTCACCGCCGGCCATCAGCCGGGTGAGGTCGTCGGCGTCGACGTCGTCCCGGGTGAGGCTGCCGGCCACCTGGCCGCGGGCGAGCAGCAGGAAGCGGTCGCCGACGAGGTGGGCGTAGCGCGGGTTGTGGGTCACGAAGACCACGGCCATGCCCTGCGCGCGGGCGGCGACGACCGACTGCAGCACGAGGGTGTGCTGGGCGACGGTCATCGGCGCCGTCGGCTCGTCGATGACCAGCGCCCGGGCGCCGAAGTGCAGCGCCCGCGCGATGGCCAGGCTCTGCCGCTCCCCGGCCTGCATCGCACTGGCCGGCTGGTCGGGGTCCAGGCCGGTGACGCCGACGCGGGCCATCGCCCGCACCGTGGTGGCGCGCGCCTGCTCCAGGTCGAGCCGGCGCAGCGGCCACGGGCCGCGGGTCGGCTCGGCGCCGAGGAAGAAGTTGCGCCACACCGACAGCAGCGGGGCGACGGCGAGGTCCTGCCACACGGTGGCGATGCCGGCGGCCCGGGCCTGCCGGGGGGAGCGGAACCGCACCGGGCGGCCGGCCAGCAGCAGCTCGCCGTCGTCGTGGCGGCGCAGGCCCGACAGGACGGCCACCAGCGTCGACTTGCCCGACCCGTTCTCGCCGAGCACGCAGGTGATCTCCCCGGCCCGCAGCGCGGCGTTGAGCCGGTTCAGCGCCGGCACCGGGCCGTAGCGGACGGTCAGGCCGCGCAGCTCGAGGACGGGTGGCTCGGTCACGAGCGCGGCACCGCCTTCAGCCGCCGGCGGACGACGCCGTTGGCCAGCAGGGCCACCAGCAGCAGCACCCCGAGGAAGGCCTGGAACCAGCGCGGGTCCCACCCGGCCAGCGAGATGCCCTGGCGCACGACGGCGTAGAGCAGCGCCCCGACGGCCGCGCCCACCGCCGAGCCGTAGCCGCCGGTGAGCAGGCACCCGCCGATGACGGCGGCCACGATGAACTCGATCTCGCTGCCCAGCCCGGGGGAGACCTGGACCGCGCCGAGGCGGACCAGCCCCAGCGTGCCGATCAGCCAGCCGGCGGTGGCGGTGAGGCAGAACAGCGTCACCGTGGTGCCGCGCACCGGCACGCCCAGCTCCCGCGCGGCCCGGCGGGCGCCCCCGCTGGCGAGGACGGCGTTGCCGAAGCGGGTCCGCCACAGCACCCACGTGGCCAGCGCCGTGACGCCGAGGAACCACAGCAGCGAGACGCGGAACCGCCCGTCGCCCAGGAGCACGGTCGACCCGAACACCGCCGCCGCGGAGTCCCAGCCGGCGGCGGAGTCCAGCCCCTCGATCCGCGCCGACCCCGCCACGGCGTGGCTGCCGGCCAGGGTGATGCCCTGCAGCACCAGGAACGTCGCGAGGGTCACGAGGAAGCTCGGCAGCCCGGTGGACACCACCAGCAGGCCGTTGACCGCGCCCACCGCCAGCGCGGTGGCCAGCGAGGCGACGAGGGCCGGCCACACCCCCCACCCGGCGGTCTCGATCAGCAGCGCGGTGACCAGGGAGCTGGCGACGGCGACCACGCCGACGGAGAGGTCGAACTGGCCGGCGACGAGCAGCAGGGCGACCGGCACGGCGCCGATGCCGAGCAGCGCCGCGACGTCGAGCACGCTGGCCAGCCCGCCCGACGAGAGGAGGCCGGGCGCCTGCAGGCCGAAGAAGACCACGACGACGACCAGACCGACCAGCGCGGCGAGGCTCGGGCGGGCCAGCGCGCGGCCCAGCAACCGGCGGCCGGTCGGGACGGGGGGCCGTGCCGGGCCGAAGGTGGGCAGGCGGTCGGTGGTCACCGTCGGACGGGGCCGGTCGGGGGACACGACGTCGGCAGCGGGACCTCCTCGCGAGAGCTCGTGCGCCCAGTGTCCACGAGACAGGACCACCCTTCCTCCCGGGCCTCGCAGGCCCGGCCGGGCCCCTGGGGGGTGGCCGTCAGGGCTGCAGCCGCCAGCGCACCCGGTCGTCGGCGTACCAGGTCCAGCGGGTGACCGGCTTCGGGAAGGGCACGCCGTCGCGGACCACCCGCGCCGGGTCGCTGGCCACCTGCAGCGCCCGGCCCCTGGTGCGGCGCACCGGTCGCAGCGGGATGGTCATCGTCGAGACGCCGATCGTGTCGACGGCGGTCCAGTCCGGGCGGACGTCGAGCCGGGTCACCGGGCCGTCGGCGATCTTGATGTCGTCGTGGTGCGCCTGCATGCCCAGCCGGCGGGACAGGGTGCGGCGCGGGTCCTCGCTCCACGGCTCGAGCCGGCCGTGGTGCAGCAGCACGCCGCCGTGGTCGTCGCGCACGAGGCTCAGCTCGCGCGGCGCCCCGCTGCCGATGCCCAGGGCGCGGGCCAGGCCCGTCGAGGCGGTGTCGTCGGCCGGTTCCCAGGCGACCGGAACCTCGGCGGTCCGGCCGGCGCGCAGCAGCGTCGTCAGGACGCCGGCCAGGGCGGGCACGGCCCCGCGCACGACCACGGACCCGGCGTCGGCGGCGGCCGCGACGGCGTCCTTCCCGGGCGCCGAGCCGGGTTCCAGACCGCGCAGGTCGAGCTCGACGGCAGGCATGCGGCTACCCTGCCACCTGCCAGCCGGGACCGGCCGGGAAGCTCGCGCGAGGAGATGACTCAAGCCGATGCCGGCAGTCGTGCTGATCGGTGCCCAGTGGGGCGACGAGGGCAAGGGCAAGGCCACCGACCTGCTCGGGGGCCGCGTGCCCTACGTCGTCCGCTACCAGGGCGGCAACAACGCCGGGCACACCGTGATCACCCCCGACGGTGAGCGCTACGCGCTGCACCTCATCCCGTCCGGGATCCTCACCCCGGGCTGCACCCCCGTGATCGGCAACGGCGTGGTCATCGACCCGCAGGTGCTGATCACCGAGCTGGCCGGGCTGGAGGAGCGCGGCGTCGACACCTCGCGGCTGGTGATCTCCGCCGACGCGCACCTGATCATGCCGCACCACCGGGCGCTGGACCGGGTCACCGAGCGGTTCCTGGGCAAGCGGCGGATCGGCACCACCGGCCGCGGCATCGGCCCCGCCTACGGCGACAAGGTCGCCCGCGTGGGCATCCGCGTCCAGGACCTGCTGGACCTGTCGATCCTGCGGCAGAAGCTCGAGGGGACGCTGCAGGAGAAGAACCAGGTCCTGGTCAAGGTCTACAACCGCAAGGCGATCGACGTCGACGAGGTGGTCGAGGAGTACGCCGGGTACGCCGAGCAGCTCAAGCACCGCATCGCCGACACCCGCCTGCTGCTGGGCAGGGCGCTCGACGCCGGCGAGTGGGTGTTGCTGGAGGGCTCGCAGGGCACCCTGCTCGACGTCGACCACGGCACCTACCCGTTCGTGACGTCGTCGAACCCGACCGCCGGCGGGGCGGCCACGGGCTCCGGGATCGGCCCCACCCGCATCGAGCGGGTGGTCGGCATCCTCAAGGCCTACACGACCCGCGTCGGCTCCGGCCCGTTCCCCACCGAGCTTTTCGACCAGTTCGGCGACTACCTGCGCAAGCAGGGCGGCGAGGTGGGCGTGACCACCGGCCGCGACCGGCGCTGCGGCTGGTTCGACGCCGTCGTCGCCCGGTACGCCAGCCGGGTCAACGGGATCACCGACTACTTCCTCACCAAGCTCGACGTCCTCTCCGGCCTGGAGACGGTGCCGATCTGCGTCGCCTACG
The DNA here is from genome assembly GCF_054050035.1 of Geodermatophilus sp. SYSU D00815. Taxonomy (NCBI): domain Bacteria; kingdom Bacillati; phylum Actinomycetota; class Actinomycetes; order Geodermatophilales; family Geodermatophilaceae; genus Geodermatophilus; species Geodermatophilus sp. SYSU D00815. The sequence goes on along the minus strand of NZ_JBJGYO010000002.1, from coordinate 118,875 downwards.
ACGTCGACGGCGTCCGGCACGACGAGATGCCGATGACGCAGACGGAGTTCCACCACGCCACGCCGGTCTACGAGGAGATGCCGGGCTGGTTCGAGGACATCCGCAACTGCCGGACGTTCGACGAGCTGCCGGCCAACGCCCAGGCCTACGTGCGGCGGCTGGAGGAGCTCTCGGGCGCGCGGATCAGCGTGATCGGCGTCGGCCCCGGCCGCGACGAGAACGTGGTGGTCAACGACCTGCTGGACTAGCGCCGGCACGCGGCGTCGCGGGGCCCGGAGGGCTCCCGACGCCGGGCGCGGACGCGCTCAGCTCACGCCGGGACGGCTCCTGGCCGGTGTGCGGCCGGGACGGCTGCGATGTCGTTGCGCGCCCGGACGGCGACGTCGGGGGAGTCGGTGATCAGCCCGTCAACGCCCAGCGCCAGCAGCAGGCGGGCCTCGCCCTCCATGTCGCCGGTGCCGGCCGGGTCGGCGCCGCGGCGCAGGTGCCGGGGCAGGAAGGCGTTCTCGGCCCGCAGCGTCCACGGCACGACGGTGAGCCCGGCCCGGTGCGCCTGCGCGACCAGGTCGGAGATGCCGGTGAGGGTCTGCGCCTCGTCGCGCAGCAGGATCCGGTGCCGGCTCGGCGCGATGCCCTGCGCGTAGGTGGAGACCGCGCGCAGGCCGGCGGGGGTGACGAGGACGTCGTCGTCGGCGCAGTCGTCGACCAGCTGCAGCACCTGCGGGCCGTCGTCGCCGAGCTCGGCCCGCAGCGCCCGCAGCGCGGCAGCGTCGAACGACTGCAGCACCACCGGGCCGTCGGCGCGGTCGGCGCCCAGCCGGCGCAGCTCCGAGGCCACCAGCTCGGTCATCGGCAGGCCGTGCTCGGCCGACCAGGTCGGCTTCTTCAGCTCGGCGAGCACGCGCACCGGCCGCTCGGGGGTCGACCGGCGGACGGCGAGCTCCACGACCTCGGCCAGGGTGAGGATCCCGGACCGCCCGTCGTAGGCGGTGTTCAGCGGCCGCAGCGCCGGCATCCGCTCGACGGCGCGCAGCGTCCGCAGCTCCTCGAGGGTGAAGTCCTCGGTGAACCAGCCGGTGCGCTCCACCGCGCCGACCAGGCGGGTGGTGCGCCGGGCGGCGAACTCCGGCCGCTCGGCGACGTCGGTCGAGCGGGACAGCTCGTTCTCGTGCCGCACGACCAGCGCGCCGTCGCGGCTGACGACGACGTCCGGCTCGATCAGGTCGGCGCCGAGGTCGATGGCGAGCTCGAAGCTCGCGGCCGTGTGCTCGGGCCGGTAGGCGCAGGCCCCGCGGTGCCCCACGACGAGGGGCAGGGAGGAGCGGGTCGCCCTGGGAAGTGCCGGCGACTCGGTCGCGGTCATGCAATCGAGAACACCCGAGCAAGCTGAACGGACGCCGAACGGCGGGGTGTGATTCGCGCACAATTCGGACGACAGCGGGCTGACCAGCGCGGCACCATGCCCGCCGTGACCGAACTCTCAGCCCTCGGGTGGACCCCCGATCGCGCGGCGCAGCTCCCCGAGGGGACCGCACCGGCCCGGGTCGCGCGGGTCGACCGCGGGCGGCTCACCGTGCTCACCGCCGACGGCGAGCGGCGGGTGCACCCGGCCGCCGCGCTGCACGACGAGAGCGGGCTGGGCTCGCCGGCGGTGGGCGACTGGGTGGCGCTGCGCGGCGAGCTGGCGGTCGCGGTGCTGCCGCGCCGGTCGGCGTTCACCCGCACGGTCGCCGGGAGGACGTCGGCGGCCCAGGTGGTCGCCACCAACCTCGACGTGGTGCTCGTCGTCGACGCGCTGGCCGGCGAGACCCGGCTGCGGCGGGTGGAGCGCTACCTCGCCGTGGCGTGGAGCAGCGGGGCCACGCCGGTCGTCGTCCTCACCAAGGCCGACCTGTGCGACGACGTCCCCGCCGCGGTCGCGGAGGTGGCCGAGGACGCCCTCGGCGTCGAGGTGCTGGCGGTCAGCTCGGTCACCGGGGAGGGCCTGGACGCCGTCGGCGCGCTGGTGGGCCCGGGCCGGACGGCGGCCATGGTCGGCCCCTCCGGCGTCGGCAAGTCGAGCCTGGCCAACGCCCTGGCCGGCCGGGCGGTGGCCGAGACCCGGGAGATCCGGGAGAGCGACGGGCGCGGCCGGCACACCACCACCGCGCGCGAGCTGCACCTGCTGCCCGGCGGGGGCCTGCTGGTGGACACCCCGGGCATGCGGGAGCTGGCGCTCTACGACGACGCCGACGGCATCGACACCGCCTACGCCGACATCGCCGAGCTCGCGACCCGCTGCCGGTTCCGCGACTGCGAGCACCGCACCGAGCCGGGCTGCGCCGTCGCCGCCGCGATCGACGACGGCACCCTCGACCCGGCCCGCCTGGTGGCCTGGCGCAAGCTGCAGCGCGAGGCGCACCGGCAGCTGCTGCGGGTCGACGCCCGGGCCCGGGCGGAGGAGAAGGCCCGCACCCGCGCCTTCTTCCGCTCGCTGCGCGACCAGCCCAACCGGGTGCGGTGACCCCCACCCGCCCCGCCGCCCCCGCGCCTGCTCGGTAGATTCGGCGCCCGTGCGCGTGCTCGTGATCGGCTCCGGCGCCCGGGAGCACGCCCTGTGCGTGGCTCTGTCCTCCGACCCGGCGGTCGAGGCCCTGGCCTGCGCACCCGGCAACGCCGGCACCCGCGCGGTCGCCGAGCCGCTGGGCGCGACCGCCGCCGACCCCGACTCGGTCGCGGCCGTCGCCCGCGAGTGGGGCGCCGACCTGGTCGTCGTCGGCCCCGAGGTGCCGCTCGTGGCCGGGGCCGCCGACGCCGTCCGCGACGCCGGGATCGCCTGCTTCGGCCCGTCGGAGCAGGCCGCGCAGCTCGAGGGCAGCAAGTCCTTCGCCAAGCACGTGATGGCCGCGGCCGGCGTGCCCACCGCGCGCTCGTGGCCGGTCGGCGGCCCGGCCGAGCTGGAGACCGCGCTCGACGAGGTCGCCGCCGTCTCCCCGGGCACGCCCTACGTCGTCAAGGACGACGGCCTGGCCGCCGGCAAGGGCGTGCTGGTCACCCCCGACCGCGCCGCCGCCCTGGCGCACGGGCGGGCGGTGCTCGACGGCGGGCACGCGGTGCTGATCGAGGAGTACCTCGACGGCCCGGAGGTCTCGCTGTTCGCCGTCACCGACGGGACGACGGTGCTGCCCCTGGTGCCCGCGCAGGACTTCAAGCGCCGCGACGACGGCGACGGCGGGCCCAACACCGGCGGCATGGGCGCCTACGCGCCGCTGCCGTGGGCGCCGCCCGGCCTGGTCGACGAGGTGCTGGCCACCGTGCTGCAGCCGACCGTCGACGAGATGCGCCGCCGCGGCGAGCCGTTCAGCGGCCTGCTCTACGCCGGGCTCGCGCTGACCTCCCGCGGCGTCCGGGTGGTCGAGTTCAACGCCCGCTTCGGCGATCCCGAGACCCAGGTCGTGCTGCCGCTGCTCGAGACCCCGCTGGCCGGGCTGCTGCACGCCGCGGCCACCGGCACGCTGGCCGACCACCCGCCGCTGCGCTGGCGCGACGGCGCGGCCGTCACCGTCGTCGTCGCCGCGGCCGGCTACCCCGAGCGGCCGCGCACCGGCGACCCGGTGAGCGGCGCCGACGGCGAGGGCGTGCTGCACGCCGGCACCGCGCTCGCCGCCGACGGCACCGTGGTCTCGGCCGGCGGCCGGGTGCTGGCGGTCACCGCCGTGGGCGCCGACCTCGCCGCCGCCCGCCGGCTGGCCTACGAGCGGGTGGCCGGCGTCCGGCTGGCCGGCGCGCACTGGCGCACCGACATCGCGCTGGCCGCCGTCGAGGGCCGGGTCAGCGCGTAGCCAGCAGGCCCGACGACGCGTCGAGCGGCCGGTCCAGGACGTCGGCGCCGTCCACCACCTCGGGCAGGAAGCGCCGCCGCAGCCCGGCCACGGTGGCCAGCGCGGCGGCGTCCACCTCGCCCCCCGCCACGAGCCCCTCGGCGGGGCTGCGCAGCCGGGCGGCGTAGCGGCGCGCGAGCTCGGGGGAGAGCCCCAGCCGCTCCGCGGCCTCCTCCGCGGCGACGTCGTCGAGCTCCCCGGCGAGGACCTCGCCGGCGGTGCGGGCGAGCGCCTCCGCCAGCGCCCGCGCCGGCTCCATGAGCGCGTCCCCCGCCACGGCGAGGACGGTGCCGAGGTACGGACCGCACACGTCGGCGACCCCGGCCAGGCGCACGCAGCCCCGGTCCTCGGCGATCAGCTCGTTGCCGGCGTTGAGCATGGTGGCGTCGCACCCGCCGGCGAGCAGGGCCGACAGCCGACGCGGCGTGGACCCGAGGGCCACCAGCTCCAGCTCCTCGCGGGCCACCCCCAGCGACTCCGCCAGCGCGTACATCGCCAGCGCGAAGCCCGACGTCGGGACGTCGACGCCCACCCGCGCGCCGCGGAGGTCGGTCAGCCCGGGGCGGGCGTACAGCGCCAGGCCCAGGCCGCGGTCGACCCCGCTGACGATGCGGACGTCGAGCAGCCCGCCCAGGGGGTTGCCCGGGCTGAACCGGTAGGCCAGCACGTTGTCGGGACTGGTGAGCGCGACGTCGAGCTCGCCGGCGAGCAGCGACCGGAACTGGCCCGGTGAGGAGGCGACCGGCACCTCCTCCGCCGCCAGCCCGGCCTCGGCCAGCCGGCCGGTGCGGCGGGCCAGCGAGAGCAGCACCGACGGGCTGAAGGCGCCCACGGCGAGTCGGGAGGCAGACATCCTGCTGGCGTCCTCCTGCTGGGTCCGGGCGGGACCAGCGAGTATGCCGACGTGCAGTCGATTGCACCAGTGGGCCGCGACGGGCGGGGCCGTCGCGCGCCGGAGGGCGGCGGCGACGGGTTCTTGACAAGGCAGACCCCCCGATAGCACCCTCCAGTCGTCGGTCACAATCGATTGCATTCCGGAGGCCCGGGTGGACGAGCGGGTGGCGTCGGCGATCGCGCACTGGGGCCCTCGCTTCACGACCAACGGGGTGACCGTCTCCGACTTCGAGGAGGTCACGCGCCGGGTCGAGCGCTGGGCCGACTGGTGCGCGGCGTGGTCGGCCAAGGGCGCCGAGCACGAGGCGCTGGGCCGCCGGGCGCTCGACGAGGGCCGCACGCTCTCGGCCGGCCAGCACCTGGCGCAGGCGGCGGTGTACTTCCACTTCGGCAAGTTCGTCTTCGTCGAGGACCTCGCGCAGATGCGCGCGGCGCACGAGCGCGCCGTCGCGTGCCTGACCGCCGCGCTGCCGCACCTGCAGCGCCCCGGACGACGGGTCGAGATCCCCTTCGAGGGCACGCGGCTGGTCGGCGTCCTCCGCACGCCCGGCGCCGGCGGGCCGCACCCCGTCGTCGTCCTGCTGCCCGGGCTGGACTCCACCAAGGAGGAGCTGCGCTCCACCGAGGAGACGTTCCTCGACCGCGGCATGGCGACCCTCAGCGTCGACGGGCCGGGCCAGGGGGAGGCCGAGTACGACCTGCCGATCCGCGGCGACTGGTCGGCCGTGGGCGAGGCGCTGCTGGCCGCGGTGGAGGGGCTGCCGGAGGTCGACGCCGGCCGGGTCGCCGTGTGGGGTGTCAGCCTCGGCGGCTACTACGCACCGCGGGTCGCGGCGGCGCTCGGCGACCGGGTGCGCGCCTGCGTCGCGCTCGCCGGCCCCTACGACTTCGGCGACTGCTGGCCGCAGCTGCCCGAGCTGACCCGCGAGACGTTCCGGGTGCGCTCGCGCGCCGGCACCGACGACGAGGCGCGGCGGATCGCGCACACCCTCTCGCTCGAGGGCCTCGCGGAGAAGATCACCGCCCCGCTGCTGATCGTGTTCGGCCGCAAGGACCGGCTCATCCCCTGGCAGCACGCCGAGCGCCTGCGCGAGACCGCGGGCGGCGAGGTGGAGCTGCTGATGCTCGAGGACGGCAACCACGGCTGCGCCAACCTCGCGCCCTGGCACCGCCCGTACACCGCCGACTGGCTCGCCGCCCGGCTCGCCGCAACCACGAGGAGCACCCAGTGAACGACAGCAGCGTCCCCACCCCGGAGTCGGTCGGCTGGATCGGCGCCGGCCGGATGGGGGCCGCGATGGCCACCCGGCTGGCCAAGGCCGGCGTCAAGGTCACCGTCTGGAACCGGACGAGGGCCAAGGCCGAGCCGCTGGCCGAGGTCGGCTGCGTCGTCGCCGACCGGATCGCCGAGCTGCGCGGCGCGGACGCCGTCTTCGTCATGGTCTCCACCTCCAAGGACCTCGAGCAGGTCCTGCTCGGCGAGGGCGGGCTGCTGGCCGACCCCGACGACGTGCCGCGGATCGTCGTCGACTGCTCGACGGTCGACCAGGCGGCGTCGGAGGCGATGCGGGCCGCGGCCGAGGAGCGCGGCGTGGCCTTCCTGGCCTGCCCGGTCAGCGGCAACGGCAAGGTGGTCACGGCCGGCAAGCTCAGCCTGGTCGCCTCCGGCCCCGAGGAGACGTTCCAGCAGGTCCGCCCGCTGCTCGAGCACATCGGGCGGCACGTCACCTACGTCGGCGAGGGCGACGTCGCCCGGCTGGTGAAGATCTGCCACAACCTGATGCTGGGCGTGGTCACCCAGTGCATGGCCGAGATCACCGTGCTCGCCGAGAAGGGGGGCGTCTCCCGCGCGGCCTTCCTCGAGTTCCTGAACAACAGCGTCATGGGGTCGGTGTTCACCCGGTACAAGTCGCCGGCGTTCGTGCACCTGGACTACACGCCGACGTTCACGCCCGTCCTGCTGCGCAAGGACTTCGACCTGGGTCTGGCCGCCGCGCACGACCTCGACGTCCCGATGCCGGTCGCCGCGGCGACCGCGCAGGCGGTGCAGGCCAGCGTGAGCAGCGGCCGGGTCACCGAGGACTTCGCGATCCTGCTCGACCTGCAGGCGCGCAGCTCCGGCCTGGAGCTGATGCCGGAGGACGTGCCGGTGGACGACGGCCTGGGCGGGGCGGGGCGGTGACCGCCGCGCGGCCGATGCCGGCCCCCGGCCACATGGGGGTCGACTACGAGCAGCGGGTCGACTTCGGCCGGCTGCGCGACTACCGGCTCGGTCGGGCGAAGGCCTCCCTGGAGGCCAGCGAGTGCGGCGCCTTCCTGCTCTTCGACTTCTACAACATCCGCTACACGACCTCGACCTGGATCGGTGGCGCCCTCGGCGACAAGATGATCCGGTACGCCCTGCTGGCCCGCGGCAAGGACCCCGTGCTGTGGGACTTCGGCTCGGCCGTCAAGCACCACCAGCAGTACTCGCAGTGGGTCCCGACCGGGAACTACCGGGCCGGCTTCCTCGGTTTCCGCGGAGCCGTCGCCCCGACGGTCGGCCTCATGGCCGAGGCGGTGGCCGAGATCAAGTCGCTGCTGGTCGAGGCGGGTGTGGCCGACCTGCCCGTGGGTGTCGACATCGTCGAGCCGCCGTTCCTGTTCGAGATGGAGCGGCAGGGCCTGCGGGTGGTCGACGCCCAGCAGCTCATGCTCGACGCCCGGGTGATCAAGTCACCCGACGAGATCATGCTGCTCAACCAGGCGGCGGCCATGGTGGACGGCGTCTACCAGGACATCGTGGAGATGCTCAAGCCCGGGGTGCGGGAGAACCAGGTCGTCGCGCACGCCAACAAGCGCCTCTACGAGATGGGGTCCGACCAGGTCGAGGCGATCAACGCCATCTCCGGCGAGCGCTGCAACCCGCACCCGCACAACTTCACCGACCGGCTGATCCGCCCCGGCGACCAGGCGTTCTTCGACATCATCCACTCGTTCAACGGCTACCGGACCTGCTACTACAGGACCTTCAGCGTCGGCAGCGCCACCCCGGCGCAGCGGGACGCCTACAAGCAGGCCCGCGAGTGGATGGACCGCGGGTTGGCCGGCATCAAGGCCGGCGTGGGCACCGACGAGGTCGCCGCACTCCTGCCGAAGGCCGAGGAGTTCGGCTTCGGCAGCGAGATGGAGGCGTTCGGGCTGCAGTTCGCCCACGGCCTCGGGCTCGGCCTGCACGAGCGGCCGATCATCTCCCGGCTCAACAGCATGAAGGAACCGATCGAGCTGCAGGTCGGCATGGTGTTCGCGCTGGAGACCTACTGCCCGGCCGGCGACGGCTTCTCCGCCGCCCGGCTGGAGGAGGAGGTCGTCGTCACCCCCGACGGGCCGCAGATCCTCACGCTCTTCCCGTCCCAGGACCTCGTCGTCACCAACCCCTACTGAGAGGGCCGGCCATGAGCCTCGACGCGCTCGGCGAGTTCGACCACCTGCTCACCGAGCTCTGGATCGGCGGCAAGCCGGTGCCGGCCTCGGACGGCGGCCGCTTCGACGTCCTCGACCCGGCGACCGGGCAGGTGCTCACCTCCGTCGCGAACGGCACGGTCGCGGACGCGATCGCGGCGGTCGACGCGGCCGAGGCCGCGGCGGCGTCGTGGGCGGCGACCCCGCCGCGGGAGCGGGCGGAGGTGCTGCGCCGCGCGTTCGAGCTGATGACGGCGCAGAAGGAGCCGCTCGCCCGGCTGGTCACGCTGGAGAACGGCAAGGCGCTGGCCGACGCCCGCGGGGAGGTCGCCTACGCCGCGGAGTTCTTCCGCTGGTACGCCGAGGAGGCGGTGCGCGCCACCGGCGCGGTGCAGACGGCGCCGTCGGGCGCGAACAAGATCCTCGTGGTGCAGCAGCCGGTCGGGATCTGCGTGCTGGTGACGCCCTGGAACTTCCCCGCGGCCATGGCCACCCGCAAGATCGGCCCGGCGCTGGCCGCCGGCTGCACGGTGGTGCTCAAGCCGGCCAGCGACACCCCGCTGACGGCGCTGGCGATGGCGCGGATCCTCGAGGACGCCGGGGTGCCCCCGGGCGTGGTCAACGTGCTGCCCGCCCGGCGCTCGGGCGCGGTGGTCTCGGCGATGCTGCACGACCCGCGCGTGCGCAAGCTGTCGTTCACCGGCAGCACCGAGGTGGGGCGGGTGCTGCTGCACGAGGCGGCCGACCAGGTCATCAACTGCTCCATGGAGCTGGGCGGCAACGCGCCGTTCCTGGTCTTCGCCGACGCCGACCTCGACGCCGCCGTCGACGGGGCCATGGTGGCCAAGATGCGCAACGGCGGCGAGGCGTGCACCGCGGCCAACCGCTTCTACGTGGAGCGCCCGGTGGCCGAGGAGTTCGGCCGGCGGCTCGCCTCGCGCATGGCCGCCCTCGCCATGGGGCCGGGGCTGGACGAGGGCACCCAGCTCGGCCCGCTGGTCAACGACGACACCGCCGCCAAGGTCGACGAGCTGGTGCGGGGCGCGGTGGCCGAGGGCGCGACCGCCGTCGTCGGGGGCCGCCGTCCCGACCGGGAGGGCTACTACTACGAGCCCACGGTGCTCACCGGCGTCCGGCCGGGCTCGGCGATCCTGGGCGAGGAGATCTTCGGCCCGGTCGCGCCGGTCGTCGCCTTCGACGAGGAGGCCGAGGCCGTCCGGATGGCCAACGACACCGAGTACGGCCTGGTCTCCTACGTCTACACCCGCGACGTGGGCCGCGGCCTGCGGGTGAGCGAGGCGCTGGAGGCGGGCATGGTCGGGCTCAACCGGGGGCTGGTCAGCGACCCCGCGGCGCCGTTCGGCGGGGTGAAGCAGAGCGGCATCGGCCGCGAGGGCGGCCACCACGGCCTGCTCGACTACCTGGAGAGCAAGTACATCGCCGTCCAGTGGTGACGCCGCCGCGCGCCTGACCCGCGCGGTGTGGTCGCCACCCGCGCGGTGTGCGGCACGGGTGGCGACCGCACGGCGAGGGGACGCCGTCGTCCTCCCGCACCGCCGTGGCTCCTCCCTCACGTCGCAGCGTGGGGGAGGACCTCCTCGGACCAGGTCACCTGATCGTCGCCCGCGACCGTCAGGAGCGGGGGGCGGCCCAGTAGTCGGGGCGGGCCTTGGTCTCGGCGAGCTCCTCGGCGGTGCGGAAGCCGGGCGCCAGCGAGGCGTCGGTGCCGGCCATGTACTGGTGGTGGTCGATGCCGAGCAGGCGGATCCAGCTCTGCTGGCCGAACGTGAGCGCGATGAAACAGCCCAGCTCGACCAGCTCGGGCTCGGAGAAGTGGGCGTGCAGCCGCGCCCAGAAGCCCTCCTCGTCGGCCGGCATGCCCCACGCGATCGCCTCGGCGTAGGACAGCGCCGCCTTCTGCCGCTCGTCGTACCGCTCCGACTTCTCGAAGTTGAGCAGCTCGTCGTACTGCATCTCCTCGAGACCGGCCCTGGAGGCCTTGATCGAGCGCTGGTTGCCGCAGAACTCGCACGTCACCGTGCGCGAGATGTAGACGCGGCACAGCTCCTTGATCGCGTGGTCGCAGACGCCGGCGTGGAACAGCGCCTTCCACGAGTCGGCGAACGCCCAGAACGCCTCCGGGACGTGCGCGCGCACCGCCGAGCTCTCCGGCCGGGGCGTGCCCTCGCGGGCGCAGCGGTGCATCTCCTCCTGCATCGCCTCGTTCATCGACTCCAGCGGCACGTAGCTGATGTGCGGGCGGGGCATGGCGGGCTCCTTCGTCAGTCGGCTGCGGCGATGGCGGCGGTGACCGCCTCGGGGGTCAGGGGGAGGTCGCGCACGCGGACGCCGACGGCGGCGGCCAGCGCGTTGCCGATCGCGCCCGCGGTGGGGCCCTGCGCGGCCTCGCCGGCGCCCACCGAGGGCTCGCCGGAGTCGAGCAGGCGCACCTCGACCTCGGGCACCTCGGAGAAGCGCAGGATCGGGTAGCTCTCCCAGTCGTCGCTGGTCACCCGGCGGCGGTCGAAGCGGACGCGCTCCTTGAGCGTCCAGCTGGTGGCCTGCACCGCGCCGCCCTCGATCTGGTTGCGGACGCCGTCGGGGTTGACCACCCGGCCGACGTCGACGGCGATCGTCAGCCGCCGCACCCGGACGTCGCTCACGGCCTCCACCTCGGCGACGACGGCGCAGTACGCCGCGCGGCCCTTGTAGCGCGCCACGGCCACCCCCCGGCCGACGCCCTCCGGCACGGGCGTCCCCCAGCCGGCCGCCTCCGCCGCCGTGGTGAGCACCGCCCGTGCCCGGTCGTCGGCGAGGTGGCGCAGCCGGAACTCCAGCGGGTCGGCGCCGGCCAGCTCGGCCAGCTCGTCGACGAACGACTCGATCGCGAACACGTTCAGGTGCGCGCCCAGCGCCCGCAGCGCCGAGGAGCGGACCGGGTTCTCGAGCAGCCGGTGCCCGTGCACCCGCCGGGCACCCACTTCGTAGAGCGGGACGGCGTTGCGCAGCGACCCGCCGCCGGTGGCCAGCGGCGGGTCGGCGGCCGGCGGCGCGGGCAGCGGCCGCGCCAGGTGACGGCCGGCGAGCAGCCCCGGGACGCCGGCGTAGCCGGGCCGGGCGGTGTGGCCCTGCGACCACACGTCGTAGCTCCACGAGGCGATCCGGCCGTCCGGCCCGAGCGACGCCGACACCTGCGCGGTCATCGCCGAGCCGAACGGCGCCCAGGCCAGCTCGTCGCGCCGGCTCCACTGCACCTGGACCGGGCACCCCCGAGCGGCCCGGGCCAGGAGGACGGCGTCGAACGCGGCGTCGTCGGCGCCGTTGTGGCCGTAGCAGCCGGCGTTCTCCACGTGCTCGACGGTGACGAGGTCGCGGTCGAGGACCAGCGCGGCGGCCAGCGCGTCGCGCAGCCGGTGCACGCCCTGGCTGGAGCTCCACACGTGCAGCCGGCCGTCGTCGTCCCAGCGGGCGAGGCCGCAGCTGGGCGCGATCGAGCCGTGCGCGAGGAACGGCCTGCTGTAGCGGGCGGTGTGCGTGGCGGTCGCGACGGGCTCGTCCGCGACGGCCACGGTCTCGGCCGGCGACCCCCGGAGGAACGCGTCCAGGTCGCGCTCCTCGGGCAGGGTGTCGTGCTCCTCCCAGGTCGCGGCCGCCCGCAGCCGCTCGACGGCGACCGCCACCGCCGCCTCGTCGGCGCCCACGACGCCCAGGAAGGAGCCGTCGCGGACGACGGTCAGCCCGTCGCCCACCGCCCCCTCGGCCACCTCCACCAGCCGCGCGCCGGGCGACGGCGGCCGCACCACCCGGCCGAACAGCTGCCCCGGCAGGCGCACGTCGGCGATGTACCGCGGCCGGCCGGCGACCTTGTCGGGCAGGTCGAGCCGGGCCGCGCTGGTGCCGACCAGCCGGTAGGTCGCCGGGTCGCGCAGCGGCGCCGAGGGGTCGGCGTCGACGTCGAGGTCGACCGGCACGCTGCCGTAGGGCGCCCCCGCGTGCAGCGCGCGCACGTGCGCGCAGACCAGCCGGACCGCCGGGACCGCCTCGATCACCGACATGCTGCCGGCGGTCAGCCCCTCGTCCGGGCCGAAGGTGGCGGCCGGCAGCATGCGCACCCGCTCCAGCGGCAGGCCGAGCTCCTCGGCGGCCACCTGGGCCAGCGCGGTCACGATCCCCTGGCCGAACTCCACCTTGCCGACCCGCAGCTCGACGACGCCGTCGGGCCGCACCCGCACCCACGACGACAGCCGCGGGTTGGCCGCGACGTCCTTGGGCAGCTGCGGGGGAGCGGACGGCGCCGCGTCGACCCGGGGGCCGGTGTCGGAGGTCGCCGTCACGACGCGCCCCCGGCTCGGACGACGGCCTCCACGATCCGCCGGTGCGCGCCGCACCGGCACAGGTTGCGGTCCAGCGCCGCGGCGACGGTGGCCGCGTCGGGGGAGGGCACCTCCTCCAGCAGGGCGGCCGCGCGCACCGCGATGCCGGAGATGCAGAAGCCGCACTGGGCCGCCTGCCGGTCGAGCAGCGCCTGCTGGACCGGGTGCAGCGCGTCGTCGCCGCCCAGCCCCTCGACGGTGACCACCTCGTGCCCGGCCGCGGCCGCCACCGGGGTGTCGCAGGCGGGCACGACGGCGCCGTCCAGGCGGACGAAGCAGGCCCCGCACAACCCCAGCCCGCAGCCGAACCGCGTGCCCATCAGCCCCAGGTCGTTGCGCAGCACGGTGAGCAGCGGGGTGCTCGGCTCGGCGTCCACCGAGCGGGAGCGGCCGTTGACCCGCAGCGCGTAGGTCTCCTTCACCGGGCGAACACCTCCGGGTGCCGGCCGAGCTCGATCCGCGTGCGGCGGATGTGCCCCGCCAGGCAGCGCTCGGCGTCGACGACGTCGCGGCGCTCGATCGCGTCGAGCAGCAGCCGGTGCTCGGCGTTGATCACCCACTTGCGGCCGGGACCGGACAGCTGGACGAACTCGCGCCGGTAGTGGGCGGTGGAGTTCCACAGCCGGGTCACCGTCGAGGTGAGCTGCTCGATCCGGCAGCCGGCGTAGCTGGAGAGGTGGAACTCGCGGTCGAGCTCGAGGAAGCCGGCGAGGTCGCCGTCGGCCTCGATCTGCTCCTGCACCTGCTGCAGGTGGCGGACCTGCGCGTCGGTGAGGTTCGGGATGCTCTCGGCGATCGCCAGCTGCTCGAGCTGCTCGCGCATCCGGTAGACGACGTCGACCTCGTGCATCGACAGGCTCGGCACCCGGGCGCCGCGGTGCCGCTCGTGCTCGGTGAGCCCCTCGGCCTCGAGGATCCGCAGCGCCTCGCGGACCGGCAGCCGGCTGGAGCCGAGCCGCTCGGCCACCTCCTCCTGCCGGATCCACTCGCCCGGCCGGATCTCCCCGCGCAGGATCGCCTGCCGCAGGTGGTCGGCGACCCGCGCGCTCGCGGCGTCCTGCACCGAGGTCACCGGAACCTCTCCGGGGTGCGGGACCAGGCCTTGCCCTCGGGGTAGCTGACCAGCTCGAACTGCATCCCCCAGGGCGCCAGGAAGTAGACCCACCGCTGGCCCTCGTGGGCGCCGGTGCTCGCCGTCGGCCCGCCCAGCACGCGCACGCCGTGCGCCCGCAGGTGGGCGACGGCGGCGTCGAGGTCGTCGACGTAGAGCGCGACGTGGTGGCCGCCGACGTCGCTGTTGCGCGGTGGCCGGGGGGCCTGGTCGGGCGCCTCGTACTCGAACACCTCGAAGATCGCCTGCCCGCCGCAGCGGAAGAAGCAGTTCCGCATGCGCGCCCGGGGGTGCACGTTCAGGTGCTCGGCCATCCAGTCGTCGTCCTCGTGCACGAAGGGGCCGAGCGAGTAGAGGTACTCGCAGCCCAGGACGTCGACGAGGAAGGCCCGGGCCTGCTCCAGGTCGGGCACGGTGAAGCCGATGTGGTCGACCCCCGTGAGCCCCGGCAACGCCATGCGCATCTCCCTCGATGTCCGCAGGTTGGATCCAGACTCTAGGCGAATGTGATCCGAAGCACTAGCATCCCGCGCAACGAACTCGCAGTCGGATCCAATGAAGGGTCCGCGAGAGGAGACGCGCATGCCGCTCCACCGCCGCCTCGAGCCGTCCGCCCCCTGGGTCGAGCTCGTCGCCACCGACGAGGACTGGGACGCGGCCGACCCCGAGCTGCTGCGCGCGATGCACGCCCAGCTGGTGCTGATCCGGGTGTTCGAGGAGTACGTGCTCGAGCTGGCCGGCGGCGGGCTGATCCACGGGCCGGCGCACTCCAGCATCGGGCAGGAGGGCGGCGCCGTCGGCTCGGTGCTCGCCCTCACCAGCGCCGACCAGGTGAACGGCTCGCACCGCGGCCACCACCAGTTCCTGGCCAAGGCGCTGCACCACGTCGCGCCGAAGGGGATCGACCTGACGGCCGGGCTCGACGACGACGTCCGCGAGGTGCTGCTGCGCACCCTGGCCGAGATCTGCGGCCTCGACCGCGGGTGGAGCCACGGCCGCGGCGGGTCGATGCACCTGCAGTGGAAGGACGCCGGCGCGATGGGCACCAACGCCATCGTCGGCGGCGGCGTGCCCCAGGCGGCGGGCTTCGCCTGGGCCGACCGGCAGGCCGGCACCGACGCGGTCTCGGTGACCTACTTCGGCGACGGCGCGGTCAACATCGGATCCACCCTCGAGACGCTCAACCTCGCCGCCGCCTGGCACCTGCCGGTGTGCTTCTTCGTCGAGAACAACCGGTACGCGGTCTCCACCACCGTCTTCGAGGCGACCTGCGAGCCGCGGCTGTCCGGCCGCGGGCCCGGGTTCGGCATCGCCAGCTGGAAGGTCGACGGCATGGACCCGCTCGCCGTCCACCTGGCCATGCAGGAGGCCGTCGCGCACATGCGGGCCGGCCGCGGGCCGACCCTCGTCGAGGCCGACTGCTACCGCTACTTCCACCAGAACGGCGGCTTCCCGGGCAGCGCCTTCGGCTACCGCACCAAGGAGGAGGAGCGGGAGTGGCGGGCCCGCGACCCGATCGACCAGGTCGCCCGCCACCTCGTCCGCCTGGGCCTCGCGGCACCGGCCGACCACGAGGCCGCCGTCGCGGCCGCGAGGGAGGCGATGGCCGGGATCGGCGAGGTGCTGTTCGAGCCCGACCCCGACGGCAAGCCGGGCGCGCGGCGGATCCGCGCCGCCGAGTGGCCCGACCCGTCGTTCGTCGACGTCGGCGTCCGCGGGGACCTCGCGGAGTTCGCGGGCGCCCGGTTCGCCGACGCCGGCGACCCCGCCGTCGAGGTGCGCGAGCAGAAGTTCATCGAGGCGGTCGCCGCGGTGATGAACCGGCGCATGGAGACCGACGAGCGGGTCGTGGTCATGGGGGAGGACGTGCACCGCCTCAACGGCGGCACCAACGGCGCCACCCGGGGCCTGAAGGAGCGCTTCCCCGACCGCGTCCTGGGCACCCCGATCAGCGAGAACGCCTTCGCCGGCCTCGGCGGCGGCATCGCCGTCGACGGACGGTTCCGCCCCGTCGTCGAGTTCATGTACGCCGACTTCATGTGGGTCGCCGCCGACCAGCTGTTCAACCAGATCGGCAAGGCGCGGCACATGTTCGGCGGCACGGGGCCGGTGCCGTTCGTGCTGCGCAGCAAGGTGGCGATGGGCACCGGCTACGGCTCGCAGCACTCGATGGACCCGGCCGGGGTCTTCGCCACCAACCCGGGCTGGCGGATCGTCGCCCCGACCACGCCGTTCGACTACGTCGGGCTGATGAACGCGGCGCTGCGCTGCGAGGACCCCGTCGTCGTCCTCGAGCACGTCGACCTCTACAACTCCACCGGGCCCGGGCCGGCCGACGACCTCGACTACTGCCTGCCGATCGGCCGGGCCGCGGTCCGGCGGACCGGCGCGCAGGTCACGGTCCTCACCTACCTGGCGATGACCCGCTACGTGCTCGAGGCGGTGGACGGCGGCGGCTTCGACGTCGACGTGGTCGACCTGCGCTGGCTGGACCGGGCCAGCATCGACTGGGAGACGATCGGCGCCAGCATCCGCAAGACGGGCAACGTGCTCATCGCCGAGCAGGGCGCGGTCGGGACGTCGTACGGCGGGTGGCTGGCCGACGAGATCCAGCGTCGCTTCTTCGACTGGCTGGACTCCCCCGTGCAGCGGGTCACCGGCGGCGAGGCGTCCCCCAGCATCAGCAAGGTCCTCGAGCGCGCCGCGATCGCGCAGGCGGCCGAGGTCACCGCGAAGCTCACCGAGATGACGGGGGCCTGAGCCGTGGCCCGGTTGATGCGCATGCCCGAGGTGGCGGCCAACGCCACCGAGGCGGTCCTCGCCGGCTGGTCGCTGGCCGAGGACGCCGAGTTCGGCGCCGACGACGTCGTCGCCACGGTGGAGACCGAGAAGGCGGTCGTCGACGTCGAGGCCGAACAGCCCGGCAGGGTGCTCAAGCTGCTGGTGGCGCCCGGCAGCACGGTCGAGGTCGGGGCGCCGATCGCCGTCCTCGGCGACCCCGGCGAGCGGGTCGACGACCTCGGCGCCCTGCTCGCCTCGCTGGGCGTCGGCGGGCTGCCGGACTCGCCCCCGGACCCCGAGGGCGGCAAGCAGGAGTCGCCGCCGTCCCCGGCCGTGCCCGAGCCGCTGCTGGCGGTCGCCGAGTCGGTGCCGCCGGCCGCCGCGCCCGCCGGGAACGGGCACGGGCGGATCTTCTCCAGCCCGCTGGCCCGCCGGCTGGCCCGCGAGGCCGGGGTGCCCCTGGAGTCGATCGTCGGCACCGGGCCGGGCGGGCGGATCGTCCGGCGGGACGTCGAGGCGGCGCGCAGGTCCCGGGCCCCGGCGGCTCCGGTCTCGACCCCGGCCCCGGTCGGGGCGCCCGTCGAGCAGCCCGCGGCCTGGACCGACGTGCCGCACACCCCCATGCGGCGGGCCATCGCCCGGCGGCTCACCGAGAGCAAGCAGACGATCCCGCACTTCACGGTGCGCGCCACGCTGCGCGCCGACGAGCTGCTGCGGCTGCGCTCCGGCCTGGCCGACGCCGGCGTGCAGGTGTCGGTCACCGACCTGCTGGTCAAGGCCGCGGCCCGCGCGCACACCGCCGTCCCCGGGATGAACGTGATCTGGACGCCCGAGGCGACCCGGCGGTTCACCGCGGTCGACGTGGCGGTCGCCGTGGCCACGGAGACCGGCCTGGTCACCCCCGTGGTGCGGGGCGTGGACCGGCTCGGGGTCGGCGAGGTGGCGGCGGCGACCCGCGACCTGGTCGAGCGCGCCCGCGCCGGGCGGCTGCGGCAGGACGAGCTCGAGGGCGGCGCGCTGACGATCACCAACCTCGGCATGTTCGGCACCGAGGAGTTCGCGGCGATCATCAACCCGCCGCAGTCGGCGATCCTCGCCGTCGGGGCCGCCCGGCAGGAACCGGTGGTGGTGGACGGCGCGCTGGCGGTCGCCACCGTGGTGAAGGTGACGCTGTCGGCCGACCACCGGGTGATCGACGGCGCGCTGGCCGCGGAGTGGACGGCGGCCTTCACCGCCGCGGTGGAGCAGCCGCTGCGGCTCCTGGTCTGAGGGCTACCTCGCGGTGACCGCCGGCCGCGCCCGCTCGGGGCGCGGCTCCGGCGGGCGCGGCCCGTCGTGCCGGCGCGACAGGTACGTGCCGGCCACGTTGGCGCAGGCCACCGCGGGGACGGCGATCAGGGCGCCGAAGATGCCGCCCACCAGCAGGCCGGCGGCGATGGCCAGGACGACGGCGAGCGGGTGCACCCGCACCGCGCGGCCGAGCAGCAGCGGCTGCAGGACGTGCCCCTCGAGCTGCATCACCGCGATGACGATGGCCAGCGCGATCAGCGCCTTGATCGGGCCCTCCGACACCAGCGCCACCAGCACGGCGACCGAGCCGGCGAGGAACGAGCCGATGATCGGGATGAAGGCGCCCAGGAAGACCAGCGCGGCCAGCGGGATCACCAGCGGCACCCCGAGGATCGCCAGCCCGACGCCGATGCCGACGGCGTCGACCAGGGCGACGGCGACGGTGGCGCGGACGTAGGAGATCAGCGTCCGCCAGGCCCGGCGGGCGGCCTCGTCGAGGTACGCGCGCGAGTCGCGCGGGGTGAGGCCGACCAGCCACAGCCAGATGGACCGGCCGTCCTTGAGGAAGAAGAACAGCGTGAACAGCGCGAGGACGATGCCGGTGAAGACCTCGCCGACGGTGGCGGCGGTGGTGATCGCGCCGCTGGTGATCGTGTCCTGGTTGGACACCAGCGTGTCCTGCAGCGTGGAGACGGCGTCCTCGAGCTGCCCGCGGGTGATCGGGAAGGTGCGGACGATGAAGTCCTGCACCTGGCCGATGCCCTCGCTGACCTGCTCGGCGAGGTCGGAGAAGCCGGCGGTGAACCGCTCGACCACCAGGGTGATGATCCCGGCCACCACGCCGAGGCCGACCAGCAGCATCGCCAGCGCGGCCAGGGAGCGCGGCCAGCCGCGCTTGACCAGCCCGGCCGCTCCCGGCTGCAGCAGGGCGGAGAGCAGCAGCGCCACGATCACCGGGACGACGACGACGGCGATCGTCGCCATCGCGTAGAGCAGCGCGTAGACCCCGGCGATGACGACGATCAGCCGCCACGACCAGGCGGCCGCCGTCCGCAGGCCGGCCGGGACCGCCGCCTCCGGGGCGGTGCGCTCGCGCAGCAGCCGGGCGGTGCGCTCGCCGGGGCGGTGCGGGCGGCCGCCGGCGGGCGGGCCGCTGACCCCGCCGGGCTGGATGCCGCCGTCGAGGTCGGGCGCGCCGGGCTCGGGGCTGCCCAGCGGGGGGCGGCTCGCGCCGTTGCCCTCGGCCGCGGGCTCGGGCGGGTCGGGCTCGTCGTCGTGCACGAGGATGGCCCGGTCGTCGTCGCGCTCGGGCCAGGCGTGCGGATCGTGCTCGGCGGCGGCGCGGATGCGCTCGCGTGCCCGGGCCACCACGGCGTTCGCCCGTCGGAGCACCTCGCACCTCCGCCCTGTTCTCGGGGGTCGTCCATGATCACGGTAGCCCTGCGGGAGGATGGTCCCGTGGTGCGACGAGCTGACCGGGCCGAGGCGGTACCCGCATGATCGACAGGTACACGCTCCCCGACATGGGGCGGGTCTGGAGCGACCAGCACAAGTACGAGCTGTGGTGCCGGGTGGAGACCCTGGTGCTGGAGGCGCACGCGGCGGCCGGCCGGGTGCCCGCCGACGTCGTCGAACCGGTGCGCGACGCCCCGCCGCCGACGCCCGAGCGGGTGGCGGAGATCGAGGAGACGACGCAGCACGACGTCATCGCCTTCCTCACGGCGTGGGCGGACAACACCTCGCCGCGCTCGGCCGCCGCCTACGTGCACCACGGCATGACGTCGTCCGACCTGCTCGACACCGCGCTGGCGGTGCAGCTGACCGAGGCGACCGACCTGCTGCTGGCCAGGGCCGACCGGCTGGTGGCGGCGCTGCGCGACCACGCGCTGGCCCACCGGAACACGATCAAGGTCGGGCGCACCCACGGCGTGCACGCCGAGCCCGACGTGTGGGGCCACCGGGTGGCCGACCTCGCGTTCGCCGCGGCGCGCTCCCGCGACCGGCTGCGGGCGGCGCGCGAGCGGGTCGGCGTCGTGGCGATCTCCGGCGCCGTCGGCACCTACTCGCTCATCGACCCCTCGGTGGAGGTCGCCGTCGCCGAGGCGCTGGGGCTGCGGCCGGCCGACGCCTCCACCCAGGTGGTGCTGCGCGACTCGATCAGCGAGTGGGTGGCCGCGCTGGCGATCATCGCGACCGTCTGCGAGACGGTGGCGCTCGAGGTGCGGCACGGCCAGCGGACCGAGGTGCGCGAGCTGTCCGAGGCGTTCGGCGCGGGCCAGAAGGGCTCGAGCGCCATGCCGCACAAGAAGAACCCGATCCGCTCCGAGCGCATCGCCGGGCTGGCGCGGGTGGTGCGGGCGGCGGTCGTGCCGGTGATGGAGGGCATCCCGCTGTGGCACGAGCGGGACATCTCGCACTCCTCGACCGAGCGGGTGTTCCTGCCCGACGCCGCGATCACCACCGACTACCTGCTGCACCTCACGACCGGGCTGGTGGAGAACCTGGTCGTCGACGCCGACCGGATGCGGGCCAACCTGGAGTCC
This sequence comes from Geodermatophilus sp. SYSU D00815, assembly GCF_054050035.1. Taxonomy (NCBI): domain Bacteria; kingdom Bacillati; phylum Actinomycetota; class Actinomycetes; order Geodermatophilales; family Geodermatophilaceae; genus Geodermatophilus; species Geodermatophilus sp. SYSU D00815. Next base: position 98,582 of record NZ_JBJGYO010000002.1, on the reverse strand, counting down.
ACCGGCGGGCTGATCTACACCTCCTCGGTGCTGCTCGAGGTGGTCGAGGGCGGGCTGTCCCGCGAGGACGCCTACGCGCTGGTGCAGTCGGCGGCGATGGAGACGTGGAACACCGGCACGCCGTTCCGGGAGACCCTGCGCGCCCGGGCCAAGGCGTCGGGCGTGGAGCTCGACGAGGCCCGGCTCGACGAGATCTGCCGTCCGGAGCGGTACGTGCAGAACCTCGACCCGCTGTTCGAGCGGGTGGCGCGGCTGTCGTGAGCGTCGACCTGCCCCTCGTCGCCCGCGGCAAGGTGCGGGAGATCTACGACGCCGGCCACGGCCGCCTGCTCCTCGTCGCCTCCGACCGCATCTCGGCCTACGACCACGTGCTGCCCACGCCCATCCCCGACAAGGGCAAGGTGCTCACCCAGCTGTCGGTGTGGTGGTTCGACCAGCTCACCCGCGAGCTCGACGAGTTCGGCGCCTCGCACCACCTGGTCTCGGCCACCGACGTGCCCGCCTCGGTCGCGGGCCGCGCGATGCTGGTGCGGCGGCTGGACATGCTGCCGGTCGAGTGCGTGGCCCGCGGCTACCTCTCCGGCTCCGGCACCAAGGAGTACGAGCGCACCGGCTCCATCCGCGACGTCGTCCTGCCGCCCGGCCTGGTCGAGGGCTCGCGGCTGCCGTCGCCGGTGTTCACGCCGTCCACCAAGGCCGAGGTCGGCGAGCACGACGAGGCGATCGACTTCTCGCGGGTGTCCGAGCTGGTCGGCGCGGCGCGGGCCGACGAGCTCAAGGCGCTCACCCTGGCGCTGTACGCGCGGGCCGCGGAGATCGCCGAGGCCGCCGGCATCATCCTGGCCGACACCAAGTTCGAGTTCGGGCTGGACGGGGACGAGCTGGTGCTCGCCGACGAGGTCCTCACCCCCGACTCGTCGCGCTTCTGGCCGGCCGACACCTGGTCCCCGGGCTCGGCGCAGCCGTCGTACGACAAGCAGTTCGTCCGCGACTGGCTGACCCACGAGTCCGGCTGGGACCGGGTCTCCCCGCCGCCGCCGCTGCCCGACGACGTCGTCGCCGCCACCCGCGACCGCTACGTCACCGCCTACGAGCGCCTGACCGGCCGCCGCTTCGAGTAGTTGCGCGGCGACATCGGCGCTCTCGCACGCTTTGAGCGCTCAAAGCGTGCGACACCGCCGATCTCGCCGGCAGTTGTGGACGACGCCTACGCGGGACGCTGCTCCGGCGCCAGGCTGCGCGGGTGCCCGGCAGGCGCCCCCGCTCTCGGCTGACAGGTCCCAGCACGCGTGCTCAGGCGCTCGAGGCGGGGCTGAACGACCGCCAGCTGCAGCACCCCGCGGTGGCCCGGCTGTCCCGCGACACCTGCCTGCCGAGAGCACTGGCGGCGGAGCCGCTGGGCAGGCTCGCGGCCGTCCTGCTCACCGCGCCGCCGGGAGCCGTCGCGAGCCATCGCAGCGCGGCGTTCCTCCGGGGCGTCGAGATCCCGGTGCAGGACCCGGCCGACCGCCGGGTGGACGTGACGGTGCCCCTGGTCTCGCGCGCCGAGAGCCGTGCCGATCGGCGGGTGTACCGCGCCGACCTCCTCCCCGACGAGGTGACCCGCCGGCGGACCGTGCCGTCGACGACCGCCGCGCGCACCTGGCGTGATCTCGCCGGCGTCCTCCGGCCCGGACCGCTGCTCGCCGTGACCGATCAGCTCCCTCGCGCAGGGCTGCACCACCGCAGAGCTGCAGGAGCAGCTCGACCGCCGGCCCGCCGGGCGCGGATCGGCACGGCGAGAACCGTCCTGCCGCTGGGGGACCCCCGGGCGGAGTCGCCCATGGAGTCGGTCCTGCGGTGGCTGATCCACGACGCGGGGTTCCCGCCGCCCGTCGTGCAGTACGAGATGCGTGACACCTCCGGCCGGTTCCTCGGTCGTGGCGACCTCGCCTGGCCCGAGGCCCGGGTGCTGGTCGAGTTCGACGGCGACGTGCACCGGGAACGGCGGGTGTTCGTCCAGGATCTCCGGCGGCAGAACTCGCTGGTGGTGGAGCGGTGGACCGTCCTGCGGTTCAGCGGAGCGGACGTGTACGGCCGGCCCGCGCAGGTCCTGAGCGAGATCGCGCAGGTCGTCCCGCGCCGAGACCGGCGTTCTCGCACGCTTCGAGGGCTCGAACCGTGCGAGACCGCCGATCTCGCCGGGGCGGTCGGCGCGCTGGAGGGCCAGGTACGCTCGGGAACCGTGCCGCGGGTGGTCGTCGACGTCGTCCTGAAGCCGGAGATCTCCGACCCCCAGGGTCAGGCGGTGCTGGGAGCGCTGGGCCGGCTCGGCCACGACGGCGTGACCAGCGTCCGGCAGGGCAAGCACTTCGTCCTCGACGTCGAGGGCACGCCCGACGAGGCCGAGATCCGCAAGATCGCCGAGACCCTCCTGGCCAACCCCGTCATCGAGGACGTCGAACTGCACCTCCCGACCGACTGAACGGACGAACGCTCGTGCGCATCGGGATCATCACCTTCCCGGGCTCCCTGGACGACGTCGACGCCGCACGGGCGGTGCGCCTGGCCGGCGGCGAGCCGGTCGCCCTGTGGCACGCCGACCACGACCTCAAGGACGTCGACGCCGTCGTGCTCCCCGGCGGCTTCTCCTACGGCGACTACCTGCGCGCCGGCGCCATCGCCGCCCGCTCGCCGCTGATGCAGGACGTCGTCGCGGCCGCCGGCGGCGGCCTGCCCGTGCTGGGCATCTGCAACGGCTTCCAGGTGCTCTGCGAGGCCGGCCTGCTGCCCGGCGCGCTCACCCGCAACAGCCACCTGCACTTCCGCAACCGCGACCAGGTGCTGCGCGTCGAACGCGCCGACACCACGTGGACCAGCGCCTACGAGCCGGGCCAGCGCATCGTCATCCCGGTCAAGAACGGCGAGGGGCGGTACGTGGCGGCCGACCGCGACCTCGACCGGCTGGAGGCCGAGAACCGCGTCGTCTTCCGCTACGTCGACGGCAACCCCAACGGCAGCTCGCGCGACATCGCCGGGGTGACCAGCGAGAACGGCCGCGTCGTCGGGCTCATGCCGCACCCGGAGCACGCCGTCGAGGAGCTCACCGGCCCCTCGACCGACGGCCTCGGCTTCTTCACCAGCGTCCTGAAGGCGGTCGTCTCCGCATGAGCAGCGCCACCGAGGGGCTCTCGCAGCTCGACACCGGCCCGGGGCGGCTGCAGCACCAGCTCGACACCGTCGAGCTCGCCGCGAAGACGCCGGACGAGGAGCAGCCCTACAGCGAGCTGGGCCTGAAGTCCGACGAGTACCTGCGCATCCGCGACATCCTCGGCCGCCGGCCCACCACCGCCGAGCTGGCCATGTACTCGGTCATGTGGAGCGAGCACTGCTCCTACAAGTCGAGCAAGGTGCACCTGCGCCGCTTCGGCGACCTGCCCACGAGCGAGTCGCTGCTCGTGGGCATCGGCGAGAACGCCGGCGTGGTCGACGTCGGCGACGGCTACGCGGTCACCTTCAAGGTCGAGTCGCACAACCACCCCAGCTACGTCGAGCCCTACCAGGGCGCGGCCACCGGCGTGGGCGGCATCGTGCGCGACATCCTCACCATGGGCGCCCGCCCGGTCGCCGTCATGGACTCCCTGCGCGTCGGCCGAGCCGACGCCCCCGACACCGCCCGCGTGCTGCCCGGCGTCGTCGCCGGCGTCGGCGGCTACGGCAACTGCCTCGGCCTGCCCAACATCGGCGGCGAGCTGCTCTTCGACGAGTGCTACGCCGGCAACCCGCTGGTCAACGCGCTGTGCGTCGGCGTGATGAGGCACGAGGACGTCCGCCTGGCCAAGGCCGAGGGCGTCGGCAACAAGGTCATCCTCTTCGGCGCCCGCACCGGTGGCGACGGCATCGGCGGGGTGTCGGTGCTCGCCAGCGAGACGTTCGACGAGGAGGGCCCGGCCAAGCGGCCCAGCGTGCAGGTGGGCGACCCGTTCACCGAGAAGCTGCTCATCGAGGCCTGCCTGGAGATCTTCGCCCAGGACCTCGTCACCGGCATCCAGGACCTCGGCGGCGCCGGCCTGTCCTGCGCCACCTCCGAGCTGGCCAGCGCCGGCACCGGGGGCATGCACGTCGACCTCGACGCCGTCCCGCTGCGCGACTCCACGCTCACCCCGGCCGAGATCCTGATGAGCGAGTCGCAGGAGCGCATGTGCGCGATCGTCGAGCCCGGCAAGGTCGACGCCTTCCTCGCCGTCTGCCGCAAGTGGGACGTGCTGGCCACCGTCATCGGTGAGGTCACCGACGGCGACCGGCTCACCGTCGACTGGCACGGCGAGCGGATCGTCGACGTCCCGCCGCGCACGGTCGCGCACGAGGGCCCGGTCTACGACCGGCCGATGCAGCGCCCGCTCGACCTGGACGACCTGCGGGCCGACGACCCGGCGCGGCTGCCGCGCCCCGGCACCCCCGAGGAGCTGCAGGCGCACTGGGTCGCCGTCGTCGCCAGCCCGGACGGCGCCGACAAGACCTGGGTCACCGAGCAGTACGACCGCTACGTGCGCGGCAACACTGTGCTCGCCCAGCCCGAGGACGCCGGCGTCGTCCGCATCGACGAGCGCACCCACCGCGGCATCGCGCTGGCCCTCGACGGCAACGCCCGCTTCGCCCGCCTCGACCCGTACGCCGGGACGCAGCTGAACCTGGCCGAGGCCTACCGCAACGTGGCGGTGAGCGGCGCCCGGCCGCTGGCCGTCACCAACTGCCTGAACTTCGGCTCCCCCGAGGAGCCGGAGGTGATGTGGCAGTTCGCCGAGGCGGTGCGCGGCCTGGCCGATGCCTGCCGCGAGCTCGGCCTGCCCGTGACCGGCGGCAACGTCAGCCTCTACAACCAGACCGGCGACGTCGCGATCAACCCCACGCCGGTCATCGGTGTGCTGGGCGTGCACGACGACGTCCGCACCCGGGTGGCCTCGGGCTGGCGGAACGCCGGCGAGACCGTCCTGCTCCTCGGCGAGACCCGCGAGGAGCTGGGCGGCTCGGCGTGGGCCTCGGTCGTGCACGGCCACCTCGGCGGCCGGCCCCCGGCGGTCGACCTCGCGGCGGAGAAGGCGCTGGCCGAGCTGCTCGGCGCGCTGGCCCGGGAGGGGCACCTCACCTCGGCGCACGACCTCGCCGACGGAGGCCTGGCCCAGGCGCTGGCCGAGTCCGCGCTGCGCCACGGGGTCGGCGCGACCCTGAGCCTGGCGGGCGACCCGTTCGTCGCGCTGTTCAGCGAGTCGGGCGCCCGGGCGGTCGTCACGACGACCGATCCCGGCGCGGTGAAGACGACGGCCGACTGGGCCGGCGTGCGCGTCACCGAGCTGGGGACGACGGGCGGCGACTCGCTGGCCGTCGACGGCGTCGGGACGCTGCCCCTGGCCGAGCTGCGGGCGGCGTGGACGGCGACCCTGCCCGCGCTGTTCGGCGCCCCGGAGGACGCGGTGGGCACGATCCCGGCGGGCACCGTCCCCACGAGCTGATGCCGGCCGGCAAGCCCATCCCGGCGGAGGAGCTGGCCGCCGCGGTCGAGCCCGTGCGCGCGTGGCTGGCCGGCGAGGCCGAGCAGCCGCCGCGCGCGGTCGTGGGCGCCGCGGTGAAGACCAGCGCGCGCTGGCTGGCGCAGCAGGTGCCGGGGCGGTCGGTGGAGCTGCGGGTCCCGCCGCACGTCGCCGTTCAGTGCGTCGAAGGCCCCCGGCACACCCGCGGCACGCCGCCGAACGTCGTCGAGACCGACGCCGCGACCTGGCTGCGGCTGGCCACGGGCGCCACCACGTGGGCCGACGCCCTCGCCGACGGCACGGTCAGCGCCAGCGGCAACCGCGCCGACCTGAGCGCGCTGCTGCCCCTGTCGCCGCTGCGCGGCGACGCCGCGGCCAGGCGCCGCCCCCCGTCGCGCTGAGCCGCCGCCGGCCCCGCCGCGGGAGGCGGCCCGTCAGCCGGTGAAGAGGGCCGACGCCGTCTGGATCGTGCGGACCAGGCCGTAGAGCAGCGGGATGCCGACCAGCACCCAGGCGAACACGATGAGCGCCACCGGGGTGTGCGTGGCCGGCCGCCGGCCGTCGGAGGAGGAGAGGGACGAGCTCATCGGGCGGCACTCCGATCCGGGGTGTGGTGCGCGTGGGTGAACTCCTCGACCGCTTCCTTCGGCTCGTGCCACTTGTCGGCCACCGGCCGGACCAGGAGGTTGGCGACGAACCCGACCGCGAGCAGGCCGATCATGATGAACAGCGCCGGCCGGTAGTCGCCGGCGACGAGCTGGCCGGGCGTGCCCCGGGTGTCCAGGACGCCGTTGACGATCAGCGGCCCGGCGACACCGGCGGCCGACCACGCGGTGAGCAGCCGGCCGTGGATGGCGCCGACCTGGTAGATGCCGAACAGGTCGCGCAGGTACGCCGGGATGGTGGCGAACCCGCCGCCGTAGAAGCTGATGATCACGGCGGCCGTGAGCACGAAGACCCAGGTCGCCGTCGTGCCGAGGGTGGCCAGGACGAAGTAGAGGACCATGCCCAGGCCCAGGTACAGCATGTAGATGTTCTTGCGGCCGATGTAGTCCGACGTGGTGGACCACGCGAACCGGCCGCCCATGTTGAACAGCGACAGGACGCCGACGAACCCGGCGGCGGCGCTCGCGGCCACCAGCGAGCCGTCCCCGCGCCGGAAGAAGTCCTGGATCATCGGCGCGGCCTGCTCGAGGATGCCGATCCCGGCGGTCACGTTGCAGAACAGCACGGTCCACAGCAGCCAGAACTGCGGCGTCTTCGGGGCGTTGCGCGCCGACACGTTCTCGGTGGTGACCAGCGCCTTCTGCTTCACCGTCGACGGGTCGAAGCCCGCGGGCCTCCAGTCGTCGGCCGGCACCCGGACGATCAGCGCGCCGAACAGCATGAAGACCAGGTAGGCCAGCCCGAGGGTGAGGAACAGCAGCGCGACCGCGGTGCCGTTGGGCACCGACGTCGGGTCGGCGGCGTCGTACGACGGGTCGTACCAGGACATCAGCTGGCGCGACAGCGGCGAGGCGATCAGCGCGCCGCCGCCGAAGCCCATGATCGCCATGCCGGTGGCCAGCCCCGGGCGGTCGGGGAACCACTTGATCAGCGTGGAGACCGGCGAGATGTAGCCGATGCCCAGGCCGATGCCGCCGATGACGCCGTAGCCCAGGTACACCAGCCACAGCTGCGAGGTGGCGATCCCGAGCGAGCCGACGAGGAAGCCGACCGACCAGCACACCGCCGCGACGAACATGGCCGCGCGCGGGCCGTTGCGGTCGACCCACGTGCCGAAGACCGCGGCGGAGAGGCCGAGCATCACGATCGCGATCGAGAAGATGATGCCGATCGCGGTCAGGCTGGTGTCGAAGTGCTCCACCAGGGCCGTCTTGTAGACGCTGGTCGCGTACGCCTGGCCGATGCAGAGGTGCACGGCGAGCGCCGCGGGCGGGATCAGCCACCGGTTGAACCCGGGCTTGGCCACGATGCGTTCGCGGGCGAGGAACGCGGGAACTGCCACGGTTCGACCTCCGGCTGCCGGGGGACCAGGACGAAGGTCCCGGCCGTGGGTTCCCCGGCGGGCAGCGGCGGAAACGGCAGGCACCGGCAGAGCTGGGAAACGGCCCGCCTAGGCTCGCGGTATGCCGTACGAGGTTCGGGGCGTGGTCGCCCGCGCGAAGGGTTCACCGGTCACCATCGAGACGGTCGTCGTCCCCGACCCCGGCCCCGGGGAGGCGGTCGTGGACGTGCAGGCCTGCGGGGTCTGCCACACCGATCTGCACTACCGCGAGGGCGGGATCAACGACGACTTCCCGTTCCTGCTCGGCCACGAGGCCGCCGGCGTCGTGTCGGCGGTCGGCGAGGGCGTCACCAACGTGGCCGTCGGCGACTTCGTGGTGCTCAACTGGCGGGCGGTCTGCGGGCAGTGCCGCGCCTGCCTCAAGGGCGAGCTGCAGTACTGCTTCAACACCCACAACGCCGCGCAGAAGATGACGCTGGCCGACGGCACCGAGCTGTCCCCGGCGCTGGGCATCGGCGCGTTCGTGGAGAAGACGCTGGTCCACTCCGGCCAGTGCACCAAGGTCGACCCCGCCGCCCCGCCCACCGCCGCCGGCCTGCTCGGCTGCGGCGTGATGGCCGGCGTCGGCGCGGCGATGAACACCGGCGGCGTGCGCCGGGGCGAGACGGTGGCGGTGTTCGGCTGCGGCGGCGTCGGCGACGCCGCGATCGCCGGGGCCAAGCTGGCCGGCGCGGGCACGATCATCGCCGTCGACATCGACGACCGGAAGCTGGAGTGGGCCAGGGGCTTCGGCGCCACCCACACCGTGAACTCCAAGGAGACCGACGCCGTCGAGGCGATCAAGGGCCTGACCGGCGGCTTCGGCGTCGACGTCGCGATCGACGCGGTCGGCCACCCCAAGGTGTTCGAGCAGGCCTTCTACGCCCGCGACCTGGCCGGCCGGGTGGTGATGGTCGGCGTCCCCACCCCGGACATGGAGATCACGCTGCCGGCGATCGAGGTCTTCGGCCGCGGCGGGGCGATCAAGTCCTCCTGGTACGGCGACTGCCTGCCCAGCCGCGACTTCCCGATGCTGGTCGACCTGTACCTGCAGGGCCGCTTCCCGCTCGACGACTTCGTCACCGAGACCATCGCCCTGGACGACGTCGAGGCCGCGTTCGAGAAGATGCACCGCGGCGAGGTGCTGCGCTCCGTCGTGGTCTTCTGATGGCCGCGCGGATCGAGAAGGCCGTCGTCAGCGGGGTGTTCAGCCTCGACGGGCAGGACTTCGACGTCGACAACAACGTCTGGCTGGTCGGCGACGACGAGGAGGTGCTCGTCGTCGACGCCCCGCACGACGCTGCCCCGATCGTCGAGGCGATCGGCGGCCGGCGGGTGACGGCGATCGTGCTCACCCACGGGCACAACGACCACATCACCGCCGCCCCGGCGCTGCGCGCGGCCACCGGCGCGCCGATCTGGATGCACCCGGGCGACCGCATGCTGTGGGAGATGGTGCACCCCGACACCCAGCCCGACGGGGCGCTGGGCGAGGGGACGTCGTTCCGCGTCGCCGGCACCCGGCTGACCGTGCTGCACACCCCGGGCCACTCCCCGGGCAGCACGTGCCTGTACGCCGGTGACCTGGGCGCGGTCTTCACCGGCGACACCCTGTTCTCCGGTGGCCCGGGCGCGACCGGGCGCAGCTTCAGCGACAAGCCGACGATCCTGAACTCGATCCGGTCGAAGCTGCTCACCCTGCACGGCGACACCGTCGTCCACACCGGCCACGGCGAGGACACGCGGATCTCGGCCGAGCTGGGCAACGTCGGTTAACCGAGCGGCACCCGGCGCGCCGCCGAGGCGAAGCCCAGCCAGGTGTGCCGGTTGCCGGCCCAGCACCAGCCGACCTTGGGCGCGTCCCGGCGGGCGCGGCCGTCGCGACCGGTGCCGTTGCTGATCCACAGCGCGGGGGTGCGCGCGTCGAGCGCGCCGGTCGGCTTGCGCCGCCGCGAGCCGACCGTCATGAAGCAGCGGTTGCGGTCGAGCGCCTCGGGCACCTGCAGCAGCCAGTGGACGCCCTCGGAGAGGGTCAGCGGGGTGCGGCCGGCCGCGGTGATCGCCGGCAGGGCCTCGTCGGGGCTCCAGTTCGCCATCCCGTCCCCGCGGTCCAGCCCGACGGCGAGGTAGACCGGGCCGGCCGGCAGCGACACCTGGTCGATCGGGGCGAACGCGTCGACGTCGGTCATGTCCTCGACGACAAAGCCCGGCCGGCCCGCCCGCTCGAGCAGCGGGGCCAGCGCCGAGACGGGCGCGGCGGCGAGGACGAGCAGCGCACCCGGCTCGCGCACCCGCTCCGCGGCCGCGCAGAGGTCCGCCGCCGACACGCCGGCGAGCTCGTGCGCGCCCAGGGCGACGAGCCGGTCGGCCTGGACGACGGGCGCGGGCAGCTCGAACGGGGCGGCGGGCACGGCGGGACCTCCGAGGTCGGCGGGGACGGCCGGCAGTCAACGCGCCGGCGCGCCGGCGGGTTCCGCGCCGCTCGCCGCTCGGCGCGGCGCCGGACACGCCGACGGAGTGGTCACGGTCACCGCACGGCGCTCGGGGACCGTCGGCGGCCCCGGTACCGTGGTGGTGTGCCTCGCGGTGATGGACGGCTGACGCACGACCTCGATCCCCAGTCCCCCGGACCCCAGGACGCCTGCGGCGTCTTCGGCGTCTGGGCGCCGGGGGAGGAGGTCGCCAAGCTGACCTACTTCGGTCTGTACGCCCTCCAGCACCGCGGCCAGGAGGCGGCGGGCATCGCGGTCTCCGACGGCGCCTCGGTCGTCGTCTACAAGGACCTCGGGCTGGTCAGCCAGGTCTTCGACGAGCCGACGCTGGGCAGCCTCCGCGGCCACCTCGCCGTCGGCCACACCCGGTACTCCACGACGGGCGCCTCCACCTGGGAGAACGCGCAGCCGACCTTCCGGACGACGGAGGCGGGCACCGGCCTGGCGCTGTGCCACAACGGCAACCTGGTGAACACCGCCGAGCTGGCCAGCACGGCCGCCGACGCCGGCGTGCCCGGTGCCTTCACCGCGAGCACCGACTCCGACCTGATCACCTCGCTCATCGCCGCCCACCCCGATCTGTCGATCGAGGAGGCGGCCATGAAGGTGCTGCCCACCCTGCGCGGGGCGTTCAGCCTGACCTTCATGGACGAGGACACCCTCTACGCCGCCCGCGACCCGCAGGGCGTGCGCCCGCTGGTCCTCGGGCGGCTGGAGCGGGGCTGGGTGGTGGCCAGCGAGACGGCCGCGCTCGACATCGTCGGCGCCTCGGTGGTCCGCGAGGTCGAGCCCGGTGAGCTGCTCGCCATCGACGAGAACGGGCTGCGCAGCCAGCACTTCGCCGCCGCCGAGCCCAAGGGCTGCATCTTCGAGTACGTCTACCTGGCCCGCCCCGACACCACCATCGGCGGCCGCGGGGTGCACGCCACCCGCGTGGAGATCGGCCGCCGGCTGGCCAAGGAGGCCCCGGCCGACGCCGACCTGGTCATCCCCGTGCCGGAGTCGGGCACCCCGGCGGCGGTCGGGTACGCGGAGGCCAGCGGCATCCCCTACGGGCTCGGACTGGTCAAGAACTCCTACGTCGGGCGCACGTTCATCCAGCCGTCGCAGACCATCCGGCAGCTCGGCATCCGGCTGAAGCTCAACCCGCTGCGCGACGTCATCCGCGGCAAGCGGCTGGTCGTGGTCGACGACTCGATCGTGCGCGGCAACACCCAGCGCGCGCTGATCCGCATGCTGCGCGAGGCGGGGGCGGTGGAGGTGCACGTGCGCATCTCCTCGCCGCCGGTGAAGTGGCCGTGCTTCTACGGCATCGACTTCGCCAGCCGGGCCGAGCTCATCGCCAACGGGCTCGACGTCGACGGCGTGCGCGCCTCCATCAACGCCGACTCCCTGGCCTACGTCTCCGAGCAGGGCCTGATCGCGGCCACCGAGCAGCCGGTCAACCGGCTGTGCACGGCCTGCTTCACCGGCCGGTACCCGATCCCGCTGGGCGAGCCGGAGGTGCTGGGCAAGCACGTGCTCGAGGGCATCGAGCGCCGCGCCGCCGTCACCGGCTGGACCGGGCGGCAGGCCGGCAGCGCCACGGTCCCGGGCGGGGCCGAGGACGCGCTGTCCCGTCCATGACCGAGTTCACCTACGCCGCCTCCGGGGTCGACATCGACGCCGGGGAGCGCGCGGTGACGCTGATGCGCGCCGCGGTGGAGAAGACCAACCGGCCCGAGGTCGTCGGCGGCCTCGGCGGCTTCGCCGGCCTGTTCGCCCTCGACACGCAGAAGTACCGGCGGCCCCTGCTGGCGTCGTCCACCGACGGCGTGGGCACCAAGATCGCGCTGGCGCGGCAGCTGGACCGGCACGACACGGTCGGCATCGACCTGGTGGCGATGGTCGTCGACGACCTGGTCGCCTGCGGCGCCGAGCCGCTGTTCCTGCAGGACTACGTAGCCTGCGGCCGCGTCGTCCCCGAGCGGATCGCCGCGATCGTCACCGGCATCGCCGCGGGCTGCACGCAGGCCGGCGCGGCGCTGGTCGGCGGCGAGACCGCCGAGCACGGCGACCTCATGGCGCCCGACGACTACGACCTGGCCGCGACCGCCGTCGGCGTCGTCGAGGCCGACGCCGTGCTGGGGCCCGAGCGGGTGCGCGCGGGCGACGCCGTCGTCGCGATGGCGTCCAGCGGCTTCCACTCCAACGGCTACTCGCTGGTGCGCCGGGTCGTGGCCACCGCCGGCCTGGACCTCGCCGCGACGCACGGTCTGGGCCGCCCGCTGGGCGACGTGCTGCTCGAGCCCACCCGGATCTACGCCCGCGACTGCCTGGCGCTGGTCGAGGAGCTCGGCGTCGACGGCGTGCACGCCTACGCGCACATCACCGGCGGCGGGCTGGCCGGCAACACCGCGCGGGTCGTCCCCGACGGCCTGGCGGCCGTGCTCGACCGCGGCACGTGGGCGCTGCCCGCGGCCGTGCGGCTGCTCGAGGAGCACGGCGTGCCGCGCACGGAGTCGGAGCGGGCGTTCAACTGCGGCGTCGGCATGGTCGCCGTCGTCGCCGCCGACGTGGCCGACCGCGCGGTGGCGCTGCTCACCGGCCGCGGCGTGCCGTCCTGGGTCGCCGGGACGGTCGAGCGCCGCCCGGAGGGCACCCACCTGGTCGGCGCCCACCGCTGAGGCACGCGCTCACGACGACACCTCGAAGGGCCCCTCGCCCCATCGGGACGAGGTCCTTCGAGGTGTCGTGGCGGTGCGGGCGGTGCGGCTCAGACGCCGACCTTCAGCGGCTGGCCGCCCAGTCGTCGTCCTCGTCGTCCTCGGTGGCCCAACGGTCGGCGTACTCGTCGTCCTCGTCGTCGTCCGTCGACGCCCGGTGCGCCGGGTACGTCGACGGCTGACCCGCCAGCTCCCGCTGGAGAGCGGAGAGGTCGGTGTTCGGTGAGCTGTACTTGAGCTCACGGGCCACGCGAGTCTGCTTGGCCTTCGCTCGGCCGCGCCCCATCGGCTCGACCCCCTCGTTACGGAGTACGGGAGCCCAGCCAGCGGCTGGATTGGCCCGCTTGGCGACCCCGACTGAGTGACTGTGTCTGGACCGAGCTTACGACACGTATGCGTCGGGAGCACGGGTCTCCCCCTCGGAGGGAGGAGCGTGCGGCCGAGCTCACGCGCAGGCGGCCAGCTCCGGGGCCGTGGCGGCGGAGCCGGACCGCTCCGGACGCGGGCCGACCGCGGCGCTCCACGCCTCGCCGCCGGCGGCCACGGCCCTGACCTGCGCGGGCAGCTCGGCCGGGTCGTCGTCCTTGAGCAGGTAGCCGGAGACGCCGAGGTCGCGGGCCACGCGGACCGTGTCACCGCTCGGCGTGCCGGTGAGCATCACCACACGGGCGCCGGGGCGGGCGGCGAGGATCCGCCGGGCGGCCTCCAGCCCGGAGATCCCCGGCATGGCGATGTCCATGAGGACGACGTCGGGCTCGAGGCGCGCCGCCGCGTCCACCGCCGCGGCGCCGTCGCCGCACTCCCCGACCACCCGGATGCCGGGCGTGCCCTCGAGCAGGCTCGCGATCGAGTCGCGCAGCAGCGCGTGGTCGTCGACGAGCAGGACGGTGATCACCGGGCGCCTCCCTCGGGTTCCGCGGTGCCGGAACCCACCGCCTGATCACACCACGCACTCGGACGCTGACGCCCTGTTGCGGCACCCCCCAGAACTGGGGTGCGCAGCGTGCGCTGTGAGCTACTTCACGTCCGCGGCAGGCGGATGGCGGCCAGCCGCCCGACGGAGCGCATCCGCTCCTCGGCGAGGCGGTCGGCGGCGACGGCGGGGGAGACGCCCTGCTCGTCGGCGGTCCGGAAGACCCGCAGGGCGACGTCGAAGATGCCGCTCGTCTTGGCCTGGGCGCGCGCGAAGGAGAAGCCGTGCCGCTCGTCCTCGACCTGGATCACGCCGCCGGCGTTGACCAGGTAGTCGGGGGCGTAGAGAATCCCCCGCTCCACCAGCCGGTCGGCGATCCCCGCGGTGGCGAGCTGGTTGTTCGCGCCGCCGCAGACGATCTGCGCCGGCAGCACCCCGACGCTCTCCTCGTCCAGCGCGCCGCCGAGGGCGTTGGGCGAGTACACATCGTGCGCGGTGCGGACCAGCGTCGCGGTGTCGGGCACCGACTTGACCTGGGGGTGGCGGGCCCGCACCCGCTCCACCGCGGCCGGGTCGACGTCGGTGACCAGCACGTCGGCGCCGTCCTCGACCAGGTGGTCGACGAGGTGCGAGCCCACCTTGCCCACCCCGGCGACCGCCACGGTCCGGCCGGCCAGCGTCGGCTCGCCCCAGCGGTGCTGGGCCGCCGCCCGCATGCCCAGGTAGACGCCGTAGGCGGTGAGCACCGAGGAGTCGCCGCAACCGCCGTGGGCCTCGGACCGGCCGTGGGCGAAGCGCGTCTCGCGGGCGACCACGTCGAGGTCGGCGTTGTACGTGCCGACGTCGCAGGCGGTCAGGTAGCGCCCGCCGAGGGCCTCGACGAACCGGCCGTAGGCCCGCAGCAGCGCCTCGGTCTTGTCGGTGCGCGGGTCGCCGATGATCACCGCCTTGCCGCCGCCGAGGTCGAGGCCGGCCAGGCTGTTCTTGTAGGCCATCGCCGTCGACAGGGCGAGGACGTCGGCGAGCGCGGCCTCCTCGCTCGGGTACGGGTAGAACCGCGTCCCCCCGAGCGCCGGTCCCAGCGCCGTCGAGTACACCGCGATGATCGCCCGCAGCCCCGACCCGGGGTCGGAGCAGAACACCACCTGTTCGTGGCCGGAGCCCAGAACCTCCACGCACCGAGCGTAGAACCCGGCCGCCGTGTCGCCCGACCGGAGGACGGCGGACGCGGGTCGACGCGGCCCGCGGGCGCCCGGGGAGGCATGATTCTCGGCCGGGGCGGCGGCAGAGGCGACCTCGGCCCCTGGATCGGAGGTACGCACGATGGCTCGACGCAAGCGCCTGCTCGCGCTCGTCCTGGCCGCGCCGCTGGCGCTCGCCGCCTGCTCGGCCGACGGGGGCGAGGGCGACGGCGGCGGGGGCGACGGCGGCTCGAGCGACCTGAGCTTCGCCGTCGTCACGCACGGCTCGGCCGGCGACGCCTTCTGGGACGTCGTGCAGAACGGCGCGGAGCAGGCCGGTGAGGACCTCGGGATCAGCGTCGACTACCAGAGCGACGGCGACCCGCAGCGCCAGTCGCAGCTGATCGACGCGGCGGTGAACCAGGACGTCGACGGCATCGTCGTCTCGATGGCCAACCCCGACGCGCTGCAGGACTCGATCCAGGCCGCGGTGGACGCCGGCATCCCGGTGGTCACCATCAACTCCGGCGGGGACCGCTCCGCGGAGTTCGGGGCGATCGGCCACGTCGGCCAGGACGAGACCATCGCCGGCCAGGGCGCCGGGCAGCGGCTGGCCCAGGACGGCGCCACCACCGTGCTGTGCGTCCTCCACGAGGCCGGCAACATCGGCCTCGAGCAGCGCTGCGACGGCGCCTCGCAGGGCCTGGGGTCGCAGGTCGTCCCGCTGCAGGTGGACATCAACGACCTGCAGAGCGCGCAGTCGACCATCACCTCGGAGCTGCAGAGCAACCCCGACGTCGACGCCGTCCTCACGCTGAACTCCGCCGTGGCGGCCGTGGCCGTCGCGGCGATCGGCGACGCCGGGTCGCAGGCGTCGGTGGCCACCTTCGACCTCAACCAGGACGTCATCAGCGGCATCCAGGAGGGTTCGATCTCCTTCGCCGTCGACCAGCAGCAGTACGAGCAGGGCTACCTGCCGATCGTGATGCTCAAGCTCTACGCGGAGAACCTGAACACCGTCGGCGGCGGGCAGCCGGTGCTCACCGGTCCCGGCATCGTGGACGCGGAGAACGTCGACGCGATCGCCGACCTGGCGTCGGAGGGCACCCGCTGAGCACCGCGGCGGAGGCCCCGGCGGCGGAGCGGGTCGACGAGCGGCTGGCCGCCGTCGGCCCGCTGCGCAAGCTGCTCGTCAAGCCCGAGCTCGGCGCGCTGATCGGCGCCGTGGTCGTCTTCGCGTTCTTCGCCGCGCAGTCGTCGGTGTTCCGGTCGGTCCGCGGCGTCGCCAACTGGCTGGACCCCGCCTCGACGCTCGGGATCATGGCGGTGGCGGTCGCGCTGCTCATGATCGGCGGCCACTTCGACCTCTCGGCCGGGGTGATGACCGGCACGACGGCGCTGACCGTCGGCATCGTCGCCGTCGAGCTCGAGCAGAACATCTGGGTGGCCGTCGCCGTAGCGCTGGTGCTGGCGCTGGCCATCGGCTTCCTCAACGGCTGGCTGGTGACCCGCACCGGGCTGCCCAGCTTCATCATCACGCTGGGCAGCTTCCTGATGCTCCAGGGCCTGAACCTGGGCCTGACCAAGTTCTTCACCGGCACGGTGACGGCGTCGGGCATCGCGTCCGCGCCGGGCTACGGGTCGGCGGAGAAGGTGTTCGCCTCGACGGTGACCTTCGTCGGCTCGGAGTTCCGCATCGCGATCCTGTGGTGGCTGCTCTTCACCGCGCTGGCCACCTGGGTGCTGCTGCGCACCCGGTTCGGCAACTGGGTGTTCGCCACCGGCGGCGACGAGGTGGCCGCCCGCAACGTCGGCGTCCCCGCGCGCCGCACCACGATCACGCTGTTCATGACGACGGCGTTCGCCGCCTGGTTCGTCGGCACGACGCTCGCCGTCCGGCTCACCTCGGTGCAGGCCAACACCGGCATCGGCAACGAGCTGATCTACATCGTCGCCGCCGTGATCGGGGGCTGCCTGCTCACCGGTGGCTTCGGCTCGGCGATCGGCGCCTCGCTGGGCGCGCTCATCTTCGGCATGACCCAGCTGGGCATCGTCTACCTCGACTGGGACGCCGACTGGTTCTACTTCTTCCTGGGCGCGATGCTGCTGCTCGCCGTCCTGGCCAACCGGCTGGTGCGCCGCTACGCCGAGGCGGCCCGCCGGTGACCGCGCCCCTCCTCGAGCTGCGCGACGTCGGCAAGCGCTTCGGCAACGTCATCGCCCTCGACGGCATCAGCACCAGCGTGCGGGCCGGCGAGGTGACCTGCGTCCTCGGCGACAACGGCGCCGGCAAGTCGACGCTGATCAAGATACTCTCGGGCGTGCACCGGCCCGACTCGGGCGAGGTGCTGCTCGACGGGACGCCGGTCGCGTGGGACGCCCCGCGCGAGGCGCTCGACGCCGGCATCGCCACCGTCTACCAGGACCTGGCGATGATCCCGCTGATGGCCGTGTGGCGGAACTTCTTCCTCGGCCGGGAGCCCACCCGCGGCCGCGGGCCGTTCCGGCGCTTCGACTCGGCCGAGGCGCGCCGGGTGACCCGCCGCGCGCTCGGCGACATGGGCATCGACATCCGCGACCCCGACCAGCCGGTCGGCACGCTCTCCGGCGGGGAGCGGCAGTCGGTCGCGATCGCCCGGGCGGTCCACTTCGGCGCGCGGGTGCTGATCCTCGACGAGCCGACGTCGGCCCTCGGCGTCCGCCAGGCCGGGGTGGTGCTGCGCTACATCGCGCAGGCCCGCGACCGCGGCGTGGGCGTCGTCTTCATCACCCACAACCCGCACCACGCCTTCCCGGTGGGCGACCGCTTCCTGCTGCTCGGTCGGGGGCGCAGCCTGGGCGACTTCGCCAAGGGCGAGATCACGCAGGAGGAGGTCACCCGCCTCATGGCCGGCGGGGCGGAGCTGGAGGAGCTGGCGCACGAGCTGGAGCGCCCCACCCACGGCTGACCGGGCTTTCGGTACGGAAAGCCCCCCGACGGACCGGGCTTTCTGTACCGGAAGCCCGTCGAGTTGTCGCTCAAGCACGATTCGTTATCTGCCGATGGCTCCCGTAACGGTTGAGCGCCAGCGCGTCCCACGCGCCGCGTGTTGCACATGCGACGCGCAGTCATCACGGGATCGTCTCGGTGCTCACTTCCCTCTTCCCCAGGGAGCCTTGCCATGCTGCAGCGCCTCGGTGCGCTCCGGACCGCGCTGGTCGGCGCGATGACCGGCGCGGTCGTCGTCGCGACGGCAGGGACGGCGGTCGCCGTGCCCGCGCCGCCGCCGAACCCGTCCGACAGCCAGATCAGCGACGCCGCCGCGCAGCAGCAGGCGGCGGCCGCGGAGGTGGGCCGGATCGCGGCCGAGGTGGCCGCGGCCGAGGGCGAGCTCGAGCGCTACGCGGTGCAGGCCGAGGCCGCCGGCGCGGCGTACGAGGCGGCGGTGGAGGCCCTCCAGATCGCGCAGGCGGAGGCCGAGCGGACCGCCGCCGAGCTGCAGGCGGCCGAGGCGGCGGTCACGGCCGCGGAGGCGCGGATCGCCGACTTCTCCCGCGACAGCTACATCGACGGCCACACGCTGACCACCGCCCAGGCCCTGCTCGACGCCGAGGGCCCCGCCGAGCTCATCCAGCGCGCGGCGATGCTGGAGTGGGTCGCCGACAACCAGCTCGACGCGCTCGACCTGCTCCAGGCCGCGCGGATCCAGCAGGCCAACGCCGACTCCGCCGCCCGCGCCACCCGCGACCAGGTGGCCGCGGCCGAGCAGCAGGCGGAGTCGGCCAAGGCCGCGGCCGACTCCCAGCTCGCCGCGCAGCAGTCCGCCTACGACCAGATCGCCGCGCAGAAGGCGGCGCTGGAGACCCAGCTGCAGGCCGCGCAGATCCACCTGCTGGAGCTGCAGGGCGCCCGCAACGCCTACGACCAGTGGGTCGCGCAGAAGGCGGCGGAGGAGGCCGCGGCCCGCGCCGCCCAGCAGCAGGCCGCCGCGCACGCGGCCAACCAGACGCCGAGCGACTCGGACTACGCCCTGCCCGCGGCCGGGCGGACCTCCAGCTGCTTCGGCGCACGGTGGGGCACCCAGCACAACGGCATGGACATCGCGGCCCCGATCGGCACCCCGATCTACGCCGCCACCTCCGGGGTGGTGAAGCGGGCAGGCAGCGCCACCGGCTTCGGCCTGGCGGTCTACATCCTGGGCGACGACGGCGCCGTGACCGTCTACGGCCACGTCAACCGCTACTTCGTCTCGGCCGGCGAGCGGGTCAGCGCCGGCGAGCAGATCGCCGAGGTCGGCAACCGGGGCCAGTCCACCGGCCCGCACCTGCACTTCGAGGTCCACCCCAGCGGGGCGATGTACAGCGGGGCGGTGAACCCGGCCCCCTGGCTGCGGGCCCGCGGCGTCGCGATCAGCGGCTGCTAGGGGTGCCGGCCCCGGGACGGCGGCGGCCCGCCCCTCGGGGGAGGGAGCGGGCCGCGGTCGTCGTCCGGACGACGCGTCAGCTGGTGGGCGCGGCGGTGTCGTCGGACGTGATGCCGCACTGGTCGGACAGGTAGGTCTCCACGTTCGTCGACGCCGTGGTGAGCTGGCTCTCCAGCTGCGCGGCGGTCTGGGAGAAGGCGGCCGCCTGCTCGGGGTTGTTGAAGTCGGTGGAGTTGTAGGCGGTGCCGAGCTGCTCGATGGCCCCGGCCAGGGCGGTCCAGTCGGCGGCGATCTCGCCGGGGGCCTCGATGGCGCGCATCTGGCCGGCCGCCTGGGTGAGCAGGTCGCCGATCGCGGTCGGGTCCTCGGTGTTGAAGTCGGCGTTCTGCACCTGCTCGAGGAAGGTGCCGGCCTGCTGGCAGAACTCGCTGTCGGCCTCCGGCGCCGCGCTGCTGGACTCCGCGGCGCTGGAGCTGGTGGTCTCCGCGGAGCTCGAGGAGGCGGAGGTCTCCCCGCTGTCGCCGCCGCCGCAGGCGGTCAGCAGCACGAAGGCGGCCGCACCGGCCAGCGTGGTCCGGCACAGGGTCAGGGTTCGGCGCATGCGGGCAGGCTAGCCGCCGGCCGGACGCGCGAGGGCAGGCACGGCTAGCGTGCGGCCCGTGGAACCCCCGCCCGACCCACGCGCCTCGTGGGCCCTCCCCGCCCCGGGGGCGATGCCCCGCACGGCGGACCTCGAGCCGCTGGTCACCCGCGTGCTCGCGCCCAACCCGTCGGGCATGACCCTCGACGGCACCAACACCTACCTGGTCGGCGCCCCGGGCAGCGGGCAGGCGGTCCTGGTCGACCCCGGGCCGGACGACGCGGCGCACCTGGCGGCGGTGGAGCGGGCGCTGGCCGCGCGCGACGCCCGCTGCGTCGCCGTCCTGGTCACCCACCACCACGGCGACCACGCCGAGGCGGCGCTGCCCTGGGGCAGCCGCTTCGGGGCCCGGGTCGCGGCCGCCAGCCCCGCCGTCGCCGGACCGGCCGGCCGGGTGCTGGCGCCGGGGGAGCGGCTGGCGTTGGCCGGCACCACGATCGGCGTCGTCCCCACGCCGGGGCACACCGCCGACCACCTGGCCTTCCGGCTGGAGTCGGGCGCCGTCCTGGTGGGCGACCACGTGCTCGGCCGCGGCACGTCGGTCGTGACCCATCCCGAGGGCGACGTCGTCGCGTACCTGGAGTCCCTGCGGCGGGTGCACGACCTCGGGCCGAGCGCCCTGTACTGCGGGCACGGCCCGGAGCTGACCGAGGACCCCGGCGCCGTCCTGGACTACTACCTCGCCCACCGGCGCTTCCGGGAGGCGCAGGTCCTCGACGCGCTCGCCGGGGGCCCGCGCACGGTCGACCAGCTGGTGGAGGTCATCTACGCCGCCGTCCCCCGCGAGGTCTGGCCGGCGGCGGCCCAGTCGACGCGGGCCGCGCTGGCCAAGCTGCGCGCGGAGGGGCGGGTCGAGGGCGCCGGCGACGGGGCCGTCCGGCTGGCATGACCGTCGTGACGGCGGCGCCGAGCCCGCACGGCCAGCGGCGCGCGGCGGATCCGGCCCCGGCCGGGCGGCCCGGGCTGTGACCGGCGAGTTCGACGTCGTGGTCGTGGGCGCCGGGTCCGCCGGCTGCCCGCTGGCCGCCCGGCTGGCCGACGCCGGCCGGCGGGTGCTGCTGCTCGAGGCCGGCCCGGCCGACGCCGCCGACGTGCGGGACGCCGCCACGCTGCGCGCCGCGGCCCCAGGCCACCCGGCCAACCGCCGGATCGCCGCCGTCCTCACCCCGGGGCGCACCGTCGCGGTGCCGCGCGGGCAGGTCGTGGGCGGGTCCAGCGCGGTCAACGGCGGCTACTTCGTGCGGGGGACCCGCGCCGACTTCGACGGCTACGCCGCGGCGGGCAACGACCTGTGGTCGGCCGACGCGGTGCTGCCCGCCTTCCGCCGCCTGGAGGCCGACGCCGACTTCGGCCACCTCCCGGGCCACGGCGCCGACGGGCCGGTCCCGGTGCGCCGGCCGCCGCCCGCGCCGCTCGCCGAGGCGTTCGCCGCCGCCGCGGAGGAGCTCGGGTTCCCCGGCGAGCCCGACAAGAACGCCGACGGCGTCGCGGGGTACGGGCCGATCCCGAGGAACGTGGCCGACGGCGTCCGGGTGAGCACGGCGCTGGCCTACCTCGCCCCGCGCCGCCCCCGGCTGCCCGTGCGCGCCGGGGTGGCGGTGCGCCGCGTGCTGGTCGAGCGCGGCCGGGCGGTGGGCGTGCAGACCGACGCCGGGGTCGTGCGGGCCGCCGAGGTGGTGCTCAGCGCCGGCGCGGTGTTCTCCCCGCACCTGCTCCTGCTGTCGGGCATCGGGCCGGCCGACGACCTGCGCCGGGCGGGCATCCCCGTCGTCGTCGACCTCCCCGGCGTCGGCGCGTGCGCCACCGACCACCCCGACGTCTACCTGCCGTGGCGCCCGGCGCGCCCGGCGCCGCCGGCGCCACCCCTGCACAGCGCGCTGAACACCGGGGACCTGGAGCTGCAGCCGTGGCTGGCCTCGTTCGCGGCCGCGGGGCTGGACCCGGCCCGCCCCGACCTCGTCGTCCGGGTCGCGCTGCAGCGCCCGGAGGGACGCGGCCGGCTGCGGCTGGACCCGCGCGACCCGGCGGCCGACCCGGTCCTCGAGCAGAGCTACCTCACCGAGGAGGCCGACCGGCGCCGGCTGCGCGAGGGCGTGCGGCTGGCCGACGCGCTGCTGCGGGCGCCCGCGGTCGCGCCGCTCGTGGCCGCCCGCACCGGCCCCGACGACGCCGTCCTGGCCGACGACGCCGCGCTCGACCGGTGGATCCGGGCGTCGCTGGGCACGGCGGTGCACCTGTGCGGCACCGCCCGGATGGGCCCGGACGGCGACCCCGGCGCGGTGGTGGACCAGTCCCTGCGGGTGCGCGGCGTGGAGGGTCTGCGGGTGGTCGACACGTCGGTGCTGCCGCGGGTGCCCTCCCGCGGGCCGGCGGCGACCGCGGTGATGGTGGGGGAGCGGGCGGCGGAGCTGTTCCCGGGGTGAGGCGTCAGCCGCCGGGGCCACCGAACCCGGCCGGCGGGCCGGGGCGGGACTGGGGCGGGCCCGGTTGCGGCTGCGGCGGGGCCAGCGGGATGCCCGGCGGCGGGAACGGCGTCGCCGGTTCGGCGGAGAGGACCGGCAGCATCGCGTCGTGCCAGACCTGGGCCCCGCGGCCGCCGCCGAAGGAGCCGACGTCCTGGTTCTGCTTGGGGTTGAGCACCATGACGCTGGCCGCGTAACGCGGCGTGTAGCCGACGAAGGCGATGGAGAACCGGTTCTGGCTGGTGCCGGTCTTGCCGGCGACGTCGTGGCCGGGGATGCGGGCACGGACGCCGGTGCCGTACGGCAGGGCGGTGTCGCCGACGAGGATCGCGTTGAGGGTCGTCGCGACCTCCGGCGGGATCGCGGCGGGCGTGCAGCGGTTGCCGGTGTCGACCGGCGCGGCGTCCGCGCTCAGCCGGAACGGCTGCCCGGTGGCGTCGAGGATCTCGGTGACCGGCGTCGGGTCGCACCGGGTGCCGCCGGCCGCCAGCGTCGAGTAGGCGCTGGCCAGCGCGAGCGGGCTGGTCGCCTCGGGGCCGAGGGTGAACGAGCCGCGGTTCTCGGCGATGACCTGGTCGGCCACCGGGTCGAGCGAGAACAGCCCCATGCGCTGGGCGACCCGGACCGGGCCCTCGACGCTGCCGAGCTGGTCCTCCAGGGCGACGAAGTAGGTGTTGGAGGAGCGGATGAGCGCCTCGGTCATGGTCAGCGTCGGCGGGTAGTTGCCGACGTTCTCGACGGTGTAGGGGTCGCGGCCGTTCTTGTACACCGCGGACACGTACGGGTTGCTGGTCGTGATCACGTGCCAGGGCGGGATGCCGCGCTCGAGCGCGGCGGCGGCGACGAAGGTCTTGTAGGTCGACCCGGCGCCCTGGCTGGCCGCGACGTTGAGGTTCACCGACTCCTGCGCCGGGTCGTTCACGTCGTAGCCGAAGACCCGGTTGACGCTCATCGCCTGCACGCGGCCGGTCCCCGGCTCGACCGAGGTGAAGATCGCGGCCAGCGGGTCGCCCATGGGCAGCGTCCGCAGCACCGCCTCGTCCCCGGCGCGCTGCAGGTCCGGGCGCAGCGTCGTCCGGATGGTCAGCCCGGCGTTCTCCAGGACCGTCTGCGGGATGCCCAGCGTCCCGGTCAGGTGGCTTTGCAGGAAGTCGCAGAAGAAGCCGCCGAGCGCCGCGGCGACGCACCCGTTGGGCGGCGGCGGGCTCGGGTTGACGGTGACGGGGGTGGCCACCAGCGTGGCGTGCTCGTCGTCGGAGAGGTGGCCGAGGGCGTGCATGCGGTCGAGCACCTGGTTGCGGCGGGTGAACGTCCGCTCGGGGTCGTCGATCGGGTTGTCGGCCGTGGGCGTCTGCACCAGGCCGGCCAGCGTGGCCGCCTGGAGGACGTCGAGGTCGGCGGCGTTGACCGAGAAGTAGCGCTGGGCCGCGGCCTGGATGCCGTAGGCGCCCTGCCCGAAGTACACGAGGTTGAGGTACCGGGTGAGGATCTCGTCCTTGGAGTACTGCTCCTCGAGGGCGAGGGCCAGCCGCGCCTCGCGCAGCTTGCGGCCCACGCTCTGCTCGACGGCGGCCTGCCGCTCCTCGGGGGTCTCGGCGACCTGCACCAGGGTCTGCTTGACCAGCTGCTGGGTGATCGTCGACCCGCCCTCCAGGACGGCGCCGGCGAGCAGGTTGGACGTCAGCGCCCGCAGCGTCCCCTCGACGTCGAGGCCGTTGTGCTCGTAGAACCGGGCGTCCTCGATGTCGACGAGGGCCTGCTTGACCACCGGCGCGATCTGCTCCGAGGGCACCGGGGTCCGGTTGTTCCGGTAGAAGTACGTGATCACCGAGCCGTCGGCGGCCAGGACGACGGAGTTGCCGGCCGGTGTCGCGTCGCCGAGCGCCGACGGCAACGGGCTGAGCAGGTTCGCGGAGTTGCTCGCGACCAGACCCGGCCCGACCACCCACGGGGTGAGGACGGCGGCGGTCAGCGCGCCGGCGAGGGGGAGGGCGACGAACAGCAGGGCGAACGCCCGCAGCTTGGGGTGCTTCCGTCCGGCCACGGTCGACCCCGCTTCCCCCGGGCGCCCCGCGGGGACCCGGCGCAAGCCCTGAGGGCCCGGAGGGTTCCGGACCCGGCGTTGCCGGAATCATGACGCAGAGTCGCCGGTGGCGAAAGTCGGTTGCGTGCCACGCAACCGCAGCGTGACCCGGCCTCCGGACCGTCCCGGCGGCGCGCTCCTCGCAGCCGCCGGGACGCCGGGCTCAGGGGGTCACCGGATCGCGCGGATCTCGGTGCTGGTGTTCGACAGGGGCGCCCACGCGTCGGGGTGCGGCTTGCCGGCGTCGACGACCCAGGAGGGGGTGCGCGTGGCCATCGTGCTCCCCCGCCGCGGGGACGGGCGGGCGCTCAGGCCGACGATGACGGTGAGCAGCACCAGCAGCCCGACGAGCACTCCACCGATGACCAGAAGCGTCGAGAGCATGTACTCAACGTAAGCGTGGGACCGTTCCGTGTCACCGGGCGGCGGTGGGCAGATCTCTCCGAAGATCGGCCCCGGCTTGCGCAGGGTTCGCCGGTTGACGCCACGCGGCCGGGTCGACCTCTCGGCAGCCTCCGCTCACGGCCGCGGACCGCGCGCCGGACCCGCCCGTTCGACCGGCGCGGAGCGGGTATGGCGAGGTCGTGGCATCGGGACGACGGCGGGGGGCGGATCCCGCGGACACGGCCGGACGGCTGGTCGGAGTGCCGCTGGGGGCCCTCGCGCGGTGGCGGCAGGGCAAGCCCATGCACCCGCGGGGGGTGGTGTTCGACGGCGAGCTCGAGCGGGGGACGGGCACGGAGCCTTTCGGGGTGCCGTGGCTCGACGACCCGGCCCGCGACCGCGTCGTCGTCCGGCTCTCCCGCGGCGCGGGGCTGCCGCCGCCGCTGCCGGACCTCTTCGGCCTCGCCGTCCGGATCCCCGACGGCCCGGTCGACCTGCTGCTGAGCAGCACGGCGACCGCGCCGCTGCTGCGGCAGGTGCCCGTCCTCCGGCGGGACGCGGCCACCACCTACACCTCGATCATGGGTTACCGCTCCGACGCCGGGACCCTGCGCCTGGCCGCCCTGCCCGACGGTGGCAGCCGCCGCTTCACCCTGGCCGCGGCGCGCCGGCAGGGGCCCTGGCGCCCGTTCGGCCGGCTGGTCCTCGAGGAGCCGCGCGCGCCGCTCGACCCGGACGTGCGCTTCGACGCCGTCCGCAACCCGCCGCACGGGCTGGTCCCCGACGGGCCGATGGCGCGTTTCCGGGCGCCGGCCTACTCCGCGGCCCGCGCCGGCCGCGACGCGCCACCGCCGTCCTAACCTCGACCCCGTGACGGCGAGCGGGGTGCCCGGGGCGCACCTGCTGGTGCACCTGCGGCGGGCCCGGGACCACATGGACCGCTGCTTCGCCGAGCCGCTGGACCTCGACGCGCTCGCGCGCGTGGCGGGCGTCTCGAAGTTCCACCTGGTGCGCTGCTTCGAGGCGACGTACGGCGAGACGCCGATGCGGTACCTGACCCGCCGGCGGATCGAGCGGGCGCAGGACCTGCTGCGGCACGCCAACCTCACGGTCACCGAGGTCTGCACGGTCGTCGGCTTCGCCAGCCTGGGCTCGTTCTCGGCCCGCTTCCGGCAGCTGGTCGGGGAGAGCCCGACCGCGTACCGCGACCGCTGGGCGGCGCGCGGCGGCCCGCACGTGCCCGGGTGCTGGCTGTTCATGGCGGGAGTCCTCGATCCCGGCGGGGTCAGCGGGGCCGCGCCGGCGAAGCGCGCAATCTCGGAGAAGCCCCGGACCGGCGCCCGGTCCTAGCGTTCCCCGCATGATCACCAACGTCTCCCTCGTCACCGTCTACTGCCTCGACCAGGACGCGGCGCGCGACTTCTACGTCGACGTCCTCGGCTTCACCCCGCGCACCGACATCACGATGGGCGAGGGCTTCCGCTGGGTGACCGTGAGCCACCCCAGCCAGCCCGAGCTGGAGATCACGCTCATGACGCCGGGCCCGCCGCTGGACGAGGAGGCGGCGGCGTTCGTCCGGCGGTCGCTGGAGCGGGGGTCGATGAGCTCGCTGGGCCTCACCGTCGACGACTGCCGCAAGACCTTCGAGGAGCTGTCGGCGAAGGGCGTGGAGTTCCTGCAGGAGCCGTCCGAGCGGCCCTACGGCGTCGAGGCGGTCATGCGCGACGTCTCGGGCAACTGGCTCGTGCTGGTGGAGCCGCGGGCGTTCACGCCGGAGGACTTCGCCTGAGCCGGTCGCGGTGAGCCCCGCCGGCGGACCGGCCGGCCGGGGCCCACCTCCGGCGCCACGAGCAGGACCGGGCGGCGGCCGACCGCGCCGGCGTGGGAGGCCACCAGCAGGGCGCCGGCAGCCGTCCCGCTCGCCGCGGCCGCCCGGGCCCCACCGGGCGGCGCGTCCCGGTGACCTGCGAGAGCTGCGGGCACGTCGAGGGCCCCTGCTACCACGGGACGAGGTCGGACCTCGAGGTCGGCGACGAGCTGGTTCCCGGCCACGGGTCCGACCTCCAGGAGGGCCGGGTGTCGAACCACGTCTACTTCCCCGGCGGCCAGGTGCTGATCGGCACGCACGCCGGCGACGGCGACGTGGTGCGCACCGTGGCGTACGGCGGCGTGCCGGCGGCCTGGACGACGCACCTGTGGCGTCCCGAGCAGCTGTGGCCGCCCTGCTCGCCGAGGCGGGCCTGGAGCTGGTCTCCGAGCTGAGGCTGCCGGTGGATCCGTCGGGGCGCCCCCAGGTGGCGCTCGCCGCCCGCCGTCCGGGCTGACGCCCCTCCGGTCCGCGCACCGGCGGGCGCGGCGACGCGGTGGGCGAGGGTGCTCGCACTCTGCTGCCGGTCGTCGTCACCGGCGGTGAGCACGCGCAGCCCGTGCCCCGGGGCGACGGCAAAAGGCGGTGACAGCCGGAGCGCGCGGTGGTTGCATGGCGCCGCCCGAAACGCCGCACGGGGGTCCGACGAGCGGGAGGTCTCGTGGAAACCCTTCCCTCCGCCCCTGGCCGGACGAGCGAGGTCCGCCGGGTGCTGCCCGGCATGCGGGCGCTGCTCGTCGCCTTCGCCGTCCTGACCGCGTTGGCCGTGGGCGCCCTCTACGTGCTGGCCGGCGAGACCGACAGCGCCTTCGCGTGGACCGTCCAGCCACCGCTCACCGCGGCGTTCCTGGGGGCGGGCTACGCCGCCGGGTTCGTGCTCGTGCTCCTCTCCCTGCGCGACCCGGTGTGGGTGAACAGCCGCGCCGCCGTCCTGACCATCCTGCTGTTCGTCGTGCTCACCCTCATCGCGACGCTGGTGCACAACGACCGGTTCCACTACATGGCCGAGTTCGCCGACCGTCCACCGCTGGCGAAGGGGGCGGCCTGGTTCTGGCTCGGGGTCTACGTGCTCGTGCCCGTGCTCATGCTCGTCATGCTCGTCTTCCAGGAGCGGTCCCCCGGTGTGGACCCGCCGCCGCGCCACCCCGTCCCGCTCTTCCTGCGCCTCGCGCTGGGCGCCGAGTCGCTCGTCCTGACCGTGGTCGGCGTCGCCCTGTACGCGGCGCCGACGACCGCGACGACGCTCTGGCCCTGGGCGCTCACCCCGCTCACCGCGCGGGTGGTCGCGGCCTGGCTGATCGCCTTCGGCCTGGCCACGGCGCTGGCGGCGGTCGGGGGCGACCTGCGCCGGCTGCGCACGGCGGCGATCGCCTACACGGTGTTCGGGGTCCTCGTCCTCGTCGCCCTGCTCCGCTTCGCGGGCACGGTGGACTGGGGCGACCCGACCACGCTGGTGTTCCTCGTGCTCGCCGTCGCGGTCGTCGCCACGGGCGCCGCCGGCTGGCTGCTGGCGCCCGCCCCCGACCGGGTGCGCGGGTGAGCGACCGCCAGCAGGCCGGCCTGGTCGTGCTCACGCGCGACGACGGCATCCGCGAGCGCATGACCCGGGAGCTGCACCGCCGCTACGACCGCGACTTCGCCGTCGTCGCCGGCGCGGACGCCGCCGACGTGCGCGCCGGCCTGGCCGAGGCCGGGGACCCGCCGGTGGCGTTGCTGTTCGGCGGGTACGGCGACGCCGACCCCGACGGGCTGGACCGGATCGGCGAGCTGCACGCCGAGCACCCCGGGGCGCTCACCGTGGCCATGGTCCGCTGGGGCGCGTGGGAGACCGCCCGCCCCATCTTCGACGCGATGACGCTGGGCCGGCTCGACCGCTGGGTGACCGCGCCCGAGCAGGTGGCCGACGAGGAGTTCCACCGCCGGGTCGCGGAGTTCCTCGAGGAGTGGGCCGCCCGCCGCGGCGGCGGGTTCGAGGCGGTGCGGATCATCGGCGACCGCTGGTCGGAGCGGGCGCAGCACCTGCGCGACACGTTCACCCGCAACCGGATCCCGATCGGCTTCCACGACGCCGGCTCCCGTGAGGGGCGGGCCGTGCTGGCCGACCTGGGGCTGGCCGAGCCGCGGCTGCCCGTCGTCGTGCTGCGCTTCCGGCCGGAGCGCACCGTGCTGGAGGACCCCAGCGACCTCGACATCGCGATGGCGTTCGGCCTGCTGACGCCGCTCGACCCGGAGGCCGTGCACGACGTGGTGGTGGTGGGCGCCGGACCGGCCGGGCTGGGCGCGGCGGTCTACGCGGCCTCCGAGGGTCTCTCGACGCTCGTGCTGGAGCCGGAGGCGGTGGGCGGGCAGGCGGGCACCAGCTCGCTGATCCGCAACTACGCGGGCTTCCCGGACGGCATCAGCGGCAACCGGCTGGCCTTCAACGCCTACCAGCAGGCGTGGAGCTTCGGCGCCACGTTCCACTTCATGCGGGCCGCCACCGGCCTGTCCGGCGACGGCGAGCTGCACACGGTGGCGCTCAGCGACGGCACCTCGGTGCGCGCCCGCAGCGTCGTCGTCGCCGCCGGGGCCAGCTGGCGGCGCCTCGGCGTGCCCGAGCTGGAGGAGCTCACCGGCTGCGGCGTCTTCTACGGGGCGGCGGTCGCCGAGGCCCCCGCGATGCGCGGCCGGCACGTCTTCGTGGTCGGTGGTGGCAACTCCGCCGGGCAGGCCGCGGTGTACCTCGCGCGCTACGCCGAGCGGGTCACCGTGCTCGTCCGGCGGGCCGACCTCACCGCCACGATGTCGGACTACCTCATCCGCGAGCTCGAGGCGCTCCCGAACGTCGACGTCCGCGGCCGGTCCCAGGTCGTCGGCGGGATCGGGGGCGACTTCCTGGAGAGCTTCGTCGTCCGGGACCTGGACACCGGGGAGGAGACCAAGGAGGACGGCGTCCTGTTCGTCCTCATCGGCAGCGAGCCGCGGACCGACTGGGTCGACGGCGTGCTGGCCCGCGACCGCTGGGGCTTCCTGCTCACCGGGGCGGAGCTGACCGGCCCCGACGCGCCGGCCGCGCCCGGCTGGCCGCTGGACCGCCCGCCGGCGGTGCTGGAGACGAGCACGCCGGGGGTCTTCGCCGCCGGCGACGTCCGCGCCGGCTCGGTCAAGCGGGTGGCGTCGGCGGTGGGGGAGGGCGCGATGGCGGTCACGCTGGTGCACGCGCACCTGGCCACGGTGCGGCGGGCGCGCGCGTGAGATGGTTCACCCGATGGGGTCGGGCCGGGTTCGGTTCCGAGACCGCCGGGTAGGCGGAACGGACGTCGTCCCTCGTCCGGGGGGCGACCCGCCGTCCGAGTCGCAGCGCACCGCCTCCTGCGGAGCAGTGCACGACCGCAGGAGGAACTCGTCCCCGTGTCCGCGCCAGGCCTCCCCGGAGCCCCCCGGGTGGCCACCGTCCCGTTCGCCGACGCCTACGTCGACGCGGTCCTGCCGCCCGGCGCGGTGCGGGTCGGCCCGGACGCCGAGCCGAGCCCCTGGCTGGACGCCGGCTACCTGACCGCGCACGCCGCGGAGGTCGACGTGCTGCACGTCCACGGGGGGTACGCCCACCTGCCGGTGGCGGCGCTGGAGCGGTGGACCGAGACGGTCCGCCGGCTGGGCATCCCGCTGGTGCTGACCGTGCACCAGCTGCGCGACCCCGCGGGGCGCACCCGCACCCGCGACGACGCCCACCTCGCCGCCCTGCTGGCCACGGCCGAGGTGGTGTTCACCCTCACCCCCGGGGCGGCCGACGAGATCGCCGAGCGGTACGGGCGCACGGCGATCGTGGTGGCCCACCCGTCGGTGGCGGCCCCGGTGCCGGAGCTCGGCGCCGAGCGGGGCACGGTGGGGCTGGTGCTGCGCTGCCCCTCCCCGGTGGTGCCCGACCCGGCGGCGCTGGTGCGCGCGGCGCTGTCGGGAGCGGTCTCCGGCGGCGGACGGCTGCGGGTCCTGCTCGGGGTCCCCGGCGACCCGGACGACACCGTCCCCGGCATCACCCGGCTCGCCGCCGAGGGGTCCGTCGAGCTCGTCGTGCCGGGTGCCGACGAGGCGGCGTGGGCGGCCGAGCTGCAGCAGCTGCACGTCGCCGTCCTGGCCGAGGTGGGCGGCACGCACTCGCGCGACCTGGAGATCTGCCGCGACGTCGGCACGCGGGTGGTCGCCCCCGGTGGCGGCTGGTTCGCCGACCAGTGGTCCGACGTCGTGACCTACGGCCCCGACGAGCGGCACGGTTTCGACCCGGTGTCGCTGAGCGCCGCGGTCGGCGCCGCGCTGGCGCGGCCCGCGCCGCGACCGGCCGACCGCGCCTGGCGCGCCGAGCAGCTCGCCGCCGTGCGCCGGGTGCACGAGCAGGTCTACGCCCAGGTGGCCGCCGACCGCGCCGGCGTCTGACCCCGGCTCAGACCTCCTCGTCCTCGGGCTCGCCGAGGACGGCGCCCGGGAGCCGGACGGTGAACACCGTGCGGCCCGGCCGGCTGTCCACCGCCACCGTGCCGTCGTGGGCGGCCACGACCGCCGCGACGATGGCCAGCCCCAGCCCGGTGCTGCCCGCCCCCCGGGAGCGGGACGCGTCGCCTCGCGCGAAGCGCTCGAACACCTGCGACTGCAGCTCCGCGGGGATGCCGGGGCCGTCGTCGGCGACCTGCAGGACGGCGGTGCCGTCCTCGACGGCCAGCCGCACGGTCGCCGTCGTCCCCTCGGGCGTGTGCGTGCGCACGTTGGTGAGCAGGTTGGCCAGCACCTGGTGCAGCCGGGCGGCGTCGCCGGGCAGCAGCACGGCGCCGGGCGGGACGTCGACCTGCCAGCGGTGCGCCGGGCCGGCGACCCGGGCATCGCTGACGGCGTCGAGGACGACGACGCTCAGGTCGACCTCGCCCAGCTCCAGGTCGCGCCCGGCGTCCAGGCGGGCCAGCAGGAGCAGCTCGTCGACGAGCACCGACATGCGCAGCGACTCCGCCTCCACCCGCCGCAGCATGTGCGCCACGTCGTCGGTCGAGGGGAGCCGGCCGTCGGCCTGCTGCCGGCGGAAGAACTCGGCGTAGCCGCGGATCGAGGCCAGCGGGGTGCGCAGCTCGTGGCTGGCGTCGGCGACGAACTGGCGCACCTGCATCTCCGAGGCCTGCCGGGCGTGCAGCGACTCCTCGACGTGGTCGAGCAGCCGGTTGAGCGCGGTGCCCACCCGCCCCACCTCGGTGCGCGGGTCGGTGTCGGCCTCGGGCACCCGCTCGGTCAGCCGCACCTCGCCGCTGGCCAGCGGCACCTCCGTGACGCGGCTGGCGGTGGCGGCGACGTGCTCCAGCGGGCGCAACGTGCGGCGGACCACCAGGATGCCGGCGACGGCCGCGGCGGCCAGCCCGGCCAGGCCGGCGACCACCTCGACGGTGACGAGGTTCTCCACCGCGTGGTAGGTGCTGCCCAGCGGCAGCCCGGTGACCATGACCTCGCCGGCGGCGGTGGTGGTGGCCAGCACCCGGTAGGTGCCGAGGTCGCCGCCGAGGTGGACGGTGTGCGGCTCCCCGTCGGCCGGCACCTTCGCGAGCACGTCGCACTGGTAGCCGTCGAGGTCCTCGACCGGCCCCGTGTCGGTGATGACCGCGCCCTCCACGGCGACGCCGTCGACGATCACCGCCGCGACGGTGCCGGCCGCCTGGCCGCGCTTGTCCAGGCCGTCCGGCCGGCCGTCATAGTCGCCGTCGTACCCGTCGTCGTCGGCGCCGCCGGCCGGCCCGACCGGCGGCAGCCCCTCGGGCCCCTCGTAGCTGCGCGCGACCGCCGCGGCGAGCCGTTCGTCGGTCTGCTCGATGAGCTGGTGCCGCAGCGCCGCCGTGGACACCACGCCGACCAGGACGAGGACGACGGCGAGCGGGACGAGGAACGTCCACAGCAGCCGCGCCCGCAACGACAGCCGTTGCGGGCGCCTCGTCCAGGGAGCGGCGCGACGGATCAACTGGCGGCCGGCTTGATCATGTACCCGGCGCCGCGGAGCGTGTGGATCATCGGCTCGCGACCGCGGTCGATCTTGCGGCGCAGGTAGGAGATGTAGAGCTCGACGACGTTGCCCTGGCCGCCGAAGTCGTACTGCCACACCCGGTCGAGGATCTGCGCCTTCGACAGCACCCGGCGCGGGTTGCGCATGAGGTAGCGCAGCAGCTCGAACTCGGTGGCGGTCAGCCGGATCTCCTCGCCGGCGCGGGTGACCTCGTGGCTGGCCTCGTCGAGCGTCAGGTCGCCCACCACGAGCAGGCTGTCGTCGGCCACCGCGCGGTTGGTGCGGCGGAGCAGCCCGCGCAGCCGGGCCGCCACCTCCTCGAGGCTGAAGGGCTTGGTGACGTAGTCGTCGCCCCCGGCGGTGAGCCCGGCGATCCGGTCGGCCACGCCGTCGCGCGCGGTCAGGAAGATGACCGGCAGCAGCGGGGCGTCGGCGCGCAGCCGGCGCAGCACCTCGAGGCCCTCCATGTCGGGGAGCATGACGTCCAGGATGACCGCATCCGGGCGGAACTCGCGCGCGGCCCGCACCGCGTCGGCGCCGTTCGCCGCCGTCCGCACGTCCCACCCCTCGTACCGCAGGGCCATGGACAGCAGCTCGGTGATGGAGGCCTCGTCGTCCACCGCGAGCACGCGCAGCGGGCTGCCGTCCGGCCGGGTCAGCGGCGCGCGGGCGGGGGCGCCGGAGGAGGCGGTTTGCGTCATGGCGCCACTGTGGGGCCCGATCCTGTGGATTGTCTGAGAACGGGCGGAGGGTTCTCTGGACGCCGCCGCCGGTTCCCCCGGTGGGGTGACCCCGGGCCGCGCCGGCCTCACCGGGACGGCGAGAGCTGCCGATCTCGTTCCGGAACAACAGGAGGAAGCATGACCCACCCCCGGCACCACGACGCGGCGCAGGCCGCGGGCGGCTTCGTCTCCGCGTCCCCGGGCGACCAGGAGGACCACAACCCCGTCGTCCACCACCTCTCGGTCTTCAAGACCCGCTCGCGGATGCTCGACGAGTCGCGGGTGGAGCGGCGGGCGCAGCAGCTGCACGCCGCCAACAGCTTCGACGACTGGGCGGAGCTGTCCGACGGGGACAAGGAGCTGTGGCGGCACATGGCCCGCCTGGAGCTGTGGCTGACGACGCAAGGTGTGGGCAGGGGCGGGGTCGAACCGCCGACCTCTCGCTTTTCAGGCGAGCGCTCGTACCGACTGAGCTACCTGCCCCGACCGGTGCGGGACACCGGAGAGCGACCCTGACGGGACTCGAACCCGCGACCTCCGCCGTGACAGGGCGGCGCGCTAACCAACTGCGCTACAGGGCCTTGCTGTGGTGCGTGCCCCCAACGGGGTTCGAACCCGTGCTACCGCCTTGAAAGGGCGGCGTCCTGGACCGCTAGACGATGGGGGCTCGTTCGCCGGGGGCAGGGAGAACGATACATGGCCTCCGGCGGCGTGCTGACACCACCCCGGCGCGTCGGTCCCCAGCGGTGCGTTCCCGCCCCGTCAGGCTGTGCACCGTGACCTCCCGACGTGCGCTCTCCCTGCCCGCGGCCCTGCTCGTGGCCGGTGCCCTCCTGGCCGGCTGCGGCGGGTCGGACGGGAGCACGGGGACCGACACCGCAGCCGGCGCGGGGACGCCGACGACCTCGGCCCCGTCGTCCGCCGGGACCACCGCGCCGGACGACGCGGGGGACGGCGGCGACGGTGGCGACGCCGGTGCGCCGGCGTTCCCGGCGAACACCGAGCCGGACACCGCGGCCGCCTCCGCCGACTCGCTCGTCACCGTGACCGGGATCCGCACCGGGCGGCAGGACGGCTTCGACCGCGTCGTCCTGGAGGTCGCCGGCACCGGGACGCCCGGCTGGGACGTCCGCTACGTGGACCAGGCGGCGTCGCAGGGCAGCGGGGAGCCGGTCGACGTCGCCGGGGACGCCGTCCTGCAGGTGACGGTCACCGGGGTCGGCTACCCGTACGACACGGGCGAGCAGGAGTACGCGGGCCCGGACCCGCTGCCCGGCGAGGGCACCTCGACGGTGACCGAGGTGGCCTTCGACGCCACCTTCGAGGGGACGACGGTGGCCTTCATCGGCACCACCGGCCGGGTGCCGTTCCGCGTCTTCGCGCTCGCGGACCCGACCCGGATCGTGGTGGACCTGCGCGACGCGTGACCCGCCGCGTCAGTTCACCGTGGCCGTGAGCTCCACGGAGTCGTCGGTCACCTCGGTGCACTCCAGCTCGAGCGGGCCGGCGGCGACGCTCTCGCCCTGGGCGCACGAGACGCTGACGTCGCCGACGCCCAGCGTGGCGCGGCCGTTCTCCACGCCGCCGAAGCGCAGCTCGGTGCCGAGGATGTCGGCCGTCGCGCCGTCGCCGCTCAGGGTGACCGAGCACGAGCTCGCCGAGCAGGAGACGTTGTTCGAGGTGAACGTGCAGCCGGCCAGCGGCGCCAGCAGCAGCCCGCCGGCGAGGGCGGTGGCGGCCAGGCGCGCGGACGGGGTGGTCGACGTCATGCCGCGAGCGTAGGTCGGCGGCGCGCCCCCGGCGGGGACCTCGCCGCTCCGCGTCAGGCGCGGTCGGGCGAGCGCGCGCCGAACACCCAGCGCAGCGCGACGAAGCGCAGCAGGCCGATGGCGCCGGTGACCGCGGCGACCACGGCCAGCCGCGCCGGTGTGCCCGCGTCGGTGGTGACGGCGTCGAACCAGGCCAGGGCGAGGGCGGTGGCGACCATGCCGGCCACCGCCAGCCCGCCGCCCTCCCACTGGGCGGTGAACCAGCTGACCCGCTCGCCGGCGTGGAAGGTGAGCCGCCGGTGCAGCTCGTTGGCCAGCATGGAGGACGCCACCGCGCCGACGAGGTTGGCCGGCTGGTGCCCCAGGCCGTCGAGCAGCACGAACAGCAGCCCGTAGAGGGCGCTGGAGACGCCGCCCACGGTGACGAACCGGGCGAACTGCGCCGTGGCGTCGTCCTCGGAGAGCCGTCGCGCGAGCCGGTCCCAGGAGGCCCGCAGCTGACCGGGCGCCGGCGACTCGGCCGCGGGGCGGCGGAGCAGCGCGCAGGTCATCGTGGGTCCTTCCGGGCAGTGGTCGGCAGCAGCGATCGGTGTAGCCATCGGCACCGGCCGAACATGCCCGGCGCCGCTGTGCGAATCGTCACCCGCAGCTATGACGGTTCTGTGGCCGGGAAGTGAGCGGTCGGCGTCCACGCGTCGGCATCGCCGCACGTCGGCGCGGGTAGGAGGCGCCCATGAGCCTGATGGGATTCCTGGACCGGATCGCCGACGTCCCGACCTTCGACAAGGCGATCGAGCCCGCGCGCCGGGCGGTCCGCTCCGCGCTGAGGCCGCCGGCGCTCAAGGACTTCCTGCACGGCACCTGGCTGGGGCACCCGCTGCACCCGGTGCTCGTCCAGGTGCCCGTGGGCAGCTGGACGTCCGCGGGCCTGCTCGACGCCGTCCCGGCGCTGCGCCCGGCGGCGACCGCGCTGATCGGCACCGGGGTGGTGGCCGCGGTGCCCGCGGCGCTGTCGGGGGCGGCGGACTGGTCGGAGCAGGACCCGGGGGTGCGTCGGCTGGGCGCGCTGCACGCCACGCTGAACTCGGTGGCGCTGGGCCTCTACGTCGGCTCGCTGGTGGCGCGGGCCCGCGGGCGCGGGGCGCTGGGCCGGGTGCTGTCCTACACCGGGCTGGGGATCGCGACGGCGTCGGCGTCGATCGGCGGGCACATGTCGTACGCCCAGTCGTCCGGCGCGTCGCACGCGGCCACCTCCGCGCGGGCGCTGGGGTCCGACTGGATCGACCTGGGCCCGATGGACGACCTGCCGGAGGGGCGGCCGGCGCTGCGCACCGGCTCGGGCGGCAGCGCGGAGGTGCCCCTGGCCGTCGTCCGCCGGGGCGGTCGGGTCGACGTCTTCATCGGTTCCTGCGCGCACCTCGCCGGTCCGCTGCACGAGGGCACGATCGAGGAGGTGCGCGGGCAGAGCTGCCTGGTCTGCCCGTGGCACGGTTCGGCCTTCGACCTCGACAGCGGGGAACCGCGCCGCGGCCCGGCGGCGAACCCGCAGGAGAAGCTCGAGGTGCGCATGGAGGCCGGGCACGTCCTGGCGCGGCTGACCGCGCGGCACCAGTAGGCGGAGATGAGGCCGGCCCGGCCTCCCGGGGGGAACGGGGGCCGGGCCGGTGTCTGCGGGGGAGCCGTGGCTCGACGGCGATGACGCTACGTAACCGGTGCTGCTCCGCGGCATCCCCTGATCGGGTGGAAGATCCCGGGCAGGGGACACGGTGGGTCCGCGCGCGGGCGTCCGCGCGGCCGGCGGGGTCTGCGAGACTCGCAGACGCAGGGGCCTCTAGCTCAACTGGCAGAGCAGCGGACTTTTAATCCGCGGGTTGTGGGTTCGATCCCCACGGGGCCCACCGCGCTGGCTTGGTCTTTTCCTCTTCGTCGACTCCTCGGACGGGGGCCGCGCCCACACGGCGCCCACACGCGCATCCGCAGCTGCCCGCGCGGCGGCGTCCATCCGGTCGGCCAGCGCGGCGAGGTCGTCGTCGAAGAGGCCGGAGTAGACGTCCAGGGTCATCGCGGCCGAGGCGTGCCCGAGCATCCGCTGGACGCTTTTCACGGTGGCTCCGCTGGAGACTGCCAGCGACGCGGCAGTGTGCCGCAGGCCGTGCGGAGTGACGTCGCTCAGGCCGGCTGCTCGTACCGCCGGATCGAAGACGGCGCGACGCCAGTTGCGGAGGCGAAGCACCGTGCCGCTGGCCGTCGTCACCAATAGGTCGTCGCCCTGCTTGCCCTCGCAGCGGCGGGCCAGCGGCTCCGCGAGGGCTGCGGGCAGGGGCACGGTTCGCTGCTGATGGGTCTTGGGCGTGCCGAACTGAAGCCGCCCGCCGACCTCGGTGACGGCCTCGGCGATGGTGAGCCGGCGCCGGAGGAAGTCGACGCGACGGACCCGCAGGGCGGCCATCTCACCGAAGCGCAGTCCGGTGAACGCCAGCAGCCGGATGACGTCCCCCTCATCGCCTGCCGCGTCCGCGAGCCGCTCGACCTCGTCGTGGGTGAGGAACCGCGGCTCGCTCCGGATCACGCGAGGCAGCGGCACTCGCTCGGCCGGGTTACGCGGGATGCGCCCGTCGCGGACGGCGAGGCCCAGCAACAGCGAGAACACCCGATGGGCCTGCCGTACGGTGCCCGCGGCGGACCCTTGGGCCAGCAGCTTGGCGACCCAGACGGCGACATCGGCGTGCGTGACATCGGCGAGCCGGTGCTGTCCCCAGGTCGGCAGCACGTGGGTCCGCAGCAGGTTGCCGTAGCGGTAGAGCGTGCTCGGCTTTACGCCTGTCTGCGAGGCCAGCCACCGGTCGGCCCAGTCGGAGACGGTGACCCTGCCGCGCTCCGGCGCCGTCCATGTCTGCGTGACGAGGGCCGAGGTGGCCTCGTCAAGCCAGCGCTGGGCGTCGACCTTCCGCACGAAGCGCCGTTCGTGCTGACGACCGCCAGGGTCCCGATACCGTGAGCGATAGCGGGCGGAGCCGTCGCTGAGCGTGATGCGAGTGATGGAGCCGGCCATGTCAGCGACCTCCGTGGCACAGGTGTGCGCCCTAGCGTGCCGGAGGCCTCTGACAGCAGTCCGACGCCGCCATCCCCAGACATGATCCGGAGCATGCTGGAGGCGGTCTCCGGTTCACCTCCGGTCTTCCTCCGGTCCGGCCGAGCCGGCGCCGCAGGGGCCGTTGTCCTGGAGTCCTGAAGCTCGACCGGAGAATTGCAGCAGCCGCGCGCGGGGCGGGCGTTCGGGCGGCCCTGGGGTGGACGGGACTGCAGGACGGCTGGAGAACCGTACGCAGCATGGAGCCCGCCTGGCCGCATTGTTCTCAGGCGTTCTGACGTTCGGCCCGTTGCCGGATCAGCTCCTCGATCCCGGTCGGCAGGGTGGTTTCGAAGTCGATGACTTTCGCCCAGGTCGGGGTGACGACGATCCGGACCATGCGGTCGTAGAGCGAGCGGACCTCGGCCTCCCAGTCGTTGCGTTGCTCGGGTGTCATCTCGTACCTGCGGTTCATCTGGAGATACTCGTCCGGGATGCCGTCGACGATGTCCAGCTCGGCCCGCCCGCGGATGAGCAGGATCTTCGGCGGGGACCTCGGTGTCGATGGTCAGGGCAGCTATCGGGGTTCTTGCGCAGTGCGGGCAGTTTCGGGGCGTTCTTCGTGGTGCACAGGACGATCTCCGAGCCGTTCCAGGTGAAGGCGATCGGGATACCGCGCGGTGTGCCATCCTCGGCGACGTAGGCCCGGCCCGATATTTTCTGAGTCCGTCGCCACGACACATCAAGATCGGCTGACGAAGCCGTGCGGGGCACCCAGCGGCGCGCGATGCCGCTACGCAGGTCGCGTTGAGACCGCTGTGCGAGCCAGCCGGGACTTGCCGAGCCGCGACGGACCACTGCCGGTGCACGGCCCGGTGATCGGTCCGCCAGGGGCCTGCCCGACGTGTCGGGTGATCAAGGCTCAATGACCGGTGGGTGCGCCCCCGACGTCGTCGCGCCGCGACCGGTGGGGCAGGCCAGGAACACCCGTCGGGCCACGCTGCGCGTGGCGCCGGCTGCGCCGTCGTTAAGGCCCGCCTTCGGCGGGCTGTTCTTGCTGGTCCCCCGACCCGTCCGGCAGCTCAGCGTAAGGGCCTCCCGCGCCGCCTCCTCCCGACCGGACCAAGATCCTTCCGCCCTTCGGGCGCTTCGCTGCGGAAGCAGTCGTGGTCCGGTCGTCCCCCGCCGTCGCTCCCGGCCCCTGAGCAGAGCTCTGTGCCGGACGGGCCGGGGAATGGGCGGCAGGACACCGGTTCCGTTGTCCCTCCCGATCCGGTGTCGGCTCCGGTACCGGGAGGGTCCAGATG
Source organism: Geodermatophilus sp. SYSU D00815 (assembly GCF_054050035.1). NCBI lineage: Bacteria > Bacillati > Actinomycetota > Actinomycetes > Geodermatophilales > Geodermatophilaceae > Geodermatophilus > Geodermatophilus sp. SYSU D00815. The sequence continues at coordinate 59,023 of NZ_JBJGYO010000002.1, read as the reverse complement.
ACCACCACCAGCAGCACAACAACCAGCAGTGCGGACAGCGGCACGAGCGCCAGTCCCACCGGCAAGGGCGAGCGGGGCAGGGGCGCCCGCCTCAGCGACACGCAGCGGGAAGTCGCCGACGCCGCCCGGGCGGCGAAGATCGCCGCCCTACACAACCGTCTGCCGCCGCTCGTCCCCTGGCCCCAGCCGAAGAAGATCCAGCGTGTCGGCGTACGACCTCACGTGTCGTTGGGCGTACGGCCTGACGTGTCGTTTCACGCGGCGGTCTGATCATGACATCGGCGGCTCGGGTGGGGTGAGGAATCGGTTCATGAGCCAGTAGCTGGGGCCGTTGGTGGAGAGCATGGCGCAGTGGTGCAGCAGCCGGTATCGCGGTGGCCAGAATCTCGTCGCCGGTGATGGCGCCCCATTCGGAGAAGGCCTTGGTGCTCTACGCCGGATGCCACAGGGGCTCACCCTTTGTGCGCCGCCGAGCCCAGCAATCGCGACGTCGGCAGATTGGGGCGGGCGACGACGACGCCGACGGGGTTCGCAGGCCGGCGCCGAGGCCGTCAGCCTCCAGCCGGACGTGCGCTGGTCGAACCAGCGCGTAACGCTCGAGGGCGATGGCCAGGGCGTCGTCCCACGCAGTCGCGCGGTGACGGAGCCCGATCTCATTGGGCTACCGGACCACTCGATCGGTCGTCAACATGGCGACCGCGTGGAGGGCCCGGTGGCGCTCACTCAACCCCGATCGCTTCGTGAGACCTGCCATCGCGTTAATGGACAACCGTATCGGCAGACGCCGCACGCCCAGCCTGCGGGCGAGGTCGTCGACCAGCTCCCCCAGAGTCAACCGGCGCGCTCCTCCCAGCGGCAGCACCGCGTCGAGCTGTACGTCGCCATGCCGATCACCGAGTTCGACGACTGCAACCGCTACGTCGTCCACGAACACCGGCTGCACGAGACCGCCGCCGGTCGGCCTGGGGACGGCCGGTAGCCGGCGCAGCCTGGCCGCGAGCAGACGGATGCTCCGGTCCGTCGGCGCACCGAAGATCATCGTCGGTCAAAGCACTCGCCATGGCCGGTCGTCACCGAGCAGCCGCCCCTCGTGCTCGCTGATCGTCTGCCGGAGGGGATGGCCGTCTGCGCTCGCGGACGCAGAACTGACGCAGACCGCGCCCGCGACCTTCCATCGGGCGGCCAGCGCCCGCGCCTCCTCGCTGTAGCGCACGCCAGCGATGTGCAATAACAGGTGGCTCTACCGTCCGGAAGCGTGTCGACCGACTCGAGGTCGCCGCGTACGACCTCGGACCCCAGCTTCGCGAGTTCGTTTGCGGCCCGATCCGTACGGACAACGGCCGTGACCTGGTCCCCCAGGGCGAGGAGCTGCTGAATCACGAGTCGTTCGGGACCCGAGGTGCCGCCGGTGACAAGGACTGACGTCATGGGCGGACACCAACCTGGGCGTAGGCGGCAAGCAGACGTTCGTACACCGCGTCCTCCCGGCGTTCAGGGTCGGCGCCCTTCCTGGCAGCGGCGGCCATCCGGCTGAAGCTGTCCGGATCCATGTCCCGCAGCGTGACAACGGCGTCCCTGATGGCGGCGACATCGGCCGGCTTGTGCAGGAGGCCGTTGGCCTCGGGACCACCAGCTCGCGATTGCCGCGGATGCGCGAAGCGATCACGGGTCTCCCGGCAGCCAGCGCTTCGATCACGCTGCGCGGGACCCCCTCTCGGTAGCTAGGCAGGCACAGCACGTGGGTCGCCGCCAAGAGGTCCCGGACTCCTGCGGGATGCAGCATGCCGTGCAGCCTGACGGCCTCGAACCCCGGCCGTCCGGCGAGAGCCCTCGGCGGCCACCCCGTCCCGGTCGGAGACTAGGGCGTCGCCGACGATGTCGAGTTGGACACCCTCGAGGTTCTCGATGGCGGCGAGCAGGTCGAGGATCCCCTTTTCGCGCACCAGGCGACCGACAAGGAGCGATCGGAGGTCGGTGCCGCGTCGCCGCACCACATCGGGCAGGTCGAACCACTCATCCTGCACACCGTTCCCCAGAAGAACCAGCGGCCCGGCATAACGCCGAGCCGAGGCCTCCTCAAGGTCCTCCTGGCTCTGGAAGAGGATCAAGTCGGTTCGCCGTGACAGGTACTGCTCCAGCCGCTGCACTGCCGTCTCGCCGCGGCCGCGAGGGGGCCACTGGTGGGAGAAGCCGTGCACCGTGTAGGCGATCTTCGTGCCCGGTGGCCACAGCGAGGACGGCAGCAGGCGCGCCGGCAGAGCGGCCGCCGGCGTGTGCAGGTGCACCAGAGCAGGCCTCACGTGCCAGACGAGCCGCACCAGCCGCACAAACGCCCGTGCGATCGGTAGCGGCCTGAGTGCTCCTGGGAAGGGGCCGGTCGTGTGCGTGGAACTCCGACAGGGCCCGCCAGTGCTCGTCCGTGGTCCGCCCACAGGAGACGTGGACCTCGAAACCCCGCGCGGCGAGCCAGTTCAGTTGCGGGTCCAGGAGCTTCGCAACCGTGAAATCGACGGCTGCTACGTGGAGGACCCGTCCGGGCGCAGGACGACGCAATGCAAATCCTTGCCCAGTCTCAATGGTTGGCGCCGATTGCTGTCATTCGGCCGGAACCAACGTACGCGGCCGGCGCCCGTCTGGTGGTCAGGACATGTTCGCCGGATGGTCGCGCCTCACCGACGCTGCGGATTCGGTTCGTTACCCTTCGGTCATGCGAGGACTGGGTCTTGAGCGTCCGCCGCGCTGGTTTGCAGCGGCACTCGTCGTCCTCGTGCTGGGCACCGCCGCGGTGCTCGTCCTGCTCATCCAGAAGCAGGAGAGCCTGACCGTCCCGTCCACCGGCGAGTACGCCGAGATCCTCGAGCTGTCTGCCGACCCGGGGCCGAGCGGCTCGACGACCGCCCCGACGTCCACGGCCACGGCGCCGGCGGCACCCGAGGCGCCGGCGGCCCCTCCGGTGCTCGCGGTGTACGGGGACGGCTACGCGGCCGGCAACGAGCAGGGCGGGCTCGGCCCGGCCGGCTGGCCCGCCCTGGTCGCCGGCTCCACAGGCACCGAGCTCGCGCTGCACGCGGCCTCCCAGGCCGGATACGCGAGCGTGGGAGTCGGTGGGCAGGACTACCTCGGGCTGGTCGAGAGCGCGCCCGAGGCGGACGCAGCCGTCACCCTGGTCGTCGGCAGCCGCAACGACAGGGGGCAGAACCCCGCGGTGGTCCGCAGCCAGGCCGCGCAGGTCATCGCCTCCGTGCGCGAGACGGCGCCGGGGTCGGTCGTCGTCCTCGTCGGCCCCATCTGGAGCGACGGCGCACCACCGGCCGATCTGCTCGCCGAGCGGGACGCTGTGCGGGCGGCCGCCGAGGCTGCCGGGGTCGGCTTCGTCGACCCGCTGGCCACCGGCTGGTTCGCCGCCCCCGCCGGGCTAATCAGCCCGGACGGCGTCTCTCCGACCGACGTTGGGCACGCCCACCTGGCCACCCTCATCGCTCCGGTGGTGACGAGCGCGCTGGCGCAGCACGGGGCTGCCGGCAACTGACCGGACGGCCCGGGCCCCGTGCCGGGGCCTGTCCGGCGCTTACCGGGGAACCGGTCCGGCGCGTGCCGGGGACCGGTCCGTCACCGGGGCGCCCGTCGTCAAGAGTGCACAAGCCAGGCCCCAGGAAATCGTCGTATGACCTGACACATCTGCCGACGCCGGGGTGCCTCGTGTCGCACTCAAGTCGAATTCCGGACCCATTCGTCACAGTGGTCACTCTGCCCGCCACAGCCCCCCAGCGGTCTTGGACGATCTTGTTCCGCAGGTAGCGTCCCGCCCGATCCGCCGCTGAGCAGCCGGGGGTCGGCGGCGCCGAACAGGGCGCCGGACAGCAGCGATTGGGGAGAACGTGAACCTGAGCGGGGTCTGGCAGGCCATCCGGACCGGCTGGTGGCTGATGGCGGGTGCCGTCCTGCTGTGCGTGGGTACCGCGGCGGCGCTGACCTACCTGGCGACGCCGTTGTACGCCTCGTCGACGAAGTTGTTCGTCTCGGCGTCGGGGACGACGGACACCACGACCGCCTACCAGGGCAACCTGTTCAGCCAGCAGCGGGTGGCCTCGTACACCGAGTTGCTGACCGGCGTGCAGCTGGCCACCCGGGTCGTCGAGGAGTTGGACCTCGACATGACGCCGGAGCAGGCTGCCGCCCTGGTGACGGCCACGACACAGCCAGACACGGTGATCCTCCAGGTTCAGGTGACCGACACGTCCCCGGAGCGGGCACAGGCGATCGCGGCGTCCCTCGGGCGCCAGTTCAGCCTCCGCGTGGGCGAGCTGGAAACCCCGGAGGGATCCGACGTCCCCACGGTCAAGGTCACCACGGTTCAGGAGGCGACGTTCGACGGCGCCCCTGTGTCCCCTGACACCCGGAGCAATCTGACGCTGGGCGGCCTGCTCGGGATGCTGCTGGGTGTCGGCCTGGCGTTGCTGCGCAGCCGCTTGGACAACACGGTCAAGACTGGCGAGGACATCCGTGAGCTCACTGGCGCCGGCCTGATCGGCACCGTGCTCGACGACCCGCAGCTGACCGATCACCACCTGGTGACGGATCAGTCCCTGCAGTCGATCAGCTCGGAGTCCTACCGCGCGATCCGGACGAACCTGCAGTTCCTCGATGTGGACAACCCGCCGCGGGTCATCGTGATCTCCAGCGCGCTGGCGGGTGAGGGGAAGTCGACGATGGCGGTCAACGTGGCCACCGTGCTCGCGCAGTTCGGTAGTCGGGTCACGCTCATCGAGGCCGACCTGCGCCGTCCCCGGGTGACCCGCTACATGGGCCTGGTCGCGGGAGCGGGCCTGACCGACGTACTGGCAGGCAAGGCCTCGCTGCACGACGTGGCTCAGCCCTGGGGGGACGGGCACCTCACCGTTCTGGCCGCAGGGCCGATGCCGCCCAACCCCAGCGAGCTGCTCGGGTCGGCGCAGATGCGCAGCCTGCTCGCGCACCTGCGCACCACCAATGACTTCGTGCTGATCGACGCCCCGCCGCTGCTGCCGGTCACTGACGCGGCGATCCTGAGCGTTCTCTCCGACGGCTGCGTGCTGTCCACGCGCTACGGGAAGACGCGGCGCGAGGAGCTCAGCGAGGCTGCTGCCACGCTCGAGCGGATCGACGCCAGGCTGCTCGGCGTCGTCCTCAATCGGGTCCCGCCTGTAGCCGGCAAGGGCCGTGGCTACGGCTACGGCTACGGCTACGAGGCCGACGCGGACCGCGAGCGGACTACGGAGGGCACCAACCGGCCGGTCCGGTCGCGACAGTCGGAGAGCCGTACGGCGGACTCGCGGCGCCGCCCGATGCCGGACCTGACCAGCCCCATGGTCCCCGTCCGCGGCAACCGCTGACGCCGACCGCCTGCACGAACACACGGACAACAGGGGGCATTGCGGTGGGCAGCTCTGGCATGGGCACGCGCTGGCGGTCGTTCCGCGCGAAGGTGTTCGCCCTCGACTCGGTATTGGTCTTCGTCGGGCTGCTCCTGGCCTGCCTGACCCGCTACGACGGTGACATCACGAGGGTGCACCCCGTAGGCGTGCTCGTCGCCACCGTCGTCGCGGTCGCGGCCTTCGCCGCCGCATCGCTCGCGCTGCGTCTGCACCAGGGGCGCTACGTACCGGCCAGCAGCGACGAATCGGCTGGCATGGCCGCGGCGGCGGGGGCAGCGGCGGTGGCCACGTTGGTGGTGGTCCTCATCAGTGGGTCGCCACGGCTGGTGCCACTCTCGGTTCCGCCGGCCGGAGCTGTGGTGACCTTTGTGCTGATGCTCAGCCTGCGCTACGTGCTGCGTCGGCGGTGGGAGGAGCGCCTGCGGCCGCTGACCGGCAGGCGGACGCTGATCTTCGGCGGTGGCGTGGGCGGTCACCAGCTGATTTGGTCCATGCAGCACGACTCCGTGGGCCCGTACCTCCCCGTGGGGCTGCTCGACGACGACCCATGCAAGCGCCATGCCCGAATCGAGGGCGTCCGCATGCTCGGTGGGCGCGACGACATCGAGACCGCCGCCCGCGTCACGGGCGCGGAGGTGCTGGTCATCGCCATTCCCTCGGCCAGCGCGGCCCTCGTGCGCGACATCAGCCGGCGAGCCGCGGCGGCGGGCCTGGCCGTCAAGGTGCTCCCTCGCATGTCCGAACTCGTCGGCTCGCTCGCCGGCATCCGCGACATCAGGGACATCGACATCGCAGACCTGCTCGGACGTCACCAGATCGACACCGACATGGCCGGCATCGCCAGCTACATCGTCGGCCGTCGGGTCCTGGTGACCGGTGCCGGTGGGTCGATCGGCTCGGAGCTCTGCGTCCAGCTGTCCCGTTTCGGCCCTAGTGAGCTGATCATGGTTGATCGGGATGAGTCAGCGTTGCACGCGCTCCAGTTGCGGCTGCACGGCGAGGCCCGGCTCGAGCTCCCCGAGGTGGTGCTGCTGGACATCCGGGACACCGAGTCGGTGGATGCCGTGTTCCGAAACCGCCGGCCCGAGGTGGTCTTCCATGCCGCCGCGCTCAAGCACGTCAACATGCTGGAGCAATACCCGGACGAGGCCTGGAAGACGAACGTGCTCGGCACGCGGAACGTGCTCGAGGCTTCGATCGCCGTCGACGTGAGCCACTTCATCAACATCTCGACCGACAAGGCCGCCGATCCGGTCAACGTGCTGGGCACGACGAAGCGGATCGCGGAGCGGCTGACCGCCGCCTACGCCCAGCGAAGCGCCGGGGAGTTCCTGTCGGTTCGCTTCGGCAACGTCCTCGGCTCCCGCGGATCGGTGCTCACGACCTTTGCGGCGCAGATCGCCCGCGGTGGTCCCGTCACTGTCACCGATCCCGACGTGACGCGCTACTTCATGACCATTCCGGAGGCCGTGCAGCTCGTCGTCCAGGCCGGCGCTCTCGGCTCCGGGGGAGAAGTGCTGGTCCTCGACATGGGGCGCCCGGTGAAAATCGCGGACGTGGCTAGGCAGCTCGTCGACCTGTGCCAGCAGCCGATCGAAATTGTCTACACCGGCTTGCGACCCGGCGAGAAGAACGACGAGGTGCTGTTCGGTACCGACGAGATAGAACTGCGCCCGGTGCACCCGCTGATCACCGCTGTCCCGGTCCCGCCGCTGGACGACTGGGTGTTGGCCAACATGGGGCGCCGTGCCTCGGACCTGCTGGTCTGGGCACCGCTGTTCGAATCCGAGCGGCGGACCGGGCGCGGGTTCATTTCGGCCCGGCCCAACGAGCGCACGTCCTCGCCGCGGGTCCCTGAGCCGCAGCCGTCGGCCGAGGCCGCCGGATGACGGCGGCCCTGACGGAAGTCGCGCTCCCCCTGGCCGGTGGCGGCGTGACGGCCACCGGAGCGCTCGTCGTCGTCCACCGGCTGCTGGGTCGCTGGCAGGTGCTCGACGTCCCGAACGCGCGGTCGTCGCACGATCGCCCGGTGCTCCGCGGTGGCGGCCTCGGCCCGGCCGCCGCGGTCGTGTCGGGGTGGCTGCTCCTCGGCACGGCCGGCGGACCGACGTCCGGCCTCCTGGTAGCCGCGGCCTGTGGGGTGGCCCTGCTCGGCGTCCTGGGCTGGATCGACGACGTCCGGGGGCTGTCCGCCGGCATGCGCGCGGTGGGCCAGCTGGCCCTGGCCGCCGCCGTGGTGGTCGCGCTCGCGTTCCAGGCCCGCCCGGCCCTGTGGCTGAGCGCCGTGGCCATGATTGCCCTGGCCGCCTTCGTCAACGTCACGAACTTCATGGACGGCATCAACGGCATCTCGGGGCTCTTCGGCGCCGTGACCGGGGCGTCTTACGCCGTTCTCGGCGTGGTCGAGGATGTGCCCTGGCTGACAGCGGGCTCGCTCGTCGTCGCGGCGGCGTTCGCGGCGTTCCTGCCCTGGAACGCGGTCGCACCGCGCATGTTCCTCGGCGACGTCGGCAGCTACGCCCTGGGCGGCGCCCTGGGTTCCCTGGGCATCGCCGCGGTCTTCGCCGGGCTGCCGCTGCCGGCGGTGCTCGGTCCGCTCGCCGTCTACCTGGCCGACACCGGCTCGACCCTGCTCCGCCGCGTCCGCGCGGGGGAGAAGTGGTACGAGGCGCACCGGTCGCACGTCTACCAGCGTCTGACCACGGCGGGACTCGGCCACCTCGCCGTCGCCACCGGCGTCGCGGCCACCTCGGCGGCAACGGCCGGAGCCGGGCTGCTGCTCGGCCGGGGCGAGGTCTGGAGCACGGTCCTGGGGTCGTCCGCGGTGGTCCTGCTGATGGCGGGCTACCTCAGCTCGCCGCGCTGGGTACCCACGCTGCGCGGACGGTCGAAGACGACCGTCCCGGCCGCCGTGGGCTGGGAGCCTGCCCGGTGAGGGTCGCCGTCCTGGGGGCGGGCGGTTTCGTCGGCGGTGCCGTGGCGCAGACCCTGCGGGAAGCCGGCGAGGACGTGCGCCCGGTCGCCGCACCCCGGCTCACCGGAACCAGCGCAGGGCCGGCCGATGTGGCCGCCGTGGCCGCAGGCGAGATGGGTGACCGGTTGGTCGCCGCGCTGACCGGCTGCGAGGTGGTCGTGAACTGCGCGGGCATCGCGAACGCCGCCGCGGGCGCCTCGCCGGAGCTGACCGGCGCCAACGCGCTGCTTCCCGGCGTTCTCGCACTTGCGGCCGAACGGGCCGGCGTCCGGCGCCTGGTGCACGTCTCGTCAGCCGCCGTGCAAGGCCGCTCGCGGATGCTGGACGAGAGCGACCGGTTCGCGCCGTTCTCCCCGTACTCGGTGAGCAAGGCGGCCGGCGAGCAGTTGTTGCTCAGGCTGGAGCCAGAGGTCGCCGGCCTGGAGGTGGTCCGGTACCGGCCGACGTCCGTGCACGGCCCCGACCGCCAGGTCAGCCGGGCGCTGAGCCGGCTGGCCCGCAGCCGGCTGGCCTCGGTCGCCGCTCCGGGCGCGCAGCCCACCCCACAGGTCCTGGTCGGCGAGGTGGCCGCGGCGGTTCGCCTGCTGGTCGGCCACGCTCGCCCGATCGGTGGTGTGTACTTGCACCCGGCCGGTGCGATGACGACCGGTCGGTTGCTCACCCTGCTCGCCCTCGGTCGCCGCCCGCGCCGCATCCCCGCGGCACTCGCTCGGGCGGTGGTGCGGCTGACCGCCGTTGGGGGCATGGCAAAGGCGGTGGCCCTGAGCCGCCGGTTGGAGCTGGTCTGGTTTGGCCAGTCCCAGAAGTGCGGCCGGCTGGCGGACCTGGGCTTCGCGGGATTCGCCCGCGACGAGGACTGGACGCGGCTGGCCGAGCAGCTGGCGCAGCCGCAGTACATCGGCATCGAGAACACCGAACAGGCAGAACGGCAGGAACAGTGCGCATAGTGGTCACCGGCGGAGCCGGCTTCGTCGGCAGCAATCTCACCCGGGGCCTGCTGGCCCGGGGGCACGAGGTGGTCGTCTTCGACGACTTCAGCACCGGCTACCGGTCCAACCTCACCGGCCTGGACGTCGAGCTGGTGGAGGGATCCATCCTCGATCCCGTCATGCTCGCCCGGGCGTTCCGGGGCGCGGACTCGGTCATGCATCTGGCCGCGCGCGGATCGGTGCCCCGTTCGGTGGAGAATCCGCAGCTGACGAATGAGATCAACGTCACCGGGACGCTCAACGTGCTCGTCGCCGCGCGGGACGTCGGCGCCTACCTCGCCTTCTCGTCCTCCTCCTCGGTGTACGGCGCCAACGAGGTCATGCCCAAGGTCGAGAGCCTGCTGCCCATGCCGCGCAGCCCCTACGCCGTGAGCAAGCTGGCCGGCGAGTCCTATGTGAACGCCTTCCAGCGCACCTACGGCATGCCCACGCTGGCCTTCCGCTTCTTCAACGTCTTTGGACCGTTGCAGTCGGCGCGGCACCCCTACGCCGCCGTCGTCCCGACGTTCATCGCGGCGATGCTCGACCAGATGCCCCTGCAGGTGCACGGGGACGGTCGCCAGTCGCGGGACTTCACGTCGGTCGACTCGGTGGTCGACGTCCTGACGCACGCCCTAGAGCGGCGCGTCGCCGCGGAGGCCCCGGTGAACCTGGCCTTCGGCACCAACACCGACCTGCTCGACCTGGTCGGGCGGTTGAGCGCCATCCTCGCGATCGGGGAGCCGAAGGTCGACTTCGTGGCGCCTCGGACCGGTGACGTGCGCGCGTCCACCGCCGACAACAGCGCGCTGTTGGCGCTGATCCCGGAGGCACGCCCAGTGCCACTGGACGAAGGGCTGCGCCGCACGGTGCGGTGGTTCGAGGAGACCGGGGCGCACCAGGCGTGAGCTGGACACACCGGGGCACGCTGCTCGTGGCTACCACGGTGCCGGAGAGCGCCTGGGGGCTGCTTCGCGGGCAGTTGGCCTTCCTCCGCGAAGAGGGTTTCGACGTCGTCCTGGTGTCGTCACCCGGACCACTGCTGGACGCCGTCGGGCGACGGGAGGGCGTGCGAACCATCGGAATCCCGATGTCACGGGCCATCCGGCCCTGGGCGGACCTGCGCTCCCTCGTCGCGCTTGTCTGCGTCTTCCGAGCCGAGCGCCCGGTGATCTCGATGGTCGGCACCCCGAAGGCGGGGCTGCTCGCCGGCTTGGCGGCACGGCTCACCCGCGTGCCGCGGCGTGTGTACCTGCTTCGCGGGCTGCGGCTCGAGACGACTCGCGGCGTGCAACGGCTGGTTCTCTGGGCGTGCGAGCGGATCGCCGCGGCGAGCGCGCACCAGGTCGTCTGCGTGAGCCGCAGCCTCCGCGACGAGGCACGCGCCCTGAGGATTCTCAGGCGTGGTCAAGGCACAGTCCTCGGCGCCGGGGGAAGCAACGGCGTCAGCGTGCCGGTGCCCGTGCCGACTGCGGACACGGCCGCCGAGAGGCGCCGGGCACTCGGGCTGTCCGACACCGACAACGTATTTGGTTATGTCGGTCGGATCACCGTGGACAAGGGCGTACGCGAGCTGTTGACCGCGTTCAACGACGTCTCGGTGCGGCTGCCCGAGGCGGTCTTGGTCGTCGCAGGCAACGCCGACGGGGACGACGTGGACAGGGAGACGCTTCAGGCGCTTCGCGCACACCCGCGCGTCCGCTTCCTCGGCTGGCTCGACGACCCTGCGCACCTCTACCCGGCGCTCGACGTCTTCGTCTTGCCGACGTACCGCGAGGGCCTGCCGACGGTTTGCCTGGAGGCCAGCGCGGCAGGCATTCCTGTCGTGACCACCGAGGCCACCGGTGCACGTGATGCTGTTCGTCACGGGAGCACAGGACTGCGCATACCCGCCCGGGACGCGGGCGCGCTGGCCGATGCGATGCTGCTCCTGGCCGACGACGTGGAGCTGCGCCGCGCGATGGGCGCGGCCGGCCGCCGGTTCGTGCTCGAGAACTTCACCAACGAGGTCGTCTGGGCGCAACTGCGCGACTTCCTCACCGAGACGCGAGGGACCGGGCGTGACGGCCACACGCTGGTCGGCGCCGCGTGACCGTGGGGGACCTGATGAACGCACGGACGACGACTGCTCCGCTGGCAGCACCGGAGAGGTCAGGAGCATCAACCGCACCGGCCATCCTGGTCTTCGACCATCGTTTCCGGATGACCGACGGCCGTATCGCTTCGCCGGCGAACTTCGACTACGACCTCTTTTCGCGTCGGTATCTCTCGTCCTTCGACCACCTCGAGGTGGTCGGGCGTCTCGATCGGGACCGGACCTGCCCTCCGGGAGCCGCGCCATCCGAGGGTCCAGGGGTGACGTTGAAGCTGCTGCCCGCCAGCTCCCTCCTGAGCTTCCTGCCTCGAGCGTTGGTTCGGACCGCCTCCACAGTGGCGCGGTCCTCGGACCAGCACACCATCATCGTTGCGCTACCTACCATGCTGGGCCTCCTCGTCGCCTTCTGGTGCCGCCTGCGACGCCGTCGCTATGCGGTCGAGGTGGTCGGCGACGCCGAAGAGGCCCTGGGCATGCTCGGCTGGCGGTTTTCGTGGATGGGGAGACTGGCGGGCAGTGCGGCACGTGCAACTGTCCGGGCCGCGGTGCGCGGCGCGGCAGGGGCTGCCTACGTGACCGAACACACGCTGCAGAAACGCTATCCGGCTACGCCTGGTGCCGTCACCTCGCACTACAGCTCCATCATGCTGTCCGACGACGCATTCGTCCCAGCGCCCCGCCCGCACGAAGCCGGGCGGATGCGGCTGGTCGTCGCCGCGGCGCTGTCGCGTCCCTACAAGGGGATCCATGTTCTGATCGACGCCGTGTCTCTCCTGCAGCGTGGCGGCTTGCCGGTAGAGCTGACGGTCGTCGGAGACGGCCCGCTACGCCCCTCCCTCGAGGCGCAGGCTGCCGGGAGCACCAGCCATGGGTCCGTCCGCTTCGTGGGGAGAGCGGCCGGCCCGCGGGCTGTCCGGGAACACTTCGACGACGCAACGGTCTACGTCCAACCCAGTCTCACCGAAGGGCTTCCGCGGAGCGTCATCGAGGCAATGGCGCGGGGCCTGCCATGCATCGCGACGCGGGTCGGCGGCATGTCGGAGCTTCTGGATGAAGGCGTTCTCGTCCCTCCGGGCGATGCTACGGCGCTGGCCTTGGCTCTCCGCAGCCTCCTCACCGACCAGGAACGCCACAACCGTCAGGCAGCCACAAACCTTGCTCGGGCAGCCGGGTATCGTTTGTCGGTGCTGCAGGCACGCCGTGCGAGTTTCTACGGCCGCCTGATTGCGATGACGCAATCCGGGGCGCAGGCAGCGGGCACGGAGGCTCCTCGCAGTGGCCGGTGAGCGGATCGCTCCGCCCCGGATCGCTCATGTCTTCGGCGCGATGGACCGCGGCGGGGCCGAGCTTCGGACCCTCGACGTCGTGGCTCGCCTGCCGGAGATGGAGCACTTCTTCCTGTGCCTGTCCGGTCGGCGCGGCGACCTCACAGCGCGGATAGAGGCGATGGGCGGCCATGTCGTCCCCCTGAAGCTGCTTTCGCCGGCTTTCCCGTTGCGCTTCGTCCGGTTCCTGCGCCGGGAGCGGATCACGTCTCTGCACTCCAACGTGGCCACCTTCTCCGGTCTGCTGCTGCTGCTCGGCCGGCTGGCGAGGGTCCATCAACGCATAGCGCATTTCCGCAGCGACTCGGACGGTCAGCGCGACACCGTGCGCCGCCGTCTGCAACGGGCCGGGATGCGCCGGCTCATCGACCTGGTAGCCACAGATATCTGGGCAGTGTCCCCCGGAGCCATGACTGGTGGCCTAGGCCGGGCGGACTGGTCGCACGACGCACGGTGCCGAGTGGTGCCCAACGGACTGGACGTGGTGCGCTTGCGAGCGATGGTTGACGCCGGCGTGCCCGTGTCGGTAGCACCGATTGTCGCCCACGTCGCCCGGTCGCTGCCGTCGAAAAACCGGGCACGGGCGGTGCGGATTGCGGCCGTCCTCGCCGCCGAGACTCCTGGCTCGCGGCTCCTGCTCGTCGGTCCGGTGGACGAGCGGGAGGGGGCCATGCTGGACCAGCAGATCGCCGCGCTCCCGGCGGGTGCGGAAGTCGTCCGCACCGGGCCGGTCGACGACGTGCCCGGCCTGCTGCGCCATTGCTCCGCGCTGTTGGTGACCTCGACGAGGGAAGGCCTGCCCGGAGTCGTGCTGGAGGCGCTCGCCGTGGGGACGCCGGTGGTGGCGACGCCGCTGCCCGGGACGGTCTTCATCAGCGAGCTTGTGCGGGGCATCACCTTGGTCCCGCTCGACGCACCGGATCAGGATTGGAAGCGGGCGTTGCTGCATGCCGCCCGCGCGGATGCGGCGGAGCGGACGAGCATCGCGGCGTCCTTCGCCGGAAGCCCCTTTCGCTTGGACGCGGCCGTCGCCGCCTACCGGTCGCTGTGGGAGCGGGGCCGGCGGTCCGAAGCGGAACCTGCGGGGAAGCGCGCATGACCGAACGCGGCGGCGCCGCGCAGCGGTCAATGCGGGCCAACATCTCGGCAACTGCGGTGGGCAACGCCATCTACACCCTGGGCCAGTTCGGCGCTCTCGTGGCGCTGGCCCAGCTGGCCGGCCCGCGGCAGGTCGGCGAGTACTCGCTCGCCCTGGCGATCACGGCGCCGATCTTTCTGTTCCTCGGACTGCGACTTCGCTCCGTTCAGGCCACCGACGCCGAGGGCGTCAACACGGCGGGCGAATACTTCGGCCTGCGCTGGGTCACCTCGGTGCTGGCTGTGCTGATCTCCCTAGCGGTCGGCGTCGTAACCGGGCTGCCCGACCATGTCCTGGTGCTTCTGTTCGTCGTGGCCCTGGCGAAGGCGTTCGAGGGGCAGATCGACGTGTCCTACGGGGTGCTACAGCGCCGCGAGGAGATGCGCCGCATCGCGGTGGCCCAGTCCACGCGTGGCATCTTGAGCTTGGCAGGCTTCATTGCTGTGCTCGCGCCGACCGGCAGCGTTGCGTGGGCCGCCGCCGCCCAGGTCGTCGTTACCCTCGGATACGCGCTCACCGCATCGATCCGCGTGCGCGCGGTCGGGGTCTCCGCCCGGCCCGAGTTCCCGCTCCGCCGGCTCTACCGGCTGGCGGTCCTGGCACTGCCGCTCGGGGTCGCGACCTCGTTGAACTCGCTGACCACCAACGCCCCCCGTTACGTGCTGGAGGGGCACGCCGGTGCCGAGGCGCTGGGCGTCTTCGCGGTCCTGGCGTACGCGCTCACCTCGACGGGGCTGATCGCGAACTCGGTCGCCGAGGCTGCCAGTCCACGGCTGGCCAATCTGTACGCCCGGGGAGACACCGTGGGCTTCCGGCGGACGCTACGGAAGCTCCTGATGGTCGGACTTGCACTCGGGATCGTCGGACTGGTCGGTGCGCTGCTACTGGGCCGCGTCTTCTTGGACTTGGTCTTCGGCCCCGAGTACGCGCGGTGGTGGCTGGCGCTAGTCCTGCTCATGGCGGCGGCGGCGGTCCAGTACTCCTACCTGTTCCTCGGCACCGCGATCGGTGCGTTGCGGCTGTTTCGGATCCAGCTGCCGCTCACCGCCGCGGGACTTCTCGTTGTGGGTGCTGCGTCGCTCCTGGCCATCCCCGCGTGGGGCATGTACGGCGCGGCCTTCGCAGTACTGGCGGGGCAGATCCTCAGAGCGCTCCTCTCCTGGCTCGTCCTCATGCTCCGCATGCGACCGATGCTTGCTTCACGGGCCTCCCGCGGTGCGGAACAGCTCGGGTCGACCACGGCCGACAGCCTGCCCTTTGGGGCCGACACGCCGGCCCCGGCGCGCAGCAAGTGAGACTTCGGGACTCATGATGCGTGAGAGGCGGCGATTCTTGACGGACCGGTTCACTCCCTGAACGCTCTGTACATGGCTACGGGAAAACGGCTCGCCGTTATCGGTCAGGGTTACGTTGGACTGCCGCTGTCCATGCGGGCAGTGGCGGCTGGGTATGACGTTGTCGGAATCGAGATCGACCACCGGCGGGCACACAGCCTGACGACGGGCGTCTCGTACGTCGAGGACATCGCTGACGCGGTGCTGGCCGACGCCCTGGCCACCGGCCGGTACGTGGCCAGCTCCGACTACTCCGCGGTCATCGAGTTCGACGTCGCGGTGATCACCGTCCCGACGCCGCTGCGCGAGGGGCTGCCGGACCTGAGCTTCGTCGAGGACGCCGGCCGCTCGCTCGCCAAGTACATCCGCCCAGGCTCCACGGTCATCCTCGAGTCGACGACGTACCCGGGTACCACCGAGGAACTGCTCCAGCCGATTCTCGAGCGTGGTTCGGGCCTGATCGCCGGCAAGGACTTTCACCTCGGCTACTCCCCGGAGCGGATCGACCCGGGTAACGCCACCTACACGTTCCAGAACACGCCCAAGGTGGTCTCCGGCGTCGACGAGCAGTCCGGGGCAGCGATCGCTGGCTTCTACCGTTCCCTCATCGACACCGTCGTTCCGGTCTCAAGCACGCGCGTAGCGGAACTGACCAAGCTGCTGGAGAACACCTTCCGGCACGTCAACATCGCGTTGGTGAATGAGCTCGCGATGTTCGCCCACGACCTCGGCATCGACGTCTGGGAGGCCATCGATGCCTCCTCGACGAAGCCGTTCGGTTATATGCGCTTCACGCCCGGCCCGGGCGTCGGCGGCCACTGCCTGCCGATCGACCCCTCGTACCTGTCTTGGGACGTGAAGCGCCGTCTGGGGACGCCGTTCCGCTTCGTTGAGCTGGCCAACGACATCAACGAGCACATGCCCCGCTACGTCGTCCAGCGGGTCACCGAGCTACTCAACGACGCCGGCAAATCAGTGAAGAACAGCTCGATCGTCCTGCTCGGCCTGGCCTACAAGAAGAACACCAGCGATGCCCGTGAGTCGCCGGCGGTGCGGGTGGCTGAGTTGCTCGCGGCGCTTGGGGCGAACATCGAGGCCGTCGACCCACACGTGGCGCCGGGCAACAGCTCCCTCTGCCCGAGCCAGACAGGCCTCGACGCCGAGACCGTGACGCGCAGCGATCTGGTGATCCTACTGACCGACCACGATGACATCGACTACTCCCTGCTCGCCGCCGCTCCCAAGGTGCTCGACACTAGGCACGTGCTTGCGTCGGCAGCCAATGTCGTCACCCTCTAGGACGCTGGCCATTCGGGGGACAGTCCCCTCGAGCGGCGAACGCGGGGTGGACGAGCCCGCGGCGGTGCACGCAGCCAGCCAGGTCCCGGTCCACGGACCAGGAGCCAGGCTGACACGCGATTCCAACTCCTCGTGGTTGAGTCATCGGGTCCTGGCCCTGATCCTGACCGCGGCCCTGGTGGCACTGTGGCTTCTCCGGCAGTGGCTGGTAGCGCAAGATCTGCAGATCGTCTCGCAGGTGGCTCTTGCTGCGGCGCTTCTCGCCTGCTTCGCGGTCGGACGGGCGACCTCGGGGCGCTTCTGGTCGATGTCCACGCTGTTCCTCCTTGTCGCCAGCGTTTTCCACGTCGGACTACTGGTATTCCCGGCGCTGGGACGGCCTGGAGTGTTCGTCTACAACGCAGACAGCACGTGGTTCCAGTCGACGACCACGCGCACCGCTGCGATCCTCGTTGCTCTCAGTTTGCTGGCGCTGGCCCTGGGAGCGGTCGTCGCTTCATCGCGGCAAGCACATGCGGCCACCGTGCAGATGCCGACCGAACGGGCCGGATTCCAGGAGGCCGTCGTTGAGGTCATGGGCCCGGCTGGGTTCGCACTAACCTCTATCGCGGTCGTGGCATGGCTATGGCTGGGTTACACTGCGCTCGGTCCATTGTTTCCTCTCTCGTCATACCAGAAGTGGCTGGAAGCCACGAGCGGCTTGCCGATTCAGTACGTGTACTTCGGCATCTCCCTCGGCGTTGTGCTCGCTGCTGCAGCGGGGGATGGCATCTGGTGGAAGCGGACCCTCATTCCCTTCGGCCTGTTCGCTGGCCTCGCATTGCCCTTGGGTCTTAGGGGTGAGGTGCTCTTCGCAGCCGTCGCCGCTGCTGCGCTGGTGGCCGCTTGGCGACGCATGCCGCGCGGTGTAGTCGTCCTCGCGCTCGTCGTCGGGTTGCTCACCAGCGTGAGTGTGATCAAGCAAGTGCGCCAGTCGGGTCTCGGGGAATTGGGCGCCCTGGAGTGGAGCGCTGCCCCGGTGTCGGGACTTGCGGAGCTCGGATACACATTGAGGACCGTGTCCGTGGTCGCCAAGTGGCACGAAGTGGCCAACGAGCCGCTGCTGCAGGGAACCACCTACTTCGCACCAGTTGAGCGGGCGGTCAACAGCAGGCTTCTGAGCCGGCCCGTTCCCAGCGCTGAGTCCGACCACCGTCTGATGAACGTGATGATGATGAACCGAGAAGGGCCGATCGGAGGATCGTTCATCGCCGAGGCGGTTCACAACTTCGGTTGGTCCGGCGCAGTGCTGGTGCCTCTGGCTATCGGTCTCGTACTAGGCTTTTGTGATCGACGGCGCCCGAGTGTTGTGGTCAGCGCATTGCTGGGT
Organism: Geodermatophilus sp. SYSU D00815; assembly: GCF_054050035.1. NCBI lineage: Bacteria > Bacillati > Actinomycetota > Actinomycetes > Geodermatophilales > Geodermatophilaceae > Geodermatophilus > Geodermatophilus sp. SYSU D00815. The sequence goes on along the minus strand of NZ_JBJGYO010000002.1, from coordinate 41,107 downwards.
ATCGTCTTCGTGGCACTACTCCAGCACGTCCGTAACAGCTTCACGCCCGTTCCGGCGATGCTCGGCGCTGGTGTCGCAGCTGTGGCCTTGATCGCTGCGGCTGCCTATGTCCGGCACCGGACCGACATTAAGGTTCACAGGATCCGTGGCGGTGTCGGCTGAGATCCTGGCGAGATCGGCTCATTAAGTAGCCCATCGATGGAATTTGAGGGCAAGTGATCGCCTGACAAGGGCAGATGGAGTCAGTGCGTCCGGTAGCGTGGTAAGGACCGAGCTTGGCCTGGCTAGTAGGTACAAATTGACGCTCAAACTTGACTATGGGTCTGCCTGACGCCGGGTCGGTCGCATGTGTCTCCGCCATGGGTGATTATCAGCTTGACGAGCCATTCGCGACGAGAAGTCAAAGTCGCCAGCGACCTCCACCATGGCGGCTGTCGCGCCTGCGGGCTTTCCCGTCTTCAGGGGTACTGGCCGGAGGAGTTGGTTGAGGGCGTGTGACCACGAGATCTAGCTAACTGATCTTGTGGAGGGAGGACCTCCGGGCGTGGAGTGGAGCTGCTGAAGGCACCCACTTCACGAGTCCGGAGATCCTCGTGCTCCACGCTAATGCGGCACTGACTCCGCGCCAGCGCCTGCGTCTGGCCCGGCTGGTCGTCGAGGAGAACTGGCAAAAGTGCCGGGCCGCGGAGTTCTTCGGCGTCGCCTGGACCACCGCCGACCGCTGGGCCGAGCGATACCGGACCGAGGGCGCGGTCGGGATGGCCGACCGGTCCAGCCGGCCGCACACCGGCCCGGGCACGGCCAGCGCGGTGTCGAACGAAGCGGATCGTGTCGCTGCGGCTGCGGCTGCGCAAGCGCTGGGGGCCGCTCCGGCTGGCCGCCGAGACCGGCGTGGCGCCCTCTACCGCCGGCGCGGTGCTGCGCAGCTGCGGCGTCAGCCGGCTGTCGCGGCTCGAGCGCCGCGAGCAGCCGCCACCGGCTCGCTACGAGCACCCCGCGCCCGGAGACCTGCTGCACGCCGACGTCAAGAAGCTGGGCAACATCCCCGCCGGCGGTGGCTGGCGGTTCCTGGGCCGCGCGCAGGGCGGAGCCAACCGCACCGCCGACGGCGGCCGAGCCCGCAGCCAGTACTGCCACCCGCTGATGAGTACGGGTTCATCCACGTCGTCCTCGACGATCACTCCCGGCTGGCCTACGCCGAGATCTGCGACGACGAACTCGGCGTCACTGCCACCGCAGTGCTGCGGCGAGCGGTGGCCTGGGTCGCCGACCGCGGCATCACCGCCCGCCGGGTGCTCACCGACAACGGCGGCTGCTACCGCAGCCGGGACTGGGCCGCCGCATCCGCGCAGCTGGGCATCACGCCCAAGCGGACCCGGCCCTACCGGCCGCAGACCAACGGCAAGGTCGAACGCTTCAACTGCACCATGACCAGCGAGTGGGCCTTCGCCCAGTTCTTCACCAGCGAAGCCGACCGCCGCGCGACCTTTCCTGAGTGGCTACACGGCTACAACCACCATCGGCCCCACACCGGCATCGGCGGTCACCCGCCCGTCAGCCGCCTGACCAACCTCCCCGGTCAGTACATTTAGGGACGTCGCTCGCGAGGCCCCGCCCGGGTACCTCGCGCCGCCATCAGCCGACGCTGCCAAAGTCATGGCCGCCCGCCGAAACGCGGTCCAGGGCCTCCGCCACCAAAGTTCCCGCGTCAAACGCGGCCGAGCAGGCCATCCTTGGCCTCTCATCTATCGAGTGCCGACCGAGAGTGCAGGACACGGCGGACGAACTTCTTGAGGGGATACAGCCGTCGGCGCACCACGTGCCCGAGTTTGCTGAGGGTCTTGTATCTGACGTCGCGTCGGCGCGATGTGCTGTGACACCACCGCAGCCAGTTCCGCGTTCCACGGATGACCCCCCCGAACTGGATGTCGGCTGCCGACTGGTAGTCGGTCCCCGCCTCGTCCAGCCTCTCTCGCGTCTCCGCCACCAGATGTCGACGGCTGGGAATCTTTTCCGCGTCGAAGTGGATGAGCAGATGGTCAATCCGCTCCAGCTGGCCGGAAGTGGCAAGGCGCTCGATGATTTCCACCTCGGCTCCCTCCGCGTTGATCTTGGCGTACACCTCATCCGTATCAGCTACATTCATCTGGAACCAGGCGCCGGCGTCGCGGAACTCGCACGGGACTGCGCTCGTGACGCCTTCTTTGTCGGCCGACATTGAGGCACCGATCGCCCCCGGGTTGTGTAGCAAGATCGTACCGTCGCGATCCCAGAGCCCGAAGTGGAGGATTTCGGTGCGTGGTCCGGCGACGCGCTCGAGCGCCGGCCAGCAGTCGGGCGCCGGCTCAAATGAGTAGATGCGATCGAAACCCCACCTCGGGTTCTGCACCACGCGCAGCGTCTCGCCGAGATGGCCACCGACGTCGAGGAAAATCTTCACTGCTGCGACTCTACGGTCGGCGGCGGCCGCCCATGGGAGGCACTGGCGGCAGTCGGGGCAACCGCGCAGTGTCCTCCCCGACGTTCGGACGACCGTAGGGCATTGGCGGCAGCGTCGCCTTGGGCCCAGACACCGGCGCAGGCGAGGCGGCGTCGAGTGCCGCCAGGACAGCGTTGAGTGAGTCGGCGATCTCCTCGACGACCTGGCGGTGTACCGCTGCGGGCTGGTCGATCGGATCGACGATGTCGAGGTGGGCAGTGCCGCCTCTGAGCCGGGCTCGTGCCGACGTCAGTGCGGCTGACAGCGCCTCCCCGCGCTCGTCGTCGGGCGCGTGGGCCCAGTCGTGCCCGTGGAGGTTCTCGAGGAGGGCGGCCGCCTCGCGGAGGGTGTAGACGCTGCGCATGCGGTATGGGCTCAACCCCAGAACATCCTGGCGGTGCTGGGTGGTCATGGTCAGGATGAGGTCGGCGCGCTCCACGTGCTCCGGGCCCAGCGGGGTCGACCGGAAGGACGACACGTCGATGCCCCAGGGCTCGACCGCGGCAGCCGTCAGCGGATGGATGCGGCGGCCCGCCCGGGCATGCGTCCCGGCGCTGCGGACGCGCAGGGTCGGCCCGGGCGTCCGCTTGTTCGCCGTCAGCAGCTCCGCCGCGGCCGAGCGGCAGATGTTGCCGGTGCAGACGAACAGAAGGTCCATGCATGAATGATCCGTGCCGCCCGGCACCACGGCTCGACCAGGGGACGATACGTGCACTCCTGATGGACTCGGCTCGCGACGCGTGTGGCGTCTGCGGCGGCGGGGGAGCGGGAGGCGCGCGATCGGTCTCTTCCCGCCGGCGGCACGGCGGCTCGGTTACCGTCGGAGACCAGGCGGTGGGCGTGCCACCGAGCGAACTCATGCGTCGGCAGTGCCGGCAGGGCGACGGGGGACGTCATGGCGGGCCGACACTGGGAAGTTGAGGCGCGGGAGCAGGCCGTCGACGGCGACACCGGCTCGCTCGATGTCGCGGACCACGAGGACGACGCATTTGAAGCCGCCAGGCCCCGCCGGAGGTGGCTGCGCCGCACGCTGGTCGCCGGCGGCGTCCTGGTGAGCGTCCTGGTGTTGCTCATCGGTGGCGTGACTTGGTATCTGACCGACCGGTATGCCGGCAACATCGAACGGGTCAGCGGCGTATTCAACGGCCTGGACGACAGCACCCGGCCTGCCGAGTCCACGGCCGCCGGTGGCGACGCGCCGATCACCTTCCTACTGGTCGGCTCGGACACCCGTGCCGACGTCGCGCCGGGTGAGGTGCCGAACGCGCGCTCAGACGCCATCATGATCGCTAGATTCGCAGGGGATCAGCAGCACGCCCAGGTGATTTCCATACCCCGCGACTCGTGGGTCGACATTCCCGGGTACGGCAAGAACAAGATCAATGCGGCGTATGCGTTCGGCGGTCCCACACTGCTGATCCAGACGGTCGAACAGCTGACCGGCGTCCGGATAGATCACTACGCGGCCATCGACTTCGACGGCCTGATCAGCGTGACCGATGATCTCGGTGGCGTGGACATTGTCGTCCCCGAGGCCACGAGCAATGGGGCGTTCACCTTTGTCGCCGGGCTGAACCACTTCAATGGGGCCCAGGCCCGGTCCTACGTCGGTCAGCGGCACGGCCTGCCGGGCGGCGACTTCGACCGCGTACGGCGTCAGCAGAACTACCTGAGAGCCATGTTCACCAAGCTCTTCAGCAGTGACACGTTCTCCGACCCAGGACGGTTGGATTCAGCGCTGCAGGCGGTCACCGGTGCCGTCGCCATCGACGACGAGCTGAGTAACACGGAGCTGCTGACGATGGCCTACTCGCTACGGGGGCTCACGCCCTCCAATGTCGAGTTCTTCACCGCGCCGGTGCTCGGCACGGGGCGGGAGGGCTCCGCGAGCGTCGTCTACCTCGACCCGACGACGTGCGACCGAATGTGGGGCTACCTGCGCACCGACTCGCTGGCGCAGAACGCCGCCGAGTTCGGTGATGAGGCCCTGCCCGAGACCCCGCGCTGACCGCGCCCGAGCACGCACCGGCAGGGCGTGGATAGCCTTCGGGGATGCTGCGACGGGGGATCACCCGGGTTCGCGATGAGCTCCTGCTGAGGCGTGACCCGGTCGGGTACGCCCGGCGGATCGGGGTGACCGTCGGAGCGGACTGCCGGTTCCTCGGCGTCGAGCGCGGCACCTTCGGCAGCGAGCCCTACCTGATCACCGTGGGGAACCACGTGACGCTCACCGGCGTCCGCATGGTCACCCACGACGGCGGGGTGTGGGTGCTGCGGGAGAAGTACCCGGACATCGACGTGGTGGGCCGGATCGTCATCGGCGACAACGTGTTCGTCGGCCTGGGAGTGATCGTGCTGCCGGGCGTGACGATCGGCGCGAACTCGATCGTCGCGGCCGGCTCGGTGGTGACCCGCGACGTGCCGCCGGGCTCGGTCGTCGCCGGAACGCCCGCCAAGGTGATCAGGACGGTCGCGGAGTACGAGCAGCGGGTGCTGCCCCGCGCGGTGCACGTCCGTGGCCTCCCGCCGGAGGAGAAGCGCCGCGTCTTCCTCGAGCACACAGAGCCGCGCGGGGAAGGCTCCACCTCCTGAGCGGGACGCGCCCGTTTCCTCCACCGTGACCCCGTCATCCTCGGACGACGGGGTCACGGTCGTTCCGGCCGCGCGAGAGCTGCCTCGTGGTCGGCTGCGCGTCGACGCCGGGGATCGGGAGGCGGGGTCGGATCCCCGCTCGGGAGGTGCGGAATGCCGCGGCTGCTGCACCCCGGAACGCGGAAACAGCCTGAGCCATGCGGTTGGCAGGGGCAACCGCGTCGTCGTCCGCCGCCGAGGTGACACGTCGCTGGGGCGCAGGGCGCCTCGCCGACCGCCCGCTCGGCGCCACGAGGATCGATCTGACCCGCGTGCCGCCGTAGCTGGGCAACTGCGCGGCGCCCTGGGCGACGTACAACAGGTGGCGCGTGCTGCACCGCGTCGCTGGGGTGAAGCGTCGTCCCAGCGACGACGACCGGGGCGGCGCCGGCCGCCGTGCGCGTGCCGGCGGGTCCCGCCGTCCACGCGCGGGCTGCCGCATGGCGACCCTGTGCCGTGATCACATCAACCTTTAGCGCGACGCAGCATTAGGACCGCGCTACGCCCGGCGTGCCCTCGAGGATCACAAAGAAGCAGCGACCTGAACCGCTCCGTCCACAGCACCTTTAGCCGAGCCGCGACGTGTTTCAGAAGCCGCGCCCTCAGGGACAGGTCCGCCGCCTCGGTCCGCCGTCACCGCACAGGAACCCCCGACCGGGAACACCGCAGGACAGAGTAGGTGCCTCTCGCCTGCCGTCCCGTACGACGCCGCCCGGCAAGCCTTCCCGCACGGGGAGGACGACCGGGACACCCTGCCGGCCGGCAGAGCGTCGTCGTCCGCCTGCCGCTCTTTACACGCACGCCACCGTGTCGCAGGAGGTTGCGCATAACGCGAACCGGGCAGACGGCATCTTGATTGCAGTCGACAATCACAATATTCGATCAACGAAATGATGCTCACGACGAACCTGCGGCCCGTAACGTCCAGCCCTTTCTGCACGTCCGAGTCTTTGCTGAAGAACGGCACGCATGCTACCAATATTGGTAGCCCGGACCCTGCTTCGCGGGGTCTGTCGCCATTCCTAGGGGTGACGCGTTGGCCATTGTTGGACGGCGTTGACAAATGCACGGTGGGATGAAGGTCTACGCCGGCTCGCCGGCGGCTGCCCGGGCGTACCTGGAGGCCGATCGGGGACGGGCGGATGACTACTACCTGGCCGAGGGCACCGGCATCGCCCGCCGCTTCACGACCCGCGCCGGTCGGGTGGTGGAGCACCGGCGCGCCGCGGGGGAGGCTGCGTACCGACGAGCGGGCGGTGCGGTTCGTCGAGGTGGTGGTCAACGGCCCGAAGTCCTGGTCGCTGGCCGCCGCGGTGCACCTGGACATCGCCGCCGCCTACGACGCCGCCCAGGACCGCGCCGCCGTCGAGATCATCGGCTGGCTCGCCGGGCACGCGACCACCCGGGTCGGTCCGCGCGGCGGGCAGGTGCAGGTGCCGCTGGGAGTGCTGGAGGCGGTGACGGTGCGGCACTACACCTCCCGCGCCGGCGATCCGCACCGGCATCTGCACCTGCAGCTGGGTGCCCGGGTGTTCGCCGCCGAGCAATGGCGCGGGCTGCACACCGTCGGCATCCGGGACTACCTCGGGGCGATCAATGGGATCGGTCATGCCGCGGTCGCCTGTGACCCGCAGTTCCGGGCCGCGCTGGCCGCCCACGGCTACACGCTCGATGCCACTGGAGAAATACTGGAGCTCGCCGAGTACGTCGGTCCGTTCAGCGCCCGGGCGGCGCAGATCGGGCGCAATCTGGATCGCTACGAACGCGACTGGACCGCCGCGCACCCCGGCGAGTTCCCGGGGCCGGCGCTGCGGCGGGCGTGGGATGCCCGGGCGTGGGCCGACGGCCGCCCCGACAAGGTCACCCCGCGTTCGGGGGCCGACCTCACCGTGCGGTGGCGGGCCGAGCTGGCCGCCCTCGGCTACCGCGATCCCGACCGACCGGTCGAGCTGCGCCCCACCCCGATCGGCGTCCTGGACCGCGACCGCGCGGCCGACCAGATGCTCACCCGGCTGGCCGCCGGCCGCTCGGCCTGGAACGCCGCCGACTTGCGCGGCGAGGCCGAACGGCTGCTCGCCCCAGTAGGCGTCGTCGCCGAGGCAGCGGTGCGCGGCGAGCTGGCCGAGGACCTCACCGCCCGCGCTCTGGCCCGCTGCCTTCCGCTGCTGGACCGCGACGGGGTGCCCGAGCACGTCCGGGCCTGGACTTCTCCGGCGGTGCTCGAGGTCGAGGCCGACCTCGTCGCCCGCCTCGCCGCCCGCGGCACCGACCACGGTGCAGATGCCGGCCTCCCGCTGAACCGGGAGGCCGGCCGGGAGCGGCTGGATGCCGGGCAGGCCGCGGCGGCGGCCGCGCTCGCCGGGAACCGGCCGCTGGTGGTGGTGGAGGGCGCGGCCGGCGCGGGCAAGACCACCACCCTGGCCGCGGCTCGTCGACTGCTGGAGGAACAGGGGCGGCGGCTGGTGGTTGTTACCCCCACGTTGAAGGCGGCCAGGGTCGCCTCCGCCGAGGTCGACGCCACCGCCGGCTCGGCGGCCTGGCTGGCCTTCCAGCACGGCTGGCGCTGGACCGACGACGGCGCCTGGACCAGGTTGGTCCCCGGTGAGGCTGACCCGGCCACCGGCCGGCTCTATGCCGGACCCGAGGAGAACGCGTGGCTGCGGCCGGGGGACATCCTGGTCGTCGACGAGGCCGGCATGTTCGACCAGGACACCGCCCGCGCCCTGCTGGTCGTCGCCGACGAGCACGACGTCCGGGTGGCGCTCCTCGGCGACCGGCGGCAGCTGGCCGCGGTCGGGCGCGGCGGCGTCCTCGACCTCGCCGCTTGCCACGTCGAGCCGACCGCCCACCTGACCCTGGCTGAGGTACACCGGTTCACCGACACCACCGACGGGGTGCCCGTGCCGGACAGCGGCTACGCCGACCTAACCCTGGTCATGCGCGGCGGGAATGACCCGGGTGCGGTGTTCGACGCGCTGGCCGCCCGCGGCCGAATCCGCCTGCACCCCGATCATGCGGCCCTGTCCGAGGCGCTGGCCGCCCTCGCCGCCGAGGACCAACGCCGGGGCGAGCAGACAGCGATCGTGGTGGACACCCGCGAGCAGGCCGCCACGCTCGACGCCGCGATCCGGGAGCAGCTGGTCGCCGACGGCCGGGTCGACGACCGTGCCGTGGTGAAAACCCGGGCGGGGGAGCGGATCGGCGTCGGGGACCGGATCGCCACCCGGCGCAACGACCGAACCCTGGGCGTGGCCAACCGCGACACCTGGACCGTCACCTCCGTCGGGACGGTTGGCGACCTGGTTGTCACCCCGGCCGATGTAGCGCAGGACCATGGCACTCCCGGCCGTGTCACCCGGAGCGGCCCTATTCCGGATGGGGTCGTCCCGCGTGCCGTGGGGGAGCGGGTGCTGCCGGCGGACTACGTCACCGAGCACGTCGAGCTGGCTTACGCCCGCACCGCGCACGGCGTGCAGGGCGACACCGTCCCGACCGCGCACGTGGTCATCGGCGAGCACACCGGCGCGGCGTCTGCCTACGTCGGGATGACCCGCGGCCGCACTGCAAACACCGCCCACCTCGTCGCGGTCGACCTCGCCGACGCGCGTGAGCAATGGATTGCGGTGTTCGCCCGCGACCGCGCCGACCTCGGTCCCGCCCATGCCGCCCAACAGGCCGCCGCCGAGGCCGCCCGCTACGCCAACCCTCGACCGCTGGTCCAGGTGCTCGTCGAGCTGCGCGAGGCGTGGGCGGCGGAGCAGAACTGCCTGGACCGGCTGGCCTTCTGGGAGCCGCAGCGCGACACCCTGCGGCAAGTCGCGGCGCGGGAGGCCGCCCAGGGCGCCGAACTCACCGGGCTCGACACCGACGTCCGGCAGACGGCCCTCGCCGCGGAGCGGGCGACACACCGGGCGGCGGTCAGCGGTGCGGCGATCGCGGCCGAAGCCGGCCGGATCCGCGACAGCCTGCTGACCCTATGGGACGGCGAACGCGCCGCCGCCCGCGCCGCTGCCAGGGTCGTGCTCGCCGGCCCGGGCCGGCTCGGCCTGCGGCTAACCGCGGTCGCCCGCGCCAGCGAGCAGCTCACCAGCTGGGCCGGCCGGTGGCGTCCGCACCTGCCCGACCTGCCCACCGAAGCGACGGGGCTTGCCCAGGTCGCCGGCTGGTTCGACGACCGGCCCGCGCTGTGGAGGACGTTCGACACTGCCGCTGGCCGCGGCGCGGAACGGGACCATCCCGAGCACGCCGGGCTGCGCGCCGCCGCCGACGCCGCCGGGCACGCCCACGATGAGGCGCGGTGGGCGCTGGCCGAGGCCCGGCGCCGGCGTGACGAGCGGCTCGGCCCTTGCGGACCGATCGCCTGGGCACCCGATCCCGAAGCGCGGCTGGCCGATCTCGAGCGCGACATCGCCGCCACCGGACAGCAGCTGAGTGACGCCCGGACGCGCATCACCCGGCTCACCGCCGAGCCGACTCTCCTCGCCCAGCCGGCCGACCGGCTCGCCCGCGAGCACGACGCCTGGCGTGCCCGCCACGACGTCGACCGCCGAGCCGCGCGGACGACGGTCCCCGGGCCGCAGCCGGGACCGACCCGGGCCGTGCGCCCTCCGCGCCCAGAGGACCTGCGTGCCCTCGACCGCCAGCGCAGTCCGGACCGGAGCCTTCCGCGGTGACCGGATGGCGTGCCGTTGCCCGGCTGCCGGCCGGCCGGGGCGAGGGCCGAGGTCCGCCATTCGGCGGTCGGGCGGTCGAGCAGGCCCAGGCCAGCACAAGCTGCAGGCCTACGGGAGAAGAAACTGGAGGTCCGCTGGAGAAGTTGACGATGAGGTGTTACGGAACGGCCCGAGACGGCGCCTTCTACGGGCGTACCCGCCCACGGCACCCGGCCCGCCCAGGAGGCAGCCATGCCTGACCCCACCGCCGATAAGCCAGCCGACCTCCTCACCATCAGTGAGGCCGCGGAGCTGCTGCGCGCTCCCGTGGCCACCCTCCGGTACTGGCGGCACCTCGGCAGCGGCCCGCACAGCTTCCGCCTCGGTCGCCGCGTCCTCTACCGCCGCGACGATCTCCATGCCTGGGTCGACGCTCAGCGCGACGGCAGTGAATCCAGCCGACGGTGATCCACGGGCTGCTCCTCGGTGGCTGCGGGCAGGAGAGGCACTCCTTCCGGGGTGACGCGCTCCGGTCCGAGGAGGCCGGGATCGGCGCCGAGCCGTTCGCGGCGGCGAAGGTGTGCCGGGTCGGATAGCGCCGAACGTCGACGACCTCGCCCAGGATACGGGCGGGCACGAAGATGCCGATGCCGTAGATGCCGGTCAGCGTCGTGCCCGACTGCTGCACCAGCTCGGCGACCTGGCTGCGCAGGCCGGCCAGCTCGGCGTTGATCTCGACCATCCGGTGCAGCCGCCGCCGGGTCACTGAGGCCCGGACGCTGTCGTCGCTGTCCAGCAGCGCCAGGGCCGCCTCCACGTGCGCCGGCTGGGTCAGCCGGGCAGCCTGCGTTGGTAGCCCAGCTCAGATCGGCGTGGATCCGGTGGCCAGCGCCGTGCGCTCGTCGATGAGCTGCTCGCGGTAGTCCATCAGCACTCGCAGTTCCGCCGGCAGCCCGTCCATCGGCCGCGCCGGCGGCAGGAAGGACTCTCGGGCGGTGACCCGGGCGAGGCGACCGCGTCGACCGGGTCGGTCTTGCCCTGCCCGGGTCGGGACTACCGCTCCCGGGAGGTCATCAGTGGGGCACCTCGACCACGCTCGCCCCGGCGGCGACCAGGTGCATGGCGGCGGCCCAGCCGAAGTTCGTGCGGCCCTCGATGCCGACCCGCACGACCGCGCGCTCGGCGACGAGGTCGGCCAGGACGGTGAAGCCGTCGGGTTCGTTGGCGATCTGCCGGACGGTGACCGGACGCCCGGCGGCGTTGATCGCCGCGACCGCGAGCGTGTCCCTGTGGCTGTCGATTCCTGCGGACACCCGGACCCCCACTGTTCGGAAGAACCGCGAGCCGGGCAGAGCGCAGCACCCCAAAGGACCACGCTGGCGTCCCCACGCCTCTCTCGAGCGTCAGCTGCTCGGACTGGAACCGCCGCCGGGAGGCACCCACTCAACGAAGCCTCGACCCGAGAGTCGGGCAGCAAAAGGTAGAGCCTTCCCGACGACGGTGCGGACCCCGTCACTGCCGGGGCGACGCTCATCAAACCTGAGGTGCTAGAGATGTAATCCTTCGCGGTCTTGATCGCAGCCCTTGGTGGCAGTGGCCCTCGATCGCGCGCTGCAGATCGGGACTGATGGTGCCGTCGCGGGTCTTGCTGCCGCCGACGGCTCGGGGAGATGCGGGTGGGTCGGGGGGAGTGTCGAGTGCCATGTCGAGTGCCATGTCGAGTGCCATGTCGAGTGCCATATCGCATCGTCGGCCGCCTGCTCCCGAGGTGCTAGGGCCTTGGGATGAGCGCACTCCTGCGATTAGGCGGTCTGCTGCGTCCAGGTGAAGGCAAGCTCATTCGGCATGGTTGGCCGACCGCCCACAGTCTCTGACCAGTGCAACTCGCTCGACGGCACCTCGGGGGGAGCGAGGGCGGCAGCGAGTGCCAGCGCGCCTTCGGCCGGCCAGGTCGCTTCGGGCGGGATCAATAGTCCCAACCAACCCTGCTCCATGCTGCCGTCGACCTCACAGACGATGTCGACGGTCATCATCGCGGTGCCGGCAGCGCTCAGCGCTACTGACGCGACGAAATCCCGCCGTACTTCGCTACCCGGGTAGGATCGGGCCTCCGAGATCATCTGCGGGGCGATGTCGCGGAGGGCGTCAATCAGCGCCGCCGGGGTTTCGGTGAGGAGGCGCTCGAAGTCCTCCGTGGTCGGCGGGAGCTGCCCGCTGTCGTGAAGACGTTCGAAGTAGTTGTAGACGTCCCGGTAGTCGCCGCTCGCGTGATAAGAATTCCAGGCGAGCAGCCAACACGTCTCAAACTCGGCGTCCCAGAAGGTCACCGCGCGGCCACGCCCCGTGTGCAGGCTTCGGTAGCGACCGAAGGGAGGAAGAGCCTGAATTGGCTCTCCCTCGTCCGGTGCGGCGGACCGCATGCTGACGAACTTCCTGACGACGTCGTGCCGGGTCTCGTACTCCCGCGCGTCGCGGTTCGCAAAAAGCTCAGGGGAGAGCTCCAGGTCCTCCCGGAGGCACCGCTCAGTTACCCGAAGGTGCGGTGCAGGCACTCTCAGGCAGTGCGGAAGCGAGCAGCAGCCTGCTCGGCGCGCTGTCGACGCTGACGACGCTGACGCTCGGTGATCTCAGCAGAGGAGGAGTTCCGAGCCTCGTCAAGCGCGGCAACGATCTGGGCGGAACCCATCTGACGAACCTCTTCGATGATGCGCGAGCCGGAAGAACCGCTGGTAGACGAGACGTACTGGCTCGTAATCACGGTTCTCCCTCCGGACTGGGCGCGGTCAACGCCTAGCCTCATACCTTCTTAGTTAACGGCGGCGCCGTCAACTTGTTCCATCCCAACGACGGGTGAAGTTGCCAGATCGTGGCCGACTACACATGAGGGCCATCGCTAGGCTGGTTACGCCCTTCGGTCCGCGATCGCCTCCGGCGACGTAACCAGCCTAGCGATGGCGTCAAGTCGCGCGCGGACCCCGTTGTTAGGCTCCACCGACGGCATGAAATCTTCGCCTGGGGCGCCGTCGGTGGAGCCTAACAACGGGGTCAACCGGCGTGCCAGGCGCCGCGGCAGGCGAGGAACAGCCAGTCGCGCTCTCGGACACCGGCTCTTCGAGTCAGGTTGCGCACTTGCGCCACCCGCCAGAGCCGGGCGCTGATCGGGTCGTAGACCCACAGCTCCGCGGCGCCGGCGGATGCAGGCTCGTCGGGGAGGCTCCAGGACATCTGCAGGACATCTGCGGCGTCCCCTGCTAAGACCCGCGAACCAAGCCAGCGACGGTCGGCGTCTCGACCTGTGCGCTATCGCTGGCGTCCTCGTTCGCAGCATGGCTGGTCTGCGCGCCCACACCGCGCCCACATACCAACCGTTTCCGGTCGTCCGCGGCCAACAGTGGTCAACGGCATATGCGCAGCTTAAGGTGCCAGTCGGGCCGATTCTCGCTGCTCAGAAGAGCGTCTCCGGGGAGCTTTTAATCCGCGGGTTGTGGGTTCGATCCCCACGGGGCCCACCCGGCGCTGGACCGAGGCCCGTCCCGCGCGTCCCGCGTGCGCCTCTCCTGTCCCGCAGGCGGCGGCCTCGGCACCGGCCGAGGTCGACGTCCCGTGCGCACCGGTGCGGTGACCGGGAGGTGGGATGCCGCGCCCGTGCGCATCGGCGCGGTGACCGGCGCCGCCGCCGGTGACGACCGCCCGTAAAGGACGGTCCCGTTCCGTCCGATACACGGGAGGAGAGCGCCCCGGCCGAGGGCGCGACGGGACGGGAGCAGGCGGGCGATGGGCGACGTGGGTGCTGCCGCGGGGTTCGAGTCGGAGGTCCTGGTCCGGCACGGCTCCCGGCCGCAGCCGGCTCCCGGGATCGCCGCGGCGGTGGCGGCGCGGGCGGCCGACCGGGCCGCGGCCGGCACGCTGACCTGGGACGGCGTCAAGGAGTTCCTGCGCGCGATCGACGGGCTGGTGCCCGTCACCGCCGCCGACGACTGCCGCAGCGCCGCCCAGGGGGTCGTCGATGCCGCCCGGAGCGCCGGCGTGCTCGGCCGCGGCGCGCTCGTCATGCAGGCCAACCTCCACGCCCGCCTGGGCGACGTGGACGACACGGCCCGGATCATGGGCGCCGCCCACCTGCTCGACCCCGAGGGCTTCACCGACACCCACGCCCTCGCGGCGTGGCGGGAGCTGGGCAAGCACGGCGCCGACAAGGCCGCCCGGTTCGTCGACGCCCTGCAGGAGCGCGGGGTCCCGCTCTCCACGTCGGACGTCCTCGGAGCCCTCACCCGGGCGCAGACGCACGACGAGCTCACCGCCGCCATCGAGGAGCTGCACCGCAACGGCGGGCTGCCCGACGTCGTCGCGGCCGGACGCGCGTTCACCGTCCTGCGCAAGGCGCAGGGCCGGTCCGCGCAGCACGTCCTCCAGCTGATCGAGGTCGCCAGGGCCTCCTCGGGCCTGAGCCCGCGCGTGGTCAACGACGCGCTCGTCGTCCTCGCCGAGCTCGGGGCCGCCGACGCGAGCCGCGGGGTGCTCGAGACCGCCGTCGCCGCCGGGCTCCGGCCCACCGCCGAGCACCGGCTCGCCCACGTGCAGGCGCTGGCCAACGGCATGCGCTTCGACGAGGCCCTGACGGCCTACCAGCAGTACCTGGACGACGGCTTCCCCGCCGGCGGCCGGGCGCGCAGGGTCCAGGTGCTCGCTCTCGGCCTCGCCGAGCGCACGTCGACGCTGTCGGAGGCGCTCCTCGACTGGGCCCGGGCCATCCGCGACGGGCAGCTCGACGGCGATCCGCCGGCCAGCACCCTGACCAGCGCTCTCAGCGCCCTCCTCGGCGACGACGTCTCCGTCGCCGTCGACGTCGTCCGGGGCACGGCCGACGTCTTCTCGTACAACGGCACGCACGCGGAGCTCGTGCTGAGGCACGCCGGCCGGTCGCGGTCGCTGCCGGTCCACGCCCGCGCGGTGGCGGCGTTCGCGACCGCCGGCCTCCCGCCGACGCGCGGAACCCTCGACCTGCTGGTCGAGCTCACGGCGGACCAGGAACCGGCCGACGTCGCCGCCGCCCTGGGGCTCGTCGTCGAGGCGCACCCCCGCGGCCTCGGCCGGCTCAGCCCGGTGCTGGTGTCCGCGCAGCTGGCCACCGGGAACGTGGCGGCCGCCGAGCGCACTGCGCGCAGCTCCCGCCGGCGCGCGGCCGTGGAGGCCGTCGTCGAGGCGAAGCTGGCGGCCGGGGACCTCGACGGCGCGCTGTCGGTCAGCCAGGTGCTCGACGACAAGGCCGCGGAGGCCGGCCAGGGAGGCCTCCCGGAGATGCCGCACACGCCGGCCGTGGGCGCCCGGGTCGTCCGCGTGCTGGCGGCCGCCCGCGGCGTCGACGCCGCCGAGAAGTGGCTGCTCCGGTACTCGGTCCGGTCGTGGCCGGAGCAGGTGTGGGAGGCGCTGGCCCCCCGCGGCCCGGGCTGGCGCGGCGCCATCGAGTCGGTCATGCGACGGATGCGCGGCGTCGGGCGGGTGCCGACCGGCGACCTGTGGGCCGACTGGCTCTACTCCTTCCCCCGCCAGAAGCGCGCCGCGCGCGTCGCGAGGGCGCGGGAGCAGATGGCCGCCGACGGGGTCGAGCCGACCGCGAACTTCTACACCGCCGCCATCGTCGGCGCGCTGCTGCCGGACAAGGTCCAGGAGACGACGGGGCGCACCGCGGAGGAGATCGCCTGGGACAACGCGCGCACGGCCCTCCACGCGGGCGAGGACCTGCTCGTCGAGGCGGTCGCCACGCTGGCCGCGCGGCGCAGCCCGCAGGCCGACGACGGGTGGTTCACCCCGGCGCAGCTGCTCGAGATCGCGCGCGCCTACCCGCTGCGCCGTCGCCCCTACGCCCAGCTGGACACCGCGGTCGAGCTGCGGCTCAACCAGGAAACCGAGCCGGCCGAGCAGTTCGCCGCCTTCCTCGGGGCGGTCGCGGCCGCCCATGCCCGGGCCCTGCTCCCCGAGGGCGTCGAGCGGCTGCGCCAGGCGGCCCGGCCGCTGCGGCTGCACCGCGACCCCGAGCTCACCGCTGCCCTCTTCGACGCCTCCGCCGAGCGGCCGGGATCCGCGGTGGAGCTGGTCCGCGCCGAGCTGGCCGCCGGCACCGTGAGCACCGCGACGGCGGCCCAGGCCGCCGGCCGGCTGCTCGCCGCGACGGGCGACGTGCGACCCGTGGTCGACGTCCTGGACGCGGTGGGGGACGCAGCGCTCGACCCCGACCTCGCCGACGAGTTCGTGAGCGCCGCGGTGCTCGCCTCCAGCGCCACGGGCGAGCACGCGCTGGCGCGGGAGCTCGGCGCGGCCGCGGAGGCGCGGCACGTGCCGCTGACGCCGGCCGCGCAGGCCGGGCTGCTGTCCACGCACCGCCCCGAGGAGGTCGCGGTGGCCGAGCAGGGACCGGTCTGGACGACCGCGCAGCTCGCCGCCTACAACTCCCTGCTGGAGCACGAGCTCGCCAACCACCTGCGGGCGACCACCGAGGACGTCGAGCTCCTCGGCGACGTCGCCGCGAGCCTGGGAGCGGCTGCCGACGACGTGGCGCCGGGCCTCACCCGCGACCTCGACGCCCTGCGGGACATCGTGCGGTCCCTGCGCCGCACCCGGGCGCTGCAGCAGCGGAGCCTCGCCAAGATCGCCGCCGCCGCGGACCTGGAGCGCGCGTCCGCGGGCACCGTGCTGGTGCTCTCCGCCATCGAGTCGGTCGCCGAGCAGCTCGGCAGCGAGGCGGCCACGCACGGGACGGACATCCGTGTCCTGGACCGGGAGGCCTGCGGCCGCATGGCCGTCCGCGGCCACGCCACGCTGCTGCAGTTCGCCCTGCACAACCTGGTGTCCAACGCCATCAAGGCGCACGCCCGGCGCGACGACGGCGAGCAGCGGACGGTCGACGTGCTGGCGACGTTCACCGAGTCGGACCGCGACGACCTCGCCGTCGCGCCCTACGGCTGGGTGGTGCTGTCGGTCCGCGACCGCGGCGACGGCGTCCCCGAGGACCTGCCCGACAACGTCGCGAACTGGTCCATCCCCGGGCAGCCGGGGCAGGGCGCGGGCATCGGCCTGCGCGTCACCGAGAACATGATCCGCCAGTCCGGCGGTCAGCTGTGGATCGACCCATCGGTCGCCGACGGCAGTCGCTTCTGCTTCCGCCTGCCCTCGGCCGCGCGACGTGACGCGCGGGCCGCCCACCGGAGCAGTCGAGAGGAAGAGATCCGTGCCTGAGCACCTGCCCGTGGTCGTCGTCGACGACAAGCACGAGCTGCTGGACGCCGTGCGCCGGCGCCTGGAGTACCGCGGGTGGGAGGTCACCACCTACGACGACATCGACGAGGCCGCCCGCCGGCTCGTCGACCGCACCGACCCCTACGTGCTGATCCTCGACCACGACTTCGACCGCCCCGACGGGCGCACCGGCATGGACCTGAGCAAGCTGCTGCGGGCCGCCCACCCCTGGGGCGTGGCGCTGCCGATCAGCTACTACAGCGGGCGCATCGGCGGGGAGGAGTTCCTCGCCGCCCTGCGGGAGGACCCGATGGCCGTCCCGAGCTCGTACACCCACAAGAGCAGCGACGTGTCGGTCGTCGAGCTGGTGGAGCTGGCCGAGGCGACCTTCTTCCGGCACCGGGCGACGTACGAGCAGCAGGCGCTGCGCCGCGCCGTGCTCGACCTGGACACCGCGCTCCCCGTCGACGACCACCTCGACGGCGACCCCCGCGCCGACGTCGTGCCGACCGCCGGGGAGGAGCGGTGACCTCCTCGCTCCTGGAGTCCTCGCCGTCCCGGCGCAAGGCGGTGCTGGACACGTGCGCCGTCTTCGAGGACCAGACCTGGCGGGAGGAGATGAAGGAGCGCGTCCAGGCCTGGCTGGGCGACGACGGCCTCGCCGTGCTGCCCGGGCGCGTGATCACCGAGATCGCACGGGTCGCGGCGGACATGATGCTGTGGGGCGCGGACGAGGCGACCCAGGCCCAGCAGCGCGCGACCTACGCCCTGAGGAACCCGGCCGACCTGGTGGGCCTGGACCGGGCACGGGCTCGACGCGCCGTGCTCACCCGGACCGACATCGACGCGCTGTGCCGGGACAACGCCGACCTCGACCTCGTCCACGAGGTGCGCAAGGACGAGCGGTGGGTGTGCGTGCCGGGCGACGCGGACTTCGAGATCGCGCACACCGTGCGGGTGCTCACCGCCGCCGCCCACGAGGCCGTGCTGGTGACCCGGGACCGCGACCTCCGGTCGGCCGCCGATCGGCTGGGCATCGCCCTCCTCGGCCGGCGCTGCCCGCCGGCCAGGGAGGCGGCCGACGCGCCGGCGGGGGGCGATCCGCTCCCGCAGCCGGGGTCCGGCCGCACGGTGCACCTGCTCGGCCTCAACGCCGTCGTGGAGCTGCTCGGCGGCGGCCTGCCGCGACTCGGCGCGGACGGCGACACCGCCGTGGTGCTCTCGTCGACCCTCGTCCGGGCCGCCCAGCGGGCGGCGCTGGCGGTCCCGCGGGACGGCGACGGCCGTCCGGTCGAGCGGGAGCTGGGCGAGGTGCAGCGGCGGCTGCGCCAGCTGCTCACGACCGGCCAGGTCGCACGCGAGCAGGCCCGGGTGCACGTGTGGGCGACGCCGTGGGAGGTGTACCGCCTGGCCGCCGAGCGGATCATCGACCCGCGCTTCGCCTGGGACGGCGTCAACCACGGCGCGCTGGACATGCACACCCTGCTCGTGCTGTCCGCCGCGCAGGTCCTCGGCGACGACGGGCACCGGGTGGCCCTGGTCGACAGCACGCGGCGCGAGGGCGAGGCGTTCGTCTTCTCCGGCGCCCGCGCGTGGCGCTCGGCCGGCGCGCTGCGCGACCTCGCCGGGCTCGTCCGGCACCCGTCCGGATCGACCTCCCTCCGGGACGAGTACCTGCCCTCGCAGGACGGCGAGCTCGACCTGGCCGCCCTGCTGGCCAAGTACGGCCGCAGCTGATCGACGGGGCGCCTCGGCCCGGACGGGAAGGACCATGGGAACGTACGACACGCTCCACCACGGCGAGCGCTACGAGCAGGTCAAGCTGTGGGGCAAGGGTCTGAGGTACCTGCACGTCGGTGATCGCGTCGGGTTGCCGCGCGGTGGCCTGGCGCCGAGCGGGACGTACACCGTCGCGATGGTCACCGGCGGGTACGTGCACGTCGTCGACGGGGTCGTCGCGGGCTGGGAGGACGAGCCGGGCGAGGGCCCGCTCCTGATGACCGGTGGCGGGCGGTTCCGCCCGCAGGACTGGCCCGGTGGTCCCTTCGGCCCCTGGTACCGCGACGCCGACGCCCCCCCGGACCGGCGCGTCTTCGCCTCGATCGACCGGGGCTGCCCCCGGCACGGCGGCCCGGCGTTGCGGGTCGTCCGCGACGACGACCCGGACTCCCGGCGGGAACGGGCGGTGGCCGCCGCGCGAGCCGACGTCGCCGCGCTCCTGGCCGCGGGGCCCGACGACGCGACCCGCATCGAGGCCGCGCGCGGGTACCTCGTCCAGAGCGGCTACCACCAGGTCGCCTGCGAGTCCGCGGCCGCACTGCTCGGGCTGGACGAGGACCTCGACCGGGCCGGCGACCGCCTGGTGGAGCTGCTGTCGACCGCCGCCCCGGACGCGCCGGAGTGGCCGAACGCCGCCGGCTTCGTCGAGGAGCACGCCGCCGTCCTGCCCGCCGCCGCGGTCGCCGGCAGCCTGCGGCTGCTGGCCGAGGCGCTGCCCGGCGCGGCGCCGGCGGCCGATGCGCCGCCCGAGCCGGCGGACGGCGTCGAGCACCCCGCGGTGCGGCGCCGGCGCAGGCGGGTCGCGCGCTCGGACGACGACTGGGTCAGGGAGCTCGGCCGCTACGGCGACCTCCACTTCCGGGCCGCGGCCGAGGCGGCGGTCGCGCGTCACGGCGCGGCCGTCCTGCCGGCCATCCCGCTGCGCTTCTGGGGGCAGGACATCGTCGTCGACGAGCTGGCCGCGCCGCTGCTGGCCCCGGTGCTCGGGCGCGCGTTCACCCGCGCGGAGCTCGACGTCCTCACCTGGGCGCTGCTGGGGGTGCCGGGCCGCCTCGAGACGCTGGACGCGGAGACGCTCGCCGCCGCCCTGCGCCGCACCCTCGACGCCTGACGGGTGCGGACTCGGCCGCGCCGGTTGTCGACATCTGCCAGATCCGGCGGCGCGGTTCTCTCACGGCGCGTCGTGTCGTGCGCACCCGACGCCGCCGCCGGAGGCGCAGGGTGGAGCCATGACCGTCGTCCCCCTGCCCTCCACCAGCCGCTGGGCCGGGGACGTCCGCCAGGACGGGCGGGCGGTCCGGGCCACGGCGCACCCCGAGGCCGGCCTGCTGACCCTCAGCGTGTGGCGGGACGACACCTGCGCCGGCACCGTGCACCTGGCGCCGGCCGAGGTCGCCCGCCTGGTCGCCCGGCTGACCGAGTGCCTGGTCCAGCTGACCGCGGCGCCGGGCGCCGCCGACGGGGTGCGGGCCCCCGAGACGGGCGAGCGGGAGTCGTCCTGACGGAGGCAGGCGCCGCTCCACCTATTGACATTCGATAGGTATCGCACGACAGTCGACGCATGCCGTCGATCCAGCGTGTGGTCCTCCCGCTCCGGGTCCTGCTCGCGACCGTCTTCGCCGCACTGGTGGCGGCCCAGGTGTGGGCGCTGCCGGGGATGCTGCCGGAGATCGCCCGGCCCTCGCTCGAGCAGAGGCTCATGACCTGGACGATGCTGACGGCCTCGGTGCTCGGGGTGCTGTGCGTCCAGGTGGTCATCGTGTGCACCTGGACGCTGCTGACCATGGTCCGCGACGACCGCATCTTCAGCCGGAACGCGCTGCCGTGGGTGGACGCGATCGTGTGGGCCGTCGCCGTCGGCTGGGCGATGCTCCTCGGCGCGTTCGTCTGCGCCTACTACTTCGTGGTCGACGAGGTCAGCGACGACCCGGTGCTGCCCGCGCTGCTGCTCGTGCTGCTGCTCGTCGGCGCCGTGGTGGGGCTGCTCATCGTCGTCATGCGGGCGCTGCTCCACCAGGCCACGTCGCTGCGCACCGACATGGAGGCGGTCATCTGATGGCCATCGTCGTGCGCATCGACGTGGAGCTGGCCAAGCGGAAGATGAGCGTGGGCGAGTTCGCCGAGCGGGTCGGGCTCACGCCGGCCAACGTGGCCGTGCTGAAGAACGGCCGGGCCAAGGCGGTCCGGTTCAGCACCCTCGAGGCGATGTGCCGCGTGCTGGGCTGCCAGCCCGGTGACCTGCTCGAGTGGGTCCCCGACGAGCACGACGCCGCCCCGCTCCCGCACGCCGCCCGCTCGTGAGCCGCGACGAGAGCGCCGACGTCCTCGTCGTGGGCGCCGGCCTGGCGGGGCTGCACGCCGCCACGCGGCTCGCCCAGTGCGGTCACGACGTGCTGCTGGCCGAACGGCGCCGCAGGCTCGACGGGGCGATCCGCACCACGGGGATCTTCGTCCGCAAGACGCTCGACGACTTCCCGCTGCCACCCGGGTGCCTCGGGCCCCCGATCCGCCGCGTCGTCCTCCACCCGCCGTCGCTGCGCCGCCCGGTGACGCTGGACAGCGCGCGCGACGAGTACCGGGTGGGCGACATGGGGCCGCTCTACGTGGCCGCGGCCCGCGCCGCGGTCGACGCCGGGGTGCGGCTCGCGCTGGGCACCCGCTACGACGGCCGGCGCGGCGGGGTCTCCCTCCTCACCGGCCCGGACGGGCCGCTCCGGGTGCGGGCACGGTACGTCGTCGGCGCCGACGGCGCCCGTTCCCGGGTCGCCCGCGACCTCGCCCTCGACCGCAACCGGCACCTCCTCGTCGGCGCGGAGGAGGTCTTCGCGATCCCGGACGGGGGCGAGCCCCCGGCCTTCCACTGCGTGCTCGACCCCTCGCTGGCGCCCGGGTACCTGGCGTGGGTGGTCAACGACGGCCGGCACGCGCACGTCGGCGTGGCCGGCTACGCCGCCCGCTTCCCCACCGGGCTGCGCGCGGCCCTGGACCGGTTCGGCGCCGCGGCGCCCGGGCTGCCGGCCCTCGCCCGACCCCCGGAGGTGGAGCGGCGCGGCGGCCCGATCCCCGTGGGCGGTCTGCTGCGCCGGATCGCCGGTCCCGAGGGCCTCCTCGTCGGCGACGCCGCCGGAGCGGTCTCCCCGCTCACCGCCGGCGGCCTGGATCCGTGCCTGCGGCTGTCGGAGCACGCCGCCGACGTCCTCGACGACGCGCTGCGCGGCGGGCGGCCCGAGGCGTGGGCGCGCTACGACGGGGCCGCGCTGCGGGCCTCGTTCCGCGGGCGCCTCCTGCTGCGCCGCGGGCTGGCCCAGGTGCGCACGCCCGCCGCCGCGTCGGCTGCGTTCGCCCTGCTGCGGACACCGGTCGGGCGGGCCGCCGCCCGCCGCATCCTCTTCGGCGACCGGTCCTTCCCGACCCCGGCGACCGCCGGCCGCGCCGAGGTCACCACGCGGTGACGCCCGCCGGCGGATCCCCCGCCCGGCTGCGAACGGGCGGGGGGAGCTGACCCGGCCTGCTGGTTTGCCGCCGCGCGCGTCCGGGGAACCGCTGCGCGTGACCGACCCCCTCGCCGCCGCGGAACGGGACCTGGCGCACGCCTTCGTCTCTGCTACCGGCGCGATGGTGGTGGTCGTCGACCGCACCGGGCGCATCCGGATGGTCAACCCCGCGCTCGAGGAGTTCACCGGCCTGCCCGCCGCGGAGCTGGTCGGGCAGGCCTTCTGGGACGTCTACGTCGTGCCCGGCGACGTCCTCCCGGCCCAGCACGCGTTCGCCGCCGCGCTGTCGACCCGCGCGGGGTTCGCCGTCGAGGCCGACTGGGTCGCCACCGGCGGCGTGCTGCGCCGCGTGGCCATGCACAACAGCGTCCTGCTCGACCCGGGCGGCGAGCCCTACGCGGTCGCGTGCGTCGCCGTGGACGTCACGGCGGTCCACCGGCGCGGCACCACCGACGTGCTCACCGGCGTGCTCAACCGCGCCGGGCTGTTCGAGGTGCTGGCCGGCCACCTCGACCCGCGCCGCGGCCAGGGCTGCGGGCTGCTCTTCTGCGACCTCGACGACTTCAAGAGCGTCAACGACCGCCACGGCCACGCGGCGGGCGACCGCCTGCTCGTCGAGGTCGCGCGGCGGCTGCGCGAGAGCACCCGGCCCGCCGACGCGATCGCCCGCATCGGCGGCGACGAGTTCGTCGTCCTCACCCCGGCCGTGGAGGAGGTGGAGCTGGTCTCGCTCACCGAGCGGGTGGCCGCGCACCTGCACGAGCCGCTGGGGATGCCGGGCGGGCCGGACGCCGTCCGGGTCAGCATCGGTGGCGCGGTCGGTCGCCCCGGCGACGACCCCGACGCGGTGCTGGAGCGGGCCGACTCGGCGATGTACCGGATCAAGCGGCACCGGATCAGGCACCGCCGCCCCCGGTCCTGACCCGGCGGGCCGCCGTCGCCCCGTGGGGCGGGCCGGACACGCCGCGTCCCCGAGGTCATCGAACGCCCGCACCGGGCCCGCACGCTGGGAGAACGCCGTTGCTGTCGACATGTGGCCGGCGCGGGGCGCACGTCGTCGTCCGGTATCGGCAGCCCCGCAACGATCCGGGAACGCGCCCTCCGCGGCCGGTCGCGAGTGGCCTGCCCCACACGCGCGCGGACCTACCGTTCTGCCACCGCCGCACGTCCCCGGCGGCGGGTCCAGGAGGCGAGCGGTGAGCGGCGTGGGTGGTCTGTCCAGCGGTGAGGTCGTACTCGGCGGCGCGGCCTGCCAGGGCTGGTGGCTGGTCGTCGACGAGGAGCACGGCCCCGGCCGGGTCGTCGCCGGCCCCTTCTCGGACCGCGCCGAGGCGCGGTGGGCCGCCGTGACGGAGGGGCACCCGCTCGCCGGGCCGGTCTACGGCGTCCGCCGGGCCGACGGCGGGCTGAACCGGCGGCCGTCGCCGGAGGACTGGGCGTGGCTGGGCCACCTCGGCGAGCAGCTCGACCGGCTGCCCGAGGACTGGGACGCGCAGGTCGCCGACGACGACCCGCTCACCACGCTGGTGGTCGAGGTGGCCGCCGCGATCGCCGAGGCCGGCCTGCCGCTGCACGACGCCACCGGCCCGGCCGGACCGCTCGGCGGGGCCTGCCTCACCCCGGAGCCCGCGCTCGCCGGCATCGTCGTCACCTGGCGCCAGCACGACCGCATGAGCGTGGAGCAGGTGCACGGCGCCGAGGCCGACGCGATGACCCAGCAGGTGATGAACCGCGCCCTGGCCGACCTCCTGGCGCTGCGCGGCTTCGCCGTCGACGGCCTGGGCGGCTCCAGCGGCTGCGTGGTGCGCCCCACGGCCTGACCCCGCCGCGCCGCCCGGCTCAGCGGGTGGCGAGCGCGCCGCGCAGCGCCTCCAGCGCCGCCGGCACGACGCCGTACCAGTTGTTGCGCCCCCGGCGCTGGCTGGTCACCAGCCCGGCCTCCACGAGCACCTTCAGGTGGTGGGAGACCGTGGGCTGGCTCTTGCCGACCGGCTCGACCAGGTCGCAGGCGCACACGACGCCTTCCTCGGCCGTGGCCAGCAGCGACACGATCCGCAGCCGCACGGGGTCGGCCAGGGCGGCGAACTGGCGCGCGAGGGTCTGCGCCTCCTGCTCGCCGAGCAGCACGGACGCCAGCGGGGCGCAGCACGCCTCGACCTCGGGCTGCTCCAGCACGGGCAGCTCGCGCAGCGGCAGCTCGCGCGGCAGCAGCTCCCTCAGCGGCATGGTCCTCCTCCGTCCCGGCCGGTCCCGGTCCCTCGACATATTGACAGCCGTCGATGTACGGGTGCAACCTCTCGTATCGACGGCGGTCGATGTGTCCGCCCGGAACGGAGGTTCCCGTGTCCCGCATCCAGCTGGCGCTCGACGTGGCCGACGTCGAGGCGGCCACCGCCTTCTACGCCAACCTCTTCGGCACCGAGCCGGCCAAGACCCGGCCCGGCTACGCCAACTTCGTCATCGCCGACCCGCCCCTGAAGCTGGTCCTGCTCGAGAACCCTGACCGGGCCGGCACGCTGAACCACCTCGGGGTCGAGGTCGCCTCGCCCGACGCCGTCGACGCCGAGCAGACCCGGCTGGCCGCGCTCGGCCTGGCTTCGACCGACGAGCGCGGCACCACCTGCTGCTACGCGCGGCAGGACAAGTTCTGGGTGGAGGGCGTCCCCGACGGCGTGCGGTGGGAGGTCTACACCGTGCTGGCCGACAGCCCCACGTTCTCCGCCCCGGATCGCGCCGGCGAGCCCGCCTGCTGCTGAGAGGAGCACCGCCGTGAGCACCTTCGACATCTCCGAGGTCGTCGCCGCCGAGCACCGCGCGCGGCTGCACCGCAGGGCCGACTCCGCCCGGCTGGCCGCGGCGGTCCGCTGCTGCCGGCCGAGCACGTGGACCCGTGCCGCCCGCCGTGCCGCGGCGGCGGTGTCGCGGCTGCGCGGGCACCGGGGCGCATCGTGCTGCACGCCGGCATGAGCCCCGCGCTCGTCGGGGAGGCGACCGCCGCGGAGCTGCCCGCGGCCCGCGCCCTGGTCGCCGCGGCCGGCCTGCCGCTCGACGGGCTGGAGGAGGCCGCGCTCGTGCTCGTCGCCCGGGCCGACGGCGACGTCGTCGGGACGGTGGCGCTCGAGCGGCACGGGGAGGGGGAGGCCACCGCGTTCCTCCTCCGCTCGGCGGCGGTGGCCGCCGACCGGCGGGGCCGCGGGGTCGGCGCCGACCTGGTGGCCGCCGCGCTGGCCGTCGTCGACGCCGCCGGCGCGCCGGTCGCGCTGCTGACCGGGTCGGCCGACGGCTGGTTCCCGCGCTTCGGGTTCCGGCCCGTGGCGCGCGAGCAGCTGCCGGTCACCCTCGCGGCGTCCGCGGAGCTGCGCGGCGCCTGCCCCGCATCGGCCCGCGCCCTGCTGCGGTGCCCGACCGGAGGAGGGAGGTGACGAGCCGTGCCCGAGCCGACCTGGTGCTGCGACGAGGACTGCACCGACGCCAGCTGCGACTGCGGTTGCTGAGCTGACCTGACCGCCACCGCTGCCGGGCCCGGGACCGGCAGCTCCTAGGCCGGCGCCGGTTCGGGCTGCGGGAGCGTCCGCGGCGCGCCGAGCAGGCGGGTCAGGACGACGGCGGTGATCGACTCCGCGCACAGCAGGCCGACGAGCACGACGATCTGGAAGCGGGCCGCGTCCACCGCGCCGGCGCCGCCGAGCAGCGCGCCGACGAAGGCGCCGGGCAGCGTCACCAGCCCGACCGTGCGCGTCTGGTCCAGGGCCGGCACCAGCGCCTCCGAGGCGGCGTCGCGGGCGATGGCGTCGACGGCTCGCCGCGGCGTCGCACCCAGCGCCAGCCACGCCTCGACCTCGTCGCGGCGCCGGCGGAGCCCGTCGAGCAACCGCCGCCCGGTGAGCGTGGCCGCCGTCATCGTGCCCCCGATGACGATGCCGGAGACGGCGACCAGCGTCCGCACCGACCGGTCGAGGACAGGCAGCCCGCAGATCAGCCCGATGGTCACCGCCGAGCCGGCGCCGCAGGCGAGGACGACGGCCCGCGGCGCCCCGCGCAGGCCGCGCAGCCGACGCGCCGCCGTCCACGTGGCCACGCCGAACATCACCGCGACCGCGAGCACCACGAGGACCGGTGCCCCGAAGACGCCGCGCAGGGCCAGGGCGACGACGGCCAGCTGCACGACGGCGCGACCCGAGGCGACCAGCAGGGCCCGGCGCTGCCCCACCCGCGCCAGCGTGAGCACGCCGAGGGCGATGGCCGCCAGCAGGACCAGGCCGACGCCCAGCCGGACCCCGTCGCTCACGTCCGCACGGTAGCGGGCGATCTAGGTTGGCCTCGTGACGGTGGTGGACGAGCTGCGCGCGGCCGGCTGCGTGTTCGCCGAGGAGGAGGCCGCGCTGCTGCGGGCCGAGGCGGCCACCGAGGGGCAGCTGGCGGCGATGGTCGCCCGCCGGGTCGCCGGCGAGCCGCTCGAGCACGTGCTCGGCTGGGCGGGGTTCCGGGGCCTGCGGATCGCCGTCGCGCCGGGCGTGTTCGTGCCGCGCCGGCGCACGGAGTTCCTGGTCGACCAGGCGGTCGCGCGGACCCCGCCGGGCGCCGTGGTCCTCGACCTGTGCTGCGGGTCCGGCGCCCTCGGCGTCGCGCTCGCCGCCGCCCGCCCGGGCACCACGCTGGTCGCCGCCGACGTCGACCCCGCCGCCGTCCGCTGCGCCCGGCGCAACGTCGAGCCGGCCGGCGGGCGGGTGGTCGAGGGGGACCTGTTCGCCCCGGTGCCGGCGGAGCTGCGCGGCCGGGTCGACGTCCTGCTGGCGAACGTCCCCTACGTGCCCAGCGGGGAGCTCCCGCTGCTGCCGGCCGAGGCGCGGCTGCACGAGGCGCCGGTGGCCCTCGACGGCGGGCTTGACGGTCTCGAGGTGCTGCGGCGGGTCGCCGCGGAGGCCGCCGCCTGGCTCGCCCCCGGTGGGGCGCTGCTGACCGAGGCGAGCGCGGCGCAGGCGCCGCGGGCGGCCGACGTCCTCCGCCGCGGCGGGCTCGGCGCCCGGGTCGTCACCGACGAGGACGGCGAGGCGACCGTGGTGATCGGCACCCGGCCGGTCAGCCCCGCCGCCGGCGCCGCCACGGGATGAAGAAGACGGCGGCGACGAGCGCGGCCGCACCGCCGACGAGCAGCCACGCGGGCAGCCCGCCCGACCCCTCGGGCTCGCGCTCCGCCGCCGCCTCGCTGGGCTCGGCCGCCGAGGTGGGGGCCGGCGTGGTCGCCGGTGGCGGCGAGGACGTCGTCGGAGGAGCCGGCGGCGCGTAGGTGAACGTCACCGATCCGTCGACCTGATGCCCGTCGGCCGAGGTGACCGAGTAGTCGACCGTGTAGGTTCCCGCGGCCGCCAGGGCGACCGGCTGGCTGACCACCGCGCCCGCCGCGCTCGCCGCGCCGGCCGCCGCGTCGGCGCCGTCCGGCCCGCGGACGGCGACCTGCCGGAGCAGGACGGGGCCGGTGAAGGTCAGGTCGACCGCGGGCAGCGGCTCGGCGACGGTGCTGCCCTCGGCCGGTGTCGACGACGCGAGCGCGGTGTGCGCCCGCGCCGCGGGAGCGGTCGCGAGCAGCACGGCCAGGACGGCGACCACGAGGACGGCGGACCGGCGGACGAGCGGCAGGGCGGGCACGCGCGCACGGTACCGGGACCGATGTCATTGACGGGGGTGTCGCCGACCGGGCACCTTCCTGCGTCGAGCCGGACCGCCGACCGCGTCCGCCCGAGCCGAGGGATCCGATGCCCGTCCGCCGTCCCGCCGCGATCCTGCTCGCCGGCGTCCTGCTCGCCGGCTGCACCTCCACCGTCGTCGGCACGGCGGCGCCGGCCGACGGCCTGCGGACCGACGTCAGCGACGCCGAGCTCGCGGTCGGCCTGGCCGGCGACGGCGAGACCGACCGGATCGCCCGCAACTCCCTCGCCGACGTGCTCACGTTCTGGGAGGAGACCTTCCCCCAGGTGTTCGGCGAGGAGTTCGGCACCGTCGAGGGCGGCTTCTGGTCGATCGACCCGGCCGAGACCGGCGACGGCGAGCTGCCCGACAGCGCGTGCTTCGACCGGGACGTCGACGACCTCGCCGAGAACGCCTTCTACTGCCCGCCGGACGACGCGATCTTCTACGACCGCGCGTGGCTGACCGACCTCGCCGAGGAGTACGGGGCCTTCGTGATCGCCGAGATCATGGCCCACGAGATGGGGCACGCGGTCCAGGGCCACGCCGGCATCGACGACGAGTCGATCGTGGTCGAGACCCAGGCCGAGTGCTTCGCCGGCGCCTGGACGCGGTGGGTGGTGGAGGGGAACTCGCGGCACTTCACCCTGCGCGCCCCGGCCCTCGACCCGTACCTGCTCGGCTATCTCTACTTCGGCGACCCGGTCGGCACGTCCGCGGACGTCGACGGCGCGCACGGCTCGCTGTTCGACCAGCTGTCGGCGTTCCAGGAGGGCTACGCCGACGGCGCGGCCGCCTGCGCCGCCTTCGACTCCACGCGCTTCTACACCCAGGCGGAGTTCGAGGACGGCGCGGAGGAGGAGAGCATGGGCAACCTCTCGTTCGACGAGAGCGTCGCGGCCGTCGACGACACCCTCGGTCTCTTCTGGACGCAGGCCGTCACCGTGGGCTTCGCCGGCACGCCCCCGCTCGGCGGGGAGTTCGCGCCGCCGGAGGTCCGCGCCGCCGACGGCGACGGCATGGTGTGCAGCGGCGAGGGGGAGGAGCTCGACCTGCAGTACTGCGCCGAGGACGGCTCGGTGCGCTACGACGCCACCGACCTGCTGGAGCCGGCCCACGAGGAGATCGGCGACTTCGCCGTCGACACCCTCGTCGCGCTGCCGTACGGCCTGGCCGTGCGCGCGCAGCGGGGGCTGTCCACCGACGACGCCGAGGCGGTCACCAGCGCGGTGTGCGCCGCCGGCTGGTACGCCCGCGAGCTCTCGCTGGGCCAGCTGGAGGCCAGCCGGTTCCAGATCTCGCCCGGCGACGTCGACGAGGCCGCCGTCGTCCTGCTGCAGTACGCGACGATGCGCAGCGTGCTGCCCGACGCCGGGCTGTCCGGCTTCGAGCTGGTCGACCACTTCCGCCAGGGGTTCGTGGAGGGCGGCGCCGCCTGCCGCCTGTAGGTCACGCGTCGAGGAAGCCGTCGACCACCGGGGCCAGCTCGCGCGCCTCGGTGATCAGCGCCAGGTGCCCGCCGCGGTAGAGGTGCAGGCGGGCGTCGGGGATGAGCCGCGCCATCAGCCGGGCGTTGATCGACGGGATGATCGGGTCGTCGTCGCCTGCCACCACGAGCGTCGGCTGCCGGATCAGGCCGAGGAACGGCAGGCTGCTCCAGCCGGCGCCCGCGGCCAGCTGGTAGTAGTACCCGCGCCGCGGCCCGAGCCGCGACGCCGCGTGCAGCGCCCGCGCCGCCCGGTCGGGTTCCTCGCGCATGGTGCCGCCGTAGAGGTCACCGGCGATCGACCGCGCGTACTCCGGGTCGCGGTGCCGCCGCGGGGTGAGCATGCGGGCGAGCACCTTGGGGTGGCCGGGCACCATGAGCGTGCCGGTGCCGGTCGCGGCCAGCACCAGCCGGCGGACCCGGCGGCCGTGCTGCACGGCGAAGTGCTGGGCCAGGCCGCCGCCCCAGGAGAAGCCCAGGACGTCGACCTCGTCGTCGTGCCCGAGCTCGTCCAGCATCGCCGCCACGACCGGGGTGAAGGTGGCCAGGACGTACGGCACGACCGGCCGCGGCGAGCCGCCCACCCCGGGGACGTCGAAGCGGACCACCGTGCGGCGCCGGTCGAGGGCGTCGACGAACGGCTGCAGCACCTCGAGGCTGGCGCCGATGCCGTTCATGAGCAGCAGCGGCGGCGCGTCGGCACCGGTGCCGGTGCGCACGGCGACGCGGAGCGTGCGGCCGGCGGCGGTCACCGTCCGGACCGTCTCCCGCGCCGGGCGGGACGGCCGGCTACTTGTCGAAGACATAGGTGCCGGGGGCCTCGGCGAGCACCTCGAGGTCGCCCTCGAGGCGGTCGGGGGCCGGGACCTGTTCCCCGCAGCGCTCGCCCAGCCAGGCCGTGAAGTCCGGCCACCACGAGCCCTTGACCGTCTCCGCCTGCCGCAGCCACTCGTCGGGGTCGGGCGGGGTGGAGCCGGCCACCTGGAAGGTGGACTTCGGGTTGGTCGGCGGGTTGACCAGCGAGGCGATGTGGCCGTTGGTCGAGAGGATGAACCGGCTCTCGCCGCCCAGCAGCTGCGTCGTCCGGTAGCAGGACTGCCACGGGCAGAGGTGGTCGGCGATGCCCGCGGTGACGTAGGTGTCGACGTCGACGGCCGAGAGGTCCACCGGGGTGCCGAGCATCGTCGACGCGCCCGGCTCGGTCAGCGCGTTGCCCAGGGCCAGGTCGATGAAGTCCCGGTGCAGCGCGGCGCTCATCCGGGTGGTGTCGGCGTTCCAGTAGAGGATGTCGAAGGCCGCCGGCGGCTTGCCCTGCAGGTAGTTGTTGACCCAGTAGTTCCACACCAGGTCGTTGGGCCGCAGCCAGGCGAAGACCTCGGCCAGCGCGGCGCCGTCGAGGTACCCCTTCCGCCGCGACCGCTCGGTGGCCTCCCGGACGGCGTCGGGGTCCATGAGCGCACCGACCGTGCCGGCCCGCGACCAGTCAAGGACGGTGACGGCGAAGCTGGCCGCCGCCACCCGGTCGAGCCGGCCGGTGGCGGCCAGGTGGGCCAGCAGCATCGCGGTGATGATGCCGCCGGAGCAGAACGCCTGCAGCGCGACCCGGGTGCTGCCGGTGGCCCGCTCGACGGCGTCCATCGCGTCGAGGATCGCCTGCCCGTAGGTGTCGAGCCCCCAGTCGGCGTGCCGCTGGTCGGGGTTGCGCCACGAGATCATGAAGACCTGCTGACCGGCGGCGACGTAGTGCTCGACGATGCTGCGGCCGGGGGCGAGGTCGGCGATGTAGTACTTGTTGATCGTCGGCGGCACCATCAGCAGCGGCACCTCGCGGACCACCTCGGTCGTGGGCCGGTACCGGATCAGCTCGAAGACGTCGGAACGGAACACCACGGCCCCGGGCGTGACCGCGAGGTCCTCGCCCACCGTGAACGCGTCCGGCTCCACCATCGAGGGCACCCGCGGCGGCGAGACCAGGTCGCCGACCATGCGCCGGACCCCCCGGACGGCGTTCGCGCCGCCGGTGTCGATGACCGCCTTCCACAGCAGCGGGTTCAGCGGCGTGTTGCTGGGGGCGAGGGCGTCGACGACGTTGGTGAGGGTGAACCGGATCCGTTCGTCGTCCCGCCAGTCCAGGTCGGCGTCGTCGACCAGCTTGGCGGCCGTCTGCGCGGCGGCGATGTGCGCCTGCATCAGCCGGCGCAGCAGCGGGTTGCCGGTCCACGCCGGGTCGGCGAACCGCTTGTCCTTGGGGTGCGGCGCGACGTCGGACCGCCCGGCGGTGATGCGCCCCAGCTCCCGGGTGAGGTAGCGCGCCCGCCTGCCGACGACGTCGGGCTTGCCGGCCAGCGCCCGGGCGAAGGCCAGCGTCGTGCGCGCCGGCGGCACGAAGCGGCGCAGCGGGCCGCGGGCGCCGTCGACCAGCACCATGTCCAGCCCCGTCACGGCCTCGGCGGCCTCGGCCGGCGCCCCGGCCGCCGGCGCCGCGGCCGGCTTCTCCGGTGCGCCGGCCGGCTCCTCCCGGCCCTCGCTCGTCGTGGCGTCGGTGGTGCCGGCCCGGCGTCGCGTGGCTGCGACCTGCGTCATCGCCGTCCCCCTGGTGCTCGTGTGACTCCGGTCACTCAACCACAGCGCACCGCGCCCGGCAGGTCAGGCGGCCTCCGGCACCAGCTCGGTGCGCGGCGCGGTGCCGGGCGGCCGCCGCCAGGAGCGGTTGCGCCGCCAGACGACGTAGGTGACCAGGCCGAGCGGGATCGGCAGCACGTAGGTCAGCGCGCGGAAGACGAGCACGGCGGCGGCCACCGCCGACCGCGCGCCGCCGGCCGCGGACAGGCCGGTGATCAGCGCCAGCTCGATCACGCCGAGCCCGCCGGGGGTGAAGGGGACGGCGGTGAGCAGCCGGGCGAAGGCGAAGACGGCGAGGGCCTCGGTCCAGCTCACCTGCTCGGCGCTCACCCCGCAGAAGCGCAGCGCGAGCAGCAGGACCAGGAACAGCGACAGGTGGCTCACGACCGTGGCCAGGGTCAGCCAGTGCCACCGGGCCCGGAGCAGCAGCACGGTGCGGTCGCGGAACTTCGTCAGCGCGTCGTCCCAGCCCTCGACCGGCCCCTTGTGCAGCGGGCGCAGCACGGCCGAGACCACCCGCGCCAGCCACCGGCCCACCCGGGCCGCGCTCTCCCGGCTGCGCAGGGCCAGCCACAGCAGGACGGCGGCGCCGACCAGCCCGGCCAGGCCCAGCAGCCCGCCCAGCAGCCGGCCGGGCGTGGGGGCGGCGGTGAACGCCAGCAGCGCGAGGGCGAGCACCGGCATCCCGAGCTTCACGAAGTTGTTCCACAGGCCCGAGGTGAGCAGCGAGACCGACGTCCGGGAGCGCGAGAAGCCCCAGGACGAGTTCATCGAGTAGGTCAGCCCCAGCGCGATGGCCGCGCCGCCGACCAGGGTGTTCGACACCGCCGTCGTGGTCTGCGTGGAGACGAAGGCCTGCCGCAGCGTCAGCCCCGGCATGGAGGTGACCATGACGAACTGGTAGGTCACCAGATTCCACGCGGCCGCCACCACCAGCACGGCGATCTGGACGGCCGTCATCGCCTGCACCGACGCCCACACGTCGGAGAGGCTGGTGAACTGCGGCAGGAACCAGGCGAACACCGCGACCACGAGCACCAGCGAGAACACCGGCCCGACCAGCCGCCGCCACAGCGGCTTGGCGGCGCGTGGCGGGCTCTCGACGGTGGTCACGGCGTGCGCACCGGGTCGAGCTCGAGCCGGCCGTCGCTCTCCTCCCGGACCTGCTCCCGCAGGTCCTCCCGGGCGATCACGCCGACGACCTGCGAGACGAGCGCCAGCCCCTCGCCGGGGCTGGCGCCGTGCAGCGCGAAGACGAAGGTCAGGCAGCCGCCGTCGAAGAGGTAGAACCGCTCGCCGGCGTAGGTCGGCGCCATCTGCGAGACCCGCTCCAGCCGCTGCATGCCCTCGCGGTCGCTGGGCACCGGGGTGGCGCCGATCGTGTCGCACGAGGCGGTGAGCCGGACCTCCACCGCCTTCTGCCCGTCGCGGTCGGAGTCCAGCCAGAACCGGGCCTCGCCGTTGCGGGCCTCCAGGTGGTGGAACCCCCAGCCCAGCGGGATCGCGGCCCGCACGCACGGGACCCACTCCGCCGTCGGCACCGACTGGGCCATGAGGATCACCCCGTTGCCGGCGCCGTCGTCGCCGGCCGCGCACTGCGGCGGCTCGGCGATGGCGGTGGAGCCGGTGGCGCACCCGGCGACGAGCGCGCCGCACACCAGGGCCAGCGATGCCCGGACCCGCGCCGCCCTCACAGCGGCTGCCCCAGCACGTTGGCGAGGACCACCGCGGCCAGCAGCGCCGAGACCAGCGTGCCGAACATCAGGCCGATCCGCCGGAAGCTCCACCGCTGGATGCGCACCGGCGGCAGCCGGTAGGGCAGCAGGGCGAGGAACTCGGCGTGCAGGTCCCGCCCCTGCTGGCGCATCATCCGGCGCAGCTGCGAGGGCATCGTGATGCCCCGCGTGGCGGCGAAGGCCTCGGCGATCTCGGCATCGGTGAAGTGCACCGTGGCCCGGCGGTAGACCTGCTCGGCGCTCGTGCGCAGGGCCAGGACCAGCATCATGTTCGCCAGGTCGACCGCCTGCCGCCACGGGCTCGGGCGCACCTCGGCGAACGCGGTGTCGATGAGCACCAGCCGCCCGTCGCAGACCAGCAGGTTGGCCGGCTTGATGTCGCGGTGCGCCACGCCGACCTCCCACATCCGCCGGACGAGGGCGAGGCCCTGGTCGATGATCGCGTCGTCCACCTCGGCGTCGCCGAGCTCCTCGGCGCCGCTGACGAACTCGTTGACCAGCAGGTACTCGCGCTCCGGCGTGATCTCGACGATGCCGAGGGGGTGCGGCACCGGCAGCCCGGCATCGGTCAGCAGGCGCAGCATGTAGTCCTCGTACTGCACCAGCCGGCGCACGCTGTGGTACGGCTGCTCGTCCTCCAGCCGGCCGTAGAGCAGCGTGCGGCCGAGCTTGTACCAGCGGTCGGAGCGGACGTGGGTGACCGCGTAGAGCTTCCCGAACACCGTGCTCTCGCCGGCGGCGGCCTCGGACTTGACGCGGATCTTCAGCGGCGTGGAACCGCCCGACCCGGCCAGGTTGAACGGCGCCACCGAGGTGGCCAGCAGCCCGAGCTGGTCCTGCAGGGCGCGGACGATCGCCGTCCCGCGCGCCCCCGTGACGTCGAGGTGGGCGGTGCGGCCGCGGCGGTAGCGCACCGGGTACACCTCGTTGGGCGTCAGCAGCCGGAACGCGGCCAGCGGCACGGCCACGCCCAGCACGGCGCCGGCCACGACGTCGGTCGGGTGGTCCTGGGCCAGGTACAGCCGGGAGAGCGCGGTGACGACCAGCAGCGCGCACACCACCCACTTGCCGACCGTGCGGAGCCGCCCGGCCGGCACCAGCGAGTACAGGGTGCAGACGAGGAAGGCGGTGAGCACCGTGATCGGCAGCGAGGGCATGGAGTAGCCCGACCACCGGGCGATCAGCTCCACCTCGTACGGGCGCGGCCGCTCGAGGGTG
The DNA here is from genome assembly GCF_054050035.1 of Geodermatophilus sp. SYSU D00815. NCBI lineage: Bacteria > Bacillati > Actinomycetota > Actinomycetes > Geodermatophilales > Geodermatophilaceae > Geodermatophilus > Geodermatophilus sp. SYSU D00815. The sequence continues at coordinate 6,092 of NZ_JBJGYO010000002.1, read as the reverse complement.
GTGAGCATGATGGCGCCGGCGTTGACCACCACCAGCGCGACGCCGATCCACACGAACAGGTGCCGCCACCGGCGGAACGCGATCAGCAGGACGAAGTTGGCCACCCACAGCACGTAGACGGCGATGGGGGTGGCCAGGGCGCCGGCGGCCAGGGCGGCCCGGGTCAGCCCCGGGCTGCGGACCGCCTCGAAGGCCTGCAGCACCCGGGTGTCGGCGAGGTCGAACAGCGCCACGCTGTCGGTCGCCCACACCACCACCCACGCCACCAGGACGCCGGCGGAGGCGGCGAGCCACCACTTGCCGGAGGCGTTGAGGTGGTGCGGCAGCGGCGGTGCCTCCCCGGAGGGACGGCGGCGGCGGCGCACACGGCGCAGCTCGGGCGGTGCCCGCCGCGGGGCCGGCACCGACGCGGGTACGGCCTGCGGCGGCGACGCCATGCCGAGGGATCGTCCTCCTCCCGGGCGCGCCGGGACACCCCTTTGCGCCCCGAGGGCGGCTAGCCTGCCCGCCAGCGGGGCCGGGGAGGAGGGCGCCCGTGTGCGGGTTGCGTTGGCGCATCGCCGTCCTACCGGTCGTGCTCGCGGCGCTCGTCGCGTGCGGCTCGGCGGCGACGCCCCCGCCCGCGCTGCCCGAGGGCACGATCCGGTTCACCGCCTACGACTTCACGGAGAACCAGGTGCTCGTCGCGGTCTACGCCGAGGCGGTGCGCCGGGCCGGCCTGCCGGTGGCGGTGGAGCCGGGGCTCGGCACCCGCGAGGTGGTGCAGCCCGCCCTGGAGCAGGGGGTGGTCGACGTCGTCATCGACTACCTCGGGACGGCGGTCACCTTCGTCGGCGCCGGCGACGCCGCGGCGCTGCGGTCGGTCGAGGAGCTGCACGGCACGCTGTCGCTGACCCTGGTCGACCGCGGGGTCACGGTCCTCGCCCCCGCCGCCGCCGAGGACCAGAACGGCTTCGCCGTCACCACGGCGTTCGCGGCCGAGCACGGCGTCGGGCGGCTGTCGGAGCTCGCGCCGATCGCGCCGGACCTGGTCTTCGGCGGTCCGCCGGAGTGCCCGGACCGGCCGCTGTGCCTGCCCGGGCTGGAGGAGGTCTACGGGCTGCGCTTCGGCCAGGTGCTCAGCATGCCCTCGCGCGGGGCCACGGTGGAGGCGCTGGTGGCCGGCGAGATCGACGTGGGCCTGCTGGAGACCACCGACGCCCGACTGGGGACGGCCCCGGTGCTGCTGCTGCTCGACGACCGCGGGCTGCAGCCGCACGAGAACGTCGTCCCCCTCGTGCGCACGGCCGTCCTCGACCGGTGGGGCGACCGGTTGCGGGAGGCGCTGGACGGCACCAGCGCCCGGTTGACCACGCAGGCGCTGGTCGCGCTCAACCGGGCCGTCGAGATCGACGGCCGCACGCCCGACGAGGCGGCCGCCCTCTGGTGGGACCGCCAGTAGTCGAAGGACCTCCCTGCCCCCCACCGCTCGCACGCTCGCGGCGGGCCCCTGCAGGGAGGCCGTTCCCGTCCGTCACCTCCCCCCACCGCTCGCACGCTCGCGGCGGGCTCCTGCAGGGAGGCCGTTCCCGTCCGTCACCTCCCCCCACCGCTCGCACGCTCGCGGCGGGCTCCTGCAGGGAGGCCGTTCCCGTCCGTCACCTCCCCCCACCGCTCGCACGCTCGCGGCGGGACTCTGCGGCGGGGCCGTTCGGCCGCGTGGGACGGGTGGGGCGGAGCAGACGGCGGATCCCCGTCGGGCCGGGTCCATCCGCTTACAGTCGGTGGCCGGTGGCATGCGTTGCGCAATCGCGTCGCCGCGGTGCCGCCCGCGCGCGCCGCTCTCCAGGGACGTCAGGACGGGCAGCACACCGATGGTCGAGCACAGCAACCCTGCGGGGGCCTCCACGGCCGCACCGGGACGACGCCTCCGCGGGCGGTCCGCGGTGCGCTGGGCCGCCCTGGCGGCGCTGCTCGTCCTCGACCTGGTCGCCCCGGTCGTGCAGGCGCGCGAGGTGGCCCTCGCCGTGCCCACCTTCCACCTCGACGGCTCCTTCCAGACCGCCAGCGGCCTGTTCCGGCTGGCCTCCGGCGAGTGGCCGGGGCGGGACTTCCACCCCTACCTCGGCATCGGCCCGGTGCTGCTGCTCGCCCCGGTGTTCGCCGTCCTCGGCGGCGACCTCGGTGCGTCGGTGTTCGCCGCCCACCTGGTGACCCTGCTCGGCCTCCAGCTGCTCGTCGCCGTCCTGGCGGTGCTGGTGCTCGGGCGGCGGTCGGTGTGGGTCCTCGCGTGGGCGGCGGCCGTCCCGGTCGTGCTGCTGGCGCTCGCGGACGCCTGGCCGGGGCTGGCCGCCGTCGACCCCGTCTGCGGTGGCTGCCTCGACCGGCTGCGGGACGCGGCCCTGCCCGGCAACAGCCTGCGGCCGCTGCGCGCGCTCGCTCCCTACCTGCTGGCCGGCACGGCGTACCTGGTACTGCGCAGCCGGTGGCCCGCACGGCGCCGGGCGCTGCTCGTCGGCGTCGGCGCGGGCGCCGTGGCGGCGGTGTGGTCCAACGACTACGGCCTCGTCTCCGGCGGGCTGCTGCTGGTCGTGGTGAGCGTCCACCTCGCGCGGCAGCGGGAGACGCCGTGGCCCGCGCCCGTTGCCGTCCTGTGGGCAGCCGCGCTCGGGAGCTGGCTGGTCACCGGCTTCGTCGCGACCGCGGGGCACTTCGTCGACCACCTCGCCTACAACTTCTCCGACGTCCGCGGCGACCAGATGTGGTACTTCGGGGCCCTGGGGGAGGAGTCGGTCGTCTTCTCCGTCGGCGACCTGGTGGGCGTCATGGCGGCCGAGCACGCGCTCGTCGCGCCGGTCGTCCTCGCAGGGGTGCTGCTGCGCGCCCTCCTCCGCCGGGACGTCGGCTGGTCGCTGGTCGCCTACGTCGGCGTCTCCGTCCTGCTCGGCGGCGTGGTGGCGACCGTGGGCGGGCACGCCGGCGGCTACTTCTGGGCGCTGGCCCTCTGGGGCGACGTCGTCGTCGTCCTCGTGGCCGTCCGCCTCGTCCACCTCGGCCTCGGCCGGCTCGGTCGGGCCGGCTCCCCCGGCCGGCGGAGGGCGGGAGCGGGGCTCCGCGCGGTCCTGGCGGTGGCGACCGTCGTCGCCCTCGTCCTGGCCGACCGCGCGGCGGTCACCGACTCGCGGACCGCCGGCCGGGCCCTCGCGGCGGACCCGGCGGTGGCCCGCGAGCCCGGGCTGGGCGGCTACCTCGGCCTCGAGTGGCGGGGCCACCTCGACCTCTTCCGCGACCGCCAGGACGCCGTCGTCGAGGAGTACATGGGCCTGGCCGGTGCCCTGGTGCCCGACCGCAACGGCCTGCCGGTGGACTCGGTGATCGCCGCCCTCGGCGAGCAGCGTGACGTCTTCGCCGAGCGCATGGCCGCCCGTCCCGACGTGGTGGTCACGACGGCCCCCGAGGTCGGCCCCCTGGTCACGTGGAGCCTGAGCGCGAACTGGTGGTTCTACCGGACCCTCTTCCGCTCCTACGCCCCCGCCCGGACGTCGCCGACGACGCTGGTGTGGACGCCGGTGGAGCCGGCGTCGTGGCAGGGCGTGCCGTGCCGCGTCCGAGGGGACGAGATCGTGCTCGGCGCCCCGACCCCGGGGTTGTACGAGGTGACCCTCGACTACCGGGGCCCCGGCGCGGGCTCCCGCGAGTACTCGATGGTGCAGAACAACATCAGCCTCGGGCGGGAGGGCTTCCTGCCCCTCGACCCGGGCGCCGGCCGGCAGCAGTTCCCGGTGGCGGTGCACGACGCCGGCGCCGGCAGCACCACGCTCGGGCTCCGCGACGTCTCCGCGGGCCGCGAACCCCTGACCACGCTCGAGTCGTGCCGGGCCTCCGCCGTCACCCCGCCGGAGGGCGCTGGGACGCTGGAGATCTACCGCGGCATCCTGTGACCCGTCAGACGATGGCGCCGTGGCCGGTGATCGCCCGGCCGACGATCAGGCTGTTGACCTCGCGCGTGCCCTCGTAGGAGTAGATCGCCTCGGCGTCGGCGACGTACCGGCCGACGTGGTTCTCCAGCAGGATCCCGTTGCCGCCCATGAGCTCGCGCGCCCAGCCGACGGTCTCGCGCATCCGCATCGTGCAGAACGCCTTGGCCAGCGACGCCTGCTCGTCGGCCAGCCGCCCCTCGTCCTGCAGCTGCGAGACGCGGGTGCACATGGTCGCCGAGGCGGTGATGTTGCCGAGCATCCGGACGAGCAGGTCCTGCACCAGCTGGAACTGCGCGATCGGCCGGCCGAACTGGGTGCGCTCCCCGGCGTAGGCGAGGGCGTGCTCGTACGCGCCCCGGGAGCAGCCGACCGCCGACCACGCGACGCTGGCCCGCGTCATGCGCAGCACGTTGGCGGTGTCGCGGAAGCCGTGCGCCTCCTGCAGCCGGTTCTCCTCCGGCACCCGCACCCCGTCGAGGGTGATCAGCGCGTTCTGCACGGCGCGCAGCGCGATCTTGTCCTCGAGGTCGACGGTGGTGAAGCCGGGGGTGTCCTTCTCGACGACGAAGCCGAGCACCCGGTCGGTCTCCTCGTCGCGGGCCCAGATGATCACCAGGTCGGCGAAGCTGGCGTTGCCGATCCACTTCTTGTGCCCGTCGAGCACCCACCCGTCGCCGTCCCGGCGGCAGGTGGTCCGCAGCCCGCGGGCGACGTCGGAGCCGGACTGCGGCTCGGTCAGGCCGAAGGCGCCGAGCAGCTCCATGCGGGCCATCGGCGGCAGCCAGCGCTGCTTCTGCTCCTCCGAGCCGCACAGGTAGATCGTCCCCATGGCCAGGCCGCCGTGGACGCCGTAGAAGGTGGCCACCGACGGGTCGCCCCGGGAGAGCTCCATCGCGAGCATCCCGTCGAGGAGGAACGAGCGGCCCGGGCAGCCGTAGCCCCGGTACGGGTTGCCCGCGATGCCCAGCTCGGCCATCTCCGGGACCAGATGCAGGGGGAACTTCCCGCGGGTCCACCACTCGTTGATGCACGGCTCGACCCGGTCGTTCATGAACGTGCGGACCCGCTGCAGCAGCTCGCGGCCCTCGTCGTCGAGCAGGCCGGTCAGGTCGTAGAAGTCCGACGTGCCGATCGAGTCCATGCTGCGGGCATGCCCCGCCGCGGGTGGGGGCACACCCGGGCGACACCGTTCCGGAAGCTGAGGAGTTCCCGTGCCCCGATCACTGGCCGGCCAGACCGTCGAGGAACTCGGCGGACCCGGCAGCGTGCTCGCCCGCCAGCGCGCCGACCACGAGGAGCTCGACCGCCTGCTGCACGAGCTCGACGGCACGTCGGGAACCGCTCAGGAGGCGGTGCTCACCCGCGTCGACCGGCTGGTGTTCAGCCACGCCTTCGCCGAGGAGACGGTGATCTGGCCGGTCGTGCGCCGGGTCCTCCCGGACGGCGACGAGCTCACCCTGCGGATCGAGGAGGAGCACCAGGAGGTCAACGAGCTCGTCAGCGCCCTCGAGCGGGACGGTCTCGACGACCCCCGCCGGCCGCAGCGGCTGGCCCGCCTGGTCGAGGTGCTGCGCGAGGACGTCCGCGACGAGGAGGACGTGCTGCTGCCCCGCCTGCAGGAGCAGCTCTCGGCGGACGAGCTGCGCCGCATCGGGCGGCAGTGGGAGCTCGTGCGCCGCATCTCGCCGACCCGGCCGCACCCGACGGTGTCCCGCCGTCCGCCCGGCAACGCGCTCTCGGCGCTGCCGCCGTCGCTGCTGGACCGCACCCGTGACCTCGTCGACGCCGGCGCCCGGCGGGCACCCCAGCCGCTCGACCGGGTCGCCCGCTCGGCGAGCCAGGGCCTGGCCGCGCTGGCCGGCCTGGTGGAACGCGTGCCCGCCGCGCGCAGGGGCGACCGGCCCCCGACCAGCCGCTGAACCCGGCACGCGGGGCCGCGAGGGGCGTCGAGATGGGGGGAACGGGGGTCCGGGCGGCCGCGCGGGGCCCCGTTCCCCCCAGCTCGCCCCACCGCGGCCCCGGGGCCGCCCCCCCGGGGGCCCCCCCCCCCCCGGGGGGGGGGGGGGGGGGGGGGGGGGGGGGGGGGGGGCGGCGAGGGTGAGGGGGGGGGGGTGGGGGGGGGGGGGGGGGGGG